>JAZUGJ010000154.1:0-19242 GCA_045641145.1 Paludibacteraceae bacterium
GGTATTCCCCGACGGTCAACCGACGGTCGAAACTGTCTCTATACTCTTATTAATCTCTTTTGCTTCGTCTTGGCTGTTCTTGGCGGTTACTCGCGCATCTACCTCAATCAGCATTTTGCGGAAGACATATTCGGCGGAGCAGTCATCGGTATCGTGACAACAATCGGATTGTTATTTGCCGTCTCACGATTGGAGCATACGGCTTTTTGGAATTGGAATCTCATACAACTTTGTAAAAATAAACACCAATATGAAAAATAGATGGTTTTTCGTTTTCATCCTGCTGGCTTATATTAGCGTTGGTCGGCTGTTCGCCCAAACACCTTCTACGGAAGGTAAGGATTTCTGGGTCACTTTCCTGCGTGCCGACTCTTATGATGACGAGGATAAGAGTATTACCCTCTCTTTGACTTTCTCCACGAAGAAAGCATGCTCGGTTACTGTAACCAATCCGGGCAACGGACAAACACAGACCTTCAATGTGGCTGCCAATGCAGTGCAGAAAGTCGACCTATACAACGGAACAGCCCGTGAAGACAGCTATCAGCGCAGAAATAATCCATGGGATTGCTATTCCAACACCAGTGAAACGGTGACCTCCACCGCGTTGCATGTTACGGCGACTGAAGACATTTCCCTTTTTGCAGCAAACTACAAACACATGTCTTTTGATGCCACTAATGTATTACCTACAGCATCTTTGTTGGATGAGTATTATGTGCAGACCTATCCTGCGTCCGTTCACTCAGATACGGAGCAAGGTTCCCATTTCGCCATTATTGCAGTGGAAGACAATACAACGGTGGATTATGAACTTACTACCAAAACGGCAGGAGGAAAAACAGGTGCGCAATCCGTCACGCTCAACAAAGGGGAAGTTTATTACGTTTGGTCAGGTAAGAACAGCGGCGATATCAGCGATTTTAGTGGCACACATGTTAAAGCACGCAATCATAAACCCATCGCCGTGTTCCAAGGTTGTCCGCATACCAACTTGCCCGATAAGGTACGCGACCGCGACCATATCTTCTCGCAAGCCATGCCTATCGCTTATTGGGGCAACGACTTTGTTATTACCTCGTCTCTCCACCACCGCCGTGATAAAATCGCAGTTATGGCGATTAACGATGGAACAGAAGTGTATATTAACAACCGAAATGGTGAACCGCAGTGGGTTCACACCTTTGATTTCTCCAAAGAACCCAAACATTATTGGGAATTTGAAATCGGACAATTAAATACCTATTGCACCGATGACAAAACCACATTTTGTGGTGAACTGAAGTCACCGTTGGTGAAAGACTCCGCTTGTTTTTTAACCACATCCTGCCCTGCCGGTGTACACATGTTTATGGTGTCCAACCGATACGACGAAGATACTATCAAGCACCGCTCTGATGCCATTTCCGACCCTGCCATGCTGTGGATTAGTCCGGTGGAACAGGTTATCAACGATATTACTTTCTCTACATTTCAAATCCCTTTAGGCGAGCAGCAACAGCTACCTTGCCATTATGTCAATATCGTTACCCTAACCGCCAATACGGCATCAATGACACTAACTAAAAACGGAACGGCATTGCCTATCTCGTTCCACCCTGTTACCGGCGCTCCCGATTATTCATTTGCTCGCGTCAATATCGAAAACACCGCCAATGCACCTTCCAACTATCGTCTTACCGGCGACATGGGTTTCCTCGCACATGTATATGGTTATGGTCAACGCGAGTCGTATGCTTACTCATGCGGTTCATCTACCGTCAGTCGCAGCATTATGCTGAACGGAATTCCGTTTAGTATAGACAGTGTGTCCAATGTACATTTCTGCACTACAGATACTATTGATATCCAACTCAATATCGGACACAACACCTACAAAAAAGTTACCTACGACTACGGCGACGGCACTTCGGAAGTATTGACCGAATCGGTCGCTCACCACCGCTATGAGAATAAGGGCTGGTACGATTTGTTTGTCAAAGCCACTTACGTCAATTCTTGCACCGGCTTGGAAAACAGCGAAGACTTGTCTGTCTCGTTCTATGTCAACAAACCCGATACCATTCATCGCGAAACATCAGAATGCCACCCCTACGATTATTCGGGAGAACTGATCCAAATGGATACCACCTACTATGATTGCGACTCGATTGTTATCACAGGCATTCATATCCGTCTTGAGTCTGAGCCGCAATCGGTAGATACCATTGCTCGGGACTCGCTCTGTTTGCATGGTGAATGGATTTACGAGTCCGGTCCAAAGACATACACCCTCGTCAATAGCGTCGGCTGTGACAGCATAGTGACCTATAATGTCAAGATTCTTACATGCCTCGTTATGAGCATGCCTACCGATGTCAATCCCGAGTGCGACGGAGGTACATCGGTACTCATTGACTTCAACAAGGTGAAAGGAGACATCGCTTCCGCCACGTTCTTCAAATTGGACGGAACACTCGAAACGCCCTTCCCGATGACTATCAGTGCAGACGGGCATTCGTTCGTTCTCGATGTCAGCACATTCATTCCTGGAACGGTAGCGGGACGAATTGAGGTCTACGATGAAGTTTGCGACGAAACGCTCAAGTTCCCCATTACTATCTTTGTACGATTGCCCAATACCATCTTGCACCAGAAATACGACAATGTTGTCGGGGTCGCTTTGGATGCTATTCAGTTATACGGCATACAGGGATACCAATGGCATCTGGATGGTGAATTAAAACAGGGACAATCGACTTCTATCTATTACCAAGATAATAGTTTCACATCGGGTCAATACATTGAGGTAGAAGTGCTGCTTCCCAACGGTAAATGGATTAAATCCTGCCGACTCAACCTTACTGGTGCGGAATGTATGACCAATCCTTTCCGACAAGAAGGGGCTGAAGCACAGAAAGTCGTACGGAGAGGACATATTTATATCCTCCAGGAAGACGGATTGTACAATACTTTAGGTGAAAAAGTGGAGTAAACTACACCGCTGAAAGAACGGTGTTTGGATAATAGCGGAACAGGATGTCTTGATAAGAGGCACCCTGTTCTGCCATCACAGCAGCACCTATTTGGCATAGACCTACCCCGTGCCCCCATCCATGACCCGTCAAAAGCCATTTGGCGCTATCCGCCTTGTGGATAATGTCAAACCACGACGAATAAAGGCAGGTTGGACTTAGCCACTGACGGATCTTCAACTCCTTACCGATAGTCTCAGTACGAAGCGTGCCGACAATACGCAGTTCATAAATACGCCCCGACGCCCCGCGTTTGATTGGCTCTAATGCTACGATATCGCCGAAATCAATACCCGACTTTTGTAGGAGAATATCATGCAGTTCACGGTTTGTATAAGCTACCTGCCAATCGTGGAAATCAACCGTTTCTTGGTCGTAATTATTCAATACCGTACGAAGTAGGAATTTATTGTGTGTATCGCAATAGGGACATTCAACCGATTGCAAATAGGACTTCGGCGTGTTCTCCCAACAGGTTTCAAAACGCTCTGTGCGTCCGCCACAACACTTGTGATATCGGCAATCACATATCTCTCCCTCATATGTCAGCACTTGTCCTGCCGTTTCACGGACGGCTTGCACGGCACGGTCGTTCATGCGGTGCAACCCTTCATAACGCTGACAATGGTCATCGGCACAAACATCAAAGCCCGTATGACCCGTATGACCTATAGCACGCAACGCCCAACTGCGAGAGATGACAGCATGCGCCTTCAGCAGTTCGATAGGACTATCCGCGGACATCTCCGACGAGATGACCGAGCAGAGGTAGTCCTCAATGGACAGAGTATTGACGGCAGTCTCGGTACCGTCAGCATTGTGGAGAATATGCAACTGACCAGCAAAAAGTTCATCCTCGCGCCTGTCCCAATGAAAACCGATGCCGATACGAACATTACGCAGGAGAAAAGTATCGCCCCGCAATTCGTAATCAATATGCGGGGCAGTCAAGATACCGACTTTAATGTTCATTCTGATGAATACGGGCAAGCAGTTCCCACGTGCGTATGCGATCCTTATATAAATTGTTGCGGTTCATGGCTTCGATATCGCAGTTGGCATCCGAATTATCATCCCAGCGGCGGCAGTTATACAGCACATTGTAGATACGCCCGATACGATATTCACGGCTGATACGCAAGCCCACAGCATAGTCCTCTCCGTACTTGGTAGTAGGGAAATTAAGTTCGCGCAATAGCGGTGTCCAGAAAGCACGCGGAGCGCCCAAACCGTTGATACGTAGAGCATTATTGCGCCCATTGTCAGGCGTCCACTCGCGGTGGTCAATAACCCCCGGAGGCAGAGGGTGCCCCTCAAAATCAGTCAATTGGTAGGTGCCGATGACCATGGCGCAGTTCTGCTCGTGGAAAGCATCAATAAATTGCTGTACAGTATCGGGCGACGAATACATATCATCCGAGTCTAACTGAATAGCAAATCTTCCGCATAACGGGTGATGAAAAGCAGCGTTCCAGTTTCCGCCGATAGCGTGCCAAGTCTTATCTTGAGGAATATAAATGAGACGATTATCAGCACATTCGTCCATACAACGGCGAATCACATCAACAGTGCCGTCGGTAGAATTGTCATCTACAACAATGACATTATATTTGTATGGCGCACGCACTTGCTGCGAAAGGGCAGAACGGATAGCATCGCCAATAGTCTTTACTCTGTTCTTACAGGGAATAACCACCGATGCCTCATACTCAAACTCCCCTTGATTGATATCCACATCTTTGAACGCAGGTGCCAAATAGCCCCCAACAGCTTTAAGGTGGGCAGTAACGCATTGCTCCATTTCCTTTTGTACGCCACGGTTGCGCGGGTCAACATAGTCAAACAGTTTCTCGCCTGATTTGCGAGTGTCCTGCTCCACGTCATAGTACAGGAACTCATTAATGTGTACTAAATCTCCAAGTCTGGACAGGCGCAAACGCAGGTCATACAATCCTGCATATTGATACTCAGTGTCCATATCGCTGACGGCCTGGCGCAGGGCATCGGTACGAATCATCAATACCGACCCGAAATCGAAATCATCGCGCAAGGCGCCCAATTGATAGTCAATGACCGGCGCGGGCGTGGCAGTCCACGAACCGTCGGCTGCAACGTGCTTATTGAAACGGTCGGCATAAACCATTACTGCCCCCGTGTCGCACAGAATTTGCACCATACGCTCTTGGGCGTAATGTACCCACTCTATCTCTGGCTTCAAACACAAAAGGATATATGTCTCGTCTGCTTGCGCGGCAATACGACGGATTTCAGCGGTCGGACACAGGCGACCGAAAAGAGAAAAGGTCTTCATTCAAGTAGTTTATTTTACTGCAAAGTTACACTTTTTCCCCGATATTTGCAAAAAAACTTGCAATATTCGGGATTTTTCCGTATCTTTGTGCCAAATTTGCAAAAAGAAGATGATTATTATAGCAGACTCCGGTTCCACCAAAACGCATTGGTGTTTGATGACTGCTAACGGGCAGTCCAGCGATTTCTTGACAGACGGCATTAACCCGTTCTATCAAACCCAAGATGCTATGCGTAATAGCGTGATGAACCAGTTATTGCCCCAGATGGGACACTTGATTTGGGCAGGGACGGTAACCCATGTTTTCTTCTATGGAGCAGGTTGTACGCCGGAAAAGAAGCCCTTTGTCAAAAACGCTTTAAGTGCCATATTCAAAGATGCTGACATACAAGTTGAATCCGATATCGTAGGTGCTGCACGCGGGTTGTTGCTGCAAAAAAGAGGTGTGGCGTGTATATTGGGTACAGGGTCTAATAGTTGCCTGTACGATGGCGAAAAAATTGTGAAGAATGTACCGTCATTAGGTTTCATCTTGGGTGATGAAGGCGGCGGTGCCGTATTGGGCAAACGCTTAGTGGCGGATGTATTCAAAAACCAATTGGGCAACGAGTTGAAAGAGAAATTTATCGCCCAATACCAACTGACTCAAGCGGATATTATTGAGCATGTGTATCGTCAGCCATTCCCCAATCGTTACTTGGCTTCGCTGAGTAAGTTCTGTGCCGAGAATATCGACAACAAACGCATTTACGACTTGGTATATGACCATTTTATGTCTTTTGTGGAGCGCAACTTGGAGCAGTACTACCAGGACGAAAACGATATAGAGATAGAAGATACCAAAACGCTGCCGGTGGGCTTTATCGGTGGCATTGCCTACTATTACCGCCCTGTCTTGCAACAGGTGTTAGATGACATGGGATTTACCCTTTCACGCATCTTGTTGGACCCGATTGAAGGGCTGAAAGAGTATCATCACAACGATATAGTGCCGACGCAAGAATGATAACCGTACGGGAAAATAGTTCGCTATTGCCCTACAACACATTTGGCATGGATGTCAAGGCGAAAGTGTGGGCGGAATACGAGTCTGTGGAGGACCTGTGTGAATTGTTGCGACGCTACCGAACAGAAAACATTATGGCGATTGGGGATGGCAGCAACCTGCTTTTTACCAAGGACTATGACGGTGTGCTGCTACACTCCGCCATGCGCAAAGCGCAAGCATTGAAAGAAACGGAACAAGAGGTGTGGATAGAGGCGGAAAGCGGATTGAAAACGGACGATTTGATTGCCCAATTGGTGGATATGAACCTGACCGGCATGGAGAATTTGAGCCATATACCAGGCACAGTGGGCGCCAGTGCGGTGCAGAATGTAGGAGCATACGGCGTAGAGGCCAAAGATGTAATTGAGTCGGTGGAGGGAATAGAGATTGCCACCTCGCGCACACGCGTGTTCACTAATGAGGAGTGCCGATACGGTTATCGGGACAGTATATTCAAGAATGAACTGAAAGGACAGTATATCATCACCAAAGTAGTGTATCGTTTGCAGAAAGACGGTGAGCTGAAAACCAACTACGGAGGGCTGAAAGAGGAGGCTGCTGATTTGCATTCGGCACAGGACGTGCGGGAAGCGGTCATAGCTATTAGGAAAGCCAAACTGCCCGAAGTGGGCGAATTGGGAAGTGCCGGCAGTTTCTTTAAGAACCCCGTCATTTCAGAAACGCAGTTTGAGCAACTGAAAAAGGACTATCCGAATATCCCGAATTATCCTCTTGCCGCCAATTCGACTCTCACCTACAAAATCCCCGCTGCCTGGTTAATAGAGCAGTGCGGTTGGAAAGGCAAACAACTGGGCGGTGCCCAAATATATGGCAAGCAGCCACTGGTTATTGTAAACAGGCACCATGCATCCCCAAAAGACATTATGGATTTGGCACAAGCGGTGAGTGATAGCGTGTGGAGCAAATACGGCATACGCATTACACCGGAAGTAAATTATATATAATATGGCAAGTTTTGTAGTAGAAGGCGGACATCGCCTAAAAGGAAGTATAACCCCCAGTGGTGCCAAGAACGAGGCACTGCAAGTGCTATGTGCCGTGTTGCTCACCGAAGAGTCGGTGGAGATAGACAACTTGCCGGATATACTGGATGTTAACAATCAGATAGACCTATTGCGTGCTATGGGTGTACAGGTGGAGCGAACAGATACCCGCCGCTACCGTTTTACTGCCAAGAACTTAGACAGAGATTATTTGGATAGTGCCGATTTTCGCTTGCGTTGCAACCGTTTGCGAGGGTCGGTAATGCTGATAGGTCCCCTATTAGCACGGCTTGGCAAGATAACTTATGCCAAACCCGGCGGTGACAAAATAGGCAGACGGAGGTTGGACACTCATTTTCAGGGCATGCTCAATTTGGGCGCGACTTTTGACTATAACCAGGATCTATTGGCATATACCTTTACCGCTAAAAACGGACTAAAAGGTTCGTATATGTTGTTGGACGAGGCATCTGTTACAGGTACCGCCAATATCGTGATGGCAGCCGTATTGGCAGAAGGGACAACCACTATTTATAATGCCGCGTGCGAGCCCTATTTGCAGCAACTATGCAAGATGCTGAATAATATGGGTGCCAAGATAAACGGTGTGGGCAGCAATCTATTGACAATTGAAGGCGTAAAGAAACTGCATGCAACTACCCACCGTCTTTTGCCTGATATGATTGAAGTGGGGTCGTTTATAGGAATGGCAGCCGTTACGGGCAGTGAACTGACCATAAAAGATGTCAGTTATAAGGACTTGGGCATTATTCCCGAGACATTCCGCCGAATGGGCATACAGGTTATTCCGCAAGGCGATGACCTCTATATTCCTGCACAAGCACATTATCAGATAGAGTCCTTTTTGGACGGCAGCATACTGAATATAGCCGACGCTCCGTGGCCCGGACTGACCCCCGATTTATTGTCGGTCATATTGGTCGTTGCGACCCAGGCGAGAGGCAGTGTACTCATTCATCAAAAGATGTTCGAAAGCCGCTTGTTCTTTGTGGATAAGCTGATTGACATGGGGGCACAGATTATTTTGTGCGATCCGCACCGTGCTGTGGTTATCGGTCACGACCATAAAATGCAACTCAAACGCAATAACATGACCAGCCCCGATATCCGTGCCGGTATTGCAATGCTGATTGCCGCCATGTCGGCAGAAGGCACTTCACGCATTGACCATATTGATCAAATCGACCGCGGTTACGAGCGTATCGAGGAACGGTTGAACGCTATAGGTGCCTGCATCAGAAGGGAAGAATAACAGGGACAAAAGAAAAGGACGCTTCTCAGCGTCCCTGTTCCCTGGTATTAGTCTGTTTGATTTTTAAGGTACAAAAAAGATTGTGTTGTTTCGTTTTCGATTGCAAAGGTACTGCTTTTTCGCGAGGTAGCAAAATTTTTTTTTATGTTCTTTAACATATTTTTAATTCCTCGCCAACTCCACAACCTCTAAATCACTGATTTCGTGTTTGTTAATGGTAAACCGCAATAATGTTTGCACCGTTTGCCAACCTTGTTTTCCTACTGCACCTGGATTCATTGTGAGAAAATTCCACCGGTGATCGTATTGTACCTTAAGAATATGGGAGTGTCCGCAGACGAATAAATCGATCTTGTCTGCAACAGGATTATCGCTTTGTTGCGATTTTTGGAACATGGGTATCAGCCATGGGTTGTATTTGCCCGGATAGCCACCTATGTGGGTCATAAATACATTAATATCCTCCACACGAAAACGATAGAATTCGGACAGCGAATAACGCACATCGCCACTATCCATATTGCCGAACACGGCGCGGGTGGGTTTCTTCTCACGCAGGGCCTGCAACACTTCGATAGAACCGATATCGCCGGCATGCCATATTTCGTCGCATGCGTCTAAATACGGCATGACCCGCTTATCCAGCAGGCCATGTGTATCGGAAAGAAGCACAATGCGTGTCATAATCTTTCGTGAATTTCCTGATTGCTAAATTCCAGCACGCGACCGGGGAACCTCTCCGGCCAGCGGAGATTATGAGTGGACATTATGACCGTCATACCTGCTTTGGATATGTTATATAGCAGGTTCATAATATCCTCGCCTGTCTCTATATCCAAATTGCCGGTGGGTTCGTCCGCCAGAATAACATCGGGTGTATTGAGCAATGCACGCGCAATGACTACACGCTGTTGCTCACCACCGGAGAGGTGATAAGGCATTTTATAACCCTTGTCACTCATGCCGACCTGAGTCAACATGTCATGCACATGGTTGCGCATCACCGTTTGGTCTTTCCAACCGGTGGCTTTAAGTACGAACAGCAAATTATCCTCTACGGTACGATCGGGCAATAGTTGGAAGTCTTGAAATACGACCCCTATCTTCCGACGCAGATAGGGAATCTGTTTTTGTGTGATGGTAGGCAAATCATAGCCCAAGAATGTAGCTTGACCGCTGTAAATAGGCAGTTCGGCATAAAAAGTCTTCATCAACGAAGACTTCCCTGAACCCACCTTGCCAAGCAGATAGACAAAATCCCCGTTATGAATGCGGAGGTGAATATTTTTTAGAACGGTCTGCTCCCGCTGACGGATTTCGACATCTTGATAGTCAATCAATTCCATGCTTATTCCTCCTCGGCGAGTTTATGTTCCAATTCAGCCAATTGGGCTTTCAATCCGTCTATCTTCTTCTGCATGTCGTCCACCAGTTTATTGGCGCTCTTGGACTTACCTGTGAAAAATAGAATATTGTTCTCTGCCGTTTTGATTTCCTGTTTTAGGTGCTCATATACCTTCATCATTTTGCCTCTGTCGCCATCCTGCATGGCTTTTTCACCGCGGGCTTTCTGCCGTTCCTGACGGGCTTGGCTATTGGCTTCGCGTTTGCGATTGAAGAAACTATCGCAAGTCTCGGTAAATTCTTTCCACAGGGCGTCACTGTATTTATGGGCGACAGGACCTATCGTTTTCCACTCGCGTTGCAAGGCAATCAGTGCCTCTTGCGTCTCTTGCCACGTCTCGCTGCCTGCCAACTCTTTGGCGCGGGCAATCAGGTCGCGTTTCTTTTTCAAGTTATCGGAGAATATATCCCGTACCTGCTTGTAGAAAGCGGTCTTGGCTTTATAGAAAGCGTCCGTCAGGGAGCGATATTCCTCGTAAATGGCTTGGTTCTGCTTCTTGGGTGCAAAACCGACGGTGCGCCATTCGGCTTGAATGGCTTGTATTTTTTCACCCATTTCGTCCCACGCCTTGTTGGATTTGAGGTTTGACCAATCCATGGTTTTCAGCTGCTCAATGAGTGACTGTTTCTTCGCGAGGTTATCCTTTTCTTTCTCATGTAGCGCATCAAAATACGCTTGGTGTTTTTTATTGATCACCGAACTGGCTTCCTTAAAACGATTCCATAAATCCTCGCGTAACTCACGAGCCACAGGGCCTATCTCCGCCCACTCGTCGTGCAGTTGCTGCAAGGCGCGTCCGGCTTCGATAATGTTCTCGTTATCTTTCAGCTTCTCGGCGGCTTCGCACAATAAGGTTTTGAGTTCCAAGTTCTTCTTGAAATCCAAATCGCGCAATTCAATGTTTATCTTTACAAGGTCATAGAACTGCTCTTGGTATTGGTTATATTGTTTCCAAATCTCCTGTGCTTTGGGGGCAGGTACAGCGCCTATCGTTTTCCACTCGGCTTGCAGTTCGCGCACTTTCTTCATTTTGTCCATCACATCTGCCGTCTCTGCCTCCGCCATTTCTTTCATTTGGGCGATGATATTCTCCTTGCGAAGCAGGTTTTGTTCCATTTGTGCGTCCATTTCTTTCTGTACCTCAGCGCGCTTTGCCTTGTATGCGCTCAGTAATTCACGGAATGCCTGCTCGGCTTCGTCCAGCACGGGCTGCCAGTTATCCAACGCTTCGCCGGCGGCAGTAGCGGCTTCTTCGGCTGCTTTTTTGAGGGCGGCTTGCTCTTCATGATACTGGCGGTAGAACTTGTTTTTCAGTTCTTCCACCTGCTCTTTTACTTCCGTTACATTCTGCTCCAGCAGACTTTTCAACTCATTAACGAGTGCTTGCTTGTCGTTTGCCATAATAGTGTGCCTTTTGGCGAGGTTCGTTAAAAAATGATTTTGCACCGCAAAATTACGCATTTTTTTTTAATTATGCAAATAAATCTTCAATTTTTTATCCTCTGCGCGCCACACGCTGCCCACCTTAATCAAAGTTTGACGGTGCGTGACTCGGCGTTTTTTTGCCGAATTACTTGCATATTTCCGAAAAAAACACTACCTTTGCACTCGGATTACAACAATCAAATACGATATGAAACGGTTTTTAATTCTCTTATGTGCCGTATTGGTTGCGGCAAGTGCCGCTTGGGCGTGTACCAATTTTCTAGTCGGTAAGCAAGCATCCGCGGACGGCAGTGTCATGATTACCTATGCAATGGATAGTTACGCCCATTACGGTTATCTGAATTTCACTCCCGCAGCCGAGCACCCCAAGGGATCTATGCGTGCCGTAATAGACGGTGATAGCTACAAGCCCTTGTGCCAAATACCGGAAGCGGAACATACTTATTCGGTAGTCGGATATATGAATGAGCACCAGGTAGCGGTATTCGAGACCACTTGGGGTGGACGCGAAGAGTGTTGGGATACAATCGGCATTGATTATGTCAGTTTGATGCAGATAGCCCTTGAGCGCTCCCGCACGGCACGCGAAGCGGTGGATTTGATGACCTCGCTCGTCGCCCAATACGGCTATGCCAGCGAAGGCGAATCATTCTCTATTGCCGACACAGCGGAAATATGGTTGATGGATATGACCGGCAAAGGCGGTAAGGAACGCGGAGCCGTGTGGGTTGCTACCCGCATTCCGGACGATTGTATCTCCGCCCACGCCAACCAGGCCCGTACCACCTACCTGCCGCTGAAAGGCAGCCGATACGATAAGAAAAAGGGGTATTGTGTTTCCAAAGACGGTACCGTCCTGTGGTCAAAAGATGTTATCTCCTTCGCCCGCAACAATGGTTTATTCTCCGGCGAAGATGCAGACTTTAACTTCGCCAATGTCTATAATCCGTTTGAATTCTCCGGCTTGTATGTATGCGAAACGCGCGTGTGGTCTTTCTTCCGCCGCTTCAATGATGATATGGACCGTTATTTTGACTATGCGTCCGGCAAGACATTCCTGGCAACCGGCGGCAAAAATGCAGGCGAACCTATGCCCCTCTATTTCCGTCCCAACCACAAAGTAGGTTTGCAGGAACTGAAAGAATGTATGCGCGACCAGTATGAAGGCACACCGCTGGATATCACCCAAGGCACTGCCGCAGGACCGTGGCACAGCAAACTACGCTACGGCGGACTGACCTACAAGATGGACAGCACCACCTATTGGTATGAGCGTCCGACCGCTACCCAGCAAACCGCCTGCTCGTTCCTCGCGCATATACGCCCGAATAAAGAAGGTATATTCTGGTTCTCGGTGGACGATGCTGCTACCTCGTTATATGTACCGATGTACTGCCGCATCAATGCTGTACCGGAATGTTTCCGTGAGGGCAACGGCGACCTCTATACCTATTCGCCTACCAGCGCGTGGTGGACATTCAATATCGTTGCTAACTGGGTCTATACCAAGTATAGCCGTATGATAGAAGACCTGCGTAAAGAGCGTGCTGTTTGGGAGGACAAGTTCAACAACCAGATAAGCGTCATTGACGAATCGGTAGCATCTATGCCGGATGCCCGCCGGCGCGATTTCCTTACCCGCTATTCCATTGCTCAGGCAGAGGAATGTCATGAGGCGTGGAAAAAACTCGGTATTTATCTGTTTACCAAATATCTGGACGGTGTAGAACGGCAGGAAGAAAACGGTCAGTTCAAGCGCAACCGATACGGTCATCCCGAAGGTCCCAACCGTCTGCCCTACCCCGAACCCTATTTGCGGAACATATCTAATGAAGTAGCACATGAATAAAGGCGTTTTTAGTCTGTTTGAGCAAATTTGTAAAGTTCCCCGTCCTTCGCTGCACGAGGAACAAATAAGTCAGTGGCTCGTTGATTTTGCAGCGGCTAACCATATCAAATGCGAGCGCGACGAAGCCATGAATGTCCTTATGCGCGTTCCCGCTACACCGGGCTACGAGGATAAGGAAACCGTTATCTTACAAGCCCACATGGATATCGTGGCGGAAAAAGATAACGAGGTGCAGCACGATTTCTTAAAAGATCCCGTGTCATACTATATCGACGGCGACTGGATGAAAGCGCACGGCACGACCTTAGGCGGCGATGACGGTATAGGTCTCAGCATGGCTTTGGCGGTACTGACCGACAAAACGCTGAAACACCCTGCTATAGAAGCCCTGTTTACAGTGGACGAAGAGTGCGGCATGACCGGCGCTAAGAATGTACGGGAAGGTTGGCTGAAAGGAAAGCGTGTGATTAATCTCGATAACGAAGACGATGGACATATATGCATCGGTTGCGCCGGAGGTATAGACACATTGGGCAAGATGCACTACACGACCTATACACCGTGTTTTGCCGAGCCGATGTTTGCTTTCCATATATCGGTAAAAAATCTGTTGGGCGGTCACTCCGGCGATGACATCAATAAAGGACGCGCCAATGCCAATAAAATAATTGCCGGTTTCCTGCATGAGATAGCCCCATACAACTGGCACCTTGCCCGGATAGACGGCGGCCATTTGCGTAACGCTATCGCCCGCGAGGCGGAAGCCGATTTTGTGGTTTGCGAGAAAGACAAGCATGAAATCATTGCTGCTTTCAACCGCTACAAAGCCGATGTGGAAAAAGTGTTCGGTGAGGTGGAAAAAGAGATGAATTTATCGTTGGACAGTGCAGACATGCCTGCCGGATACATTGATAACGCCCGCCAACTGATACAAGCCATATATGACTGCCCGCACGGTATGATTGCCATGTCAAAAGAGATACCCGGATTGGTAGAAACCAGCACCAATTTGGCATCCGTCAAAATGCAAAAAGACGAGCAGGGCGAGTATATCGAGATCGTGACATCTCAGCGTTCATCGGGAGAGCACACCAAGCACGCCATCAAGGAGCGTGTGGTGAGTGTGTTGGCACAGACATGTGATGAGATAGCACATAGTATGGGTTACCCCGGGTGGAAACCCGACATGGAGTCACCCATATTGAAGACCGCCCTTGCGGCATACCGCGATTTATTCCACGAAGAGGCACACATACAGGCCGTCCACGCCGGTTTGGAATGTGGTCTGTTTTTAACTAAATATCCGGATTGGGATATCGTCAGCATCGGTCCGCAAATGTATGGCGTTCACTCGCCGCAGGAACGACTGAGCATATCGTCCACTGACAAGTGTTACCAATGGCTCTGCCACATTCTGGAGTCGTTATAACAACTAAAAAAAGCGTCCTCATTGGGGACGCTTTTTGGTTAGTGCAATATGATACGCTTTCTCGTAATAGGGGAAGAAATGTTCCCAATCGGCTTCTTTGCCTACGGTCATGGCGGCGCGACGAACAGATGCCGTCTGTCGTGTATTCAGCGTCAAAAAACGCTCCGCCGTTTCTACTATCTGCTTCACCACCTCGCTGTAATTACTGTCGTTGCGCGCTACCACCGTTACAGGTGCGCCGTTTGTCAACCGGTGGCAAGCACCATACCAAGCCCCGAAACCACTGAGGGAAGTGGTGATAGTCGGCACACCGAAAGCCACGCTCTCCAGCGGCGTATAACCCCACGGCTCATAGTAACTGGGGAAGATACTCAAATCCATGCCCGTCAGCAACTCATAGTAAGTCAGTTTGAATGTCGGGTGGCTGCCGTCCAAATAGTAAGGCAGGAAAATGATACTCGTTTTCCCGATACGGATAAACGGTTGCTCCAAATAAGGCACCAGTACGAATGCCACGATTCGCCGTGCTGCTTTGCCTGTCAGGCGTGTGGCACCCAAACTGCGGATACTGTCTAAGAATACATCTATACCCTTGTTTTTCCATTCCTGTCTGCCGGAGATACATACATAAAAGGTGTCGTCCTCTATTGTCTCATGCAGGTATTTCTGCGCCAACTGCCTCAATGCACGGCGTGCTTTTTCGCGTTGATCGGTTAGGGCTTGCCCTTGGGGCACAAAACCCTGTTCAAAACCGTTGGGAGTGACGATATCCACAGGTTTGTCCAATAGTCGGGCACACTCTTTGGCGGTGATATCGCTTACCGTCGTAAAGCAGTCGCACCACCACGCTGCCTGCTTCTCGGCAGAGTGTTTGCTGACCATATTCAGCTCCTCCGCCATCTGGTCACCATTATAACCCTCGAAATAGTCATAAAGCGGTTTACCATTGCCCGCAATGGAACGCCCGATACTCGTTGCGTGGGTGGTAAACAAGGTGCGGACAGACGAACAGAAAGCACGCAGGTAAAAAATCATGAATGCCGTCTGCCACTCGTTACTGTGGGCTACCATGCGGGGGCTTTTTCTCCCTTTCCGAATGCTATCTGTCATGGCTTCTACGCACTGCCCTGCCGCATAACCGAACAGGCAACTGTCGTCGTAGTCCCCGTAAGCCGCGTGGCTCTTGACTCCGAAACGATCCCACGCCCAACCGTATATCGTGTTTTTCTGCTCCCATAAATAATCCCACCGCAGCAACACGGCAATCGGATTGCCCGGCACTTGCCACCGCCCGATACGGGCGTGAGTACGGCCGCGCCATTCGTCCGACACATTCCATGGCTGCCATAACGAATCGTCTTCCTTAAAAAACAAATCGGAATGTGCCCCGAAGTCGGGACCGATAAACACCACTTTATCCTTGTGGGCTTTTTGCATGGAAGCGGCACGGGTGGAAAGAACGGCATAGATACCGCCCACCTTATTGCACACTTCCCAACTGGATTCAAATATATAATCGGGTTGTGTCATTCGTGTATATCCGTATTGACCGACAAGCGGGTGATACCCGTCTTATCGTTGATTAGTTCCGGCGAGAAATCGCCCGTGTTATTGTGCATAATCAGCAGCGGAGCGGCAAACAGACCCGCATCGGTGGCCCAATAGAGGCGGTTGCCCGCACCATCTACTTTGATGGCCCGTATCGGTTCTTCCGCCAAGGTGCGCCGGTAGGTTCCGTTGATGTTGCACACCCACAGGGCGGCTCCGTACGCGTATATCTTGTTGGTTAACCGGTCCACTTGAAAACCGTTCACCGTTTGACCCGTCATCGCACTCACTTTGGCGACGGTAAACCGGCTGTCACCGTATTGATAAACGGTGTCCTGTTCGGCTTGTATCCGTCCGATATTCGGCTCCGATGTCGTAGGTATAGGCGACTGATAGACGCGACGCCCCCAAACGGGATAGTAATGCTGTTCCCAATAGGTCTCGCCTGTGGCGGTCAGTACAGACGGAGCAAGATGGGGATATATTTTTTCGGTGCGCTCCAACTGCATTGTCTTGTCTCCTTGCTGCATCGCCACTTTAACGGTAATATTTTCATCGGGACAAGTGAAATAACATATCACGGCAGCCGAATCCAATCCCTTGCCTGCCAGCAGCACCGCTTTACTTGGGTCTATCTGCCACCGGTAAGTAGTCTCCTTCCCCCACGGGTTATAGGTGTTGACCGACAGTTTGACCGCGGCAAAGGCCTTCACCGAATCGGTATTGAATGCAATGGCGGGGACAGTATCCAAAACCGTTATCTCATGCGTGCGAACCCGTTTCTCCACTTTATTGCGGATAACGGTCAGCCGTACCACATAGGTACCCGGCTTTTTAAATATGTGAGTAGGACTGTTGGCTGTAGATTGCACATTGTCCCCGAAACTCCATTCATAGTCGTCTCCTCCCGAACTTTGGTTGGAGAAAATAACCGCCTCACCGGCACGAGGGGACGAGGGAGAATAGGAAAAATCACAAGTTAACTTACTGCACCCCGTCAGAATGGTCAAGCCAATAATCAATAGTATGTATTTGTTCTTCATAATCTGTTTCGGCATTCAGCCAATGTATATCTTTGTCGCTTCTGAACCAGGTCATTTGCCGTTTGGCATAATGGCGGGAGTTCTGCTGTATCAGCAGGACGGCTTCCTCGCGACTCATTTCTCCGTTGAAATAGCGGAATAGCTCCTTGTAACCCACCGTGTTCAAACTGTTCGGTACGGGGTTGCGGAATACCCGTCTTGCCTCCTGCTCCAGCCCCGCTTCCATCATCTGTTCCACCCTTCGGTTGATACGCTCATATAGGTCCTCCCTACTCCGCTGCAACCCGACTTTGACAATCGAGAATGGCCGTTGTACGGTGCTCCTCCGGCGGAAAGACGAATAGGGTTTGCCACTCGCCCAACTCACTTCTATACCGTGCATTAGCCGTTGCGGATTGGCGCGATCCACCAACTCCCAATACTCCGGATCCACCTCTTGCAAAGCCGCTTGCAACGCGTTCAACCCGCCTGTCGCGTACAGGTTTCGCACTCGCTTTCGCACCTCGCCCGGTACGGCGGGTATATCGTCCAAACCGTTGCACACGGCATCTATGTACAGCATCGACCCGCCCGTTAATATCCCTATCACATTTCCTTTCCCGCTTTCCTCCTTCAATCTTTCCTCCAGTACGGCAAGGCAATCCCTCTCAAACTCTCCGGCGTTATAGTCCTCGTCCAAATCTTTGGTGCCGACGAAATAATGTTTCACCCGTTGTTGCTCTTGGGCGGTCGGGGCGGCGGTACCGATAGGTATATCACGGTATATCTGACGGCTGTCGGCGTTTAGGATGGGACACCCGTAATGCTCGGCAAGCCGCACACTCAGTTCGGTCTTCCCAACCCCCGTCGGTCCCACTAACACCATTAATACTTTCATCCGTTTATTCTTGTTTCTTCCCCCTCCCTCCAAATGCCCCGAAAAAAGCATCAACTTTTTTCGGAAAGGAGAAAGTGCGGTGACCTAATACCGCAGAGCGGTAGTCCATGTCGCAAGCCACTTTCGACGTTAAAACATACTTCCGTCATCAAAACTCAGGTCTTGGAAGCCCTCCATGTCAATATCTTCCGAGTCGTACTGGCTGTCGCCGTAAAAATCCTCGTCCGATTCCCATTCGGCTTTACCGTCCTTGCCTACTATGCCCGCAAGCGGATCTTCGGTTTGCAGTTGTTTGGGGGCGACACCTTTCTTTTCTACCAGTTGGACACCTTCCATGTTTCCGGCGCTTATTTCGCGCAACGAGCCGAAGAAATAGCGTTCAAACATGGGGTCAAAGATGTATATAAGCCGTTGCCCCTGCTCTTCCATCAAGTCGCTCAGGCGGGTGGCTTCCATCGTCATGTTGTCGTATTCAAAACTGCTGTCCATCTCCAGCAATGTCACTTCTTGACCTTTCTCCCAGCGGTCGTTGCACATAAAGAACGAGGTCATCTGGTCATCGGGGTATTTCACGGCTGCCAATATGGCTTTGTGCAAATCGAGGAATGTGGCATCTGCATCGGCTTCAAAACTGAGACGCAAATCGTCCCCTTCCTCGCATGAAAAAGTAATCTTGTAAATCATAATGCATCATGAATTCTTTTCTGGCTGACAAAGATACAAAGAATTTTTGGAATACGCAAATACTGAAGGGCAATAAGTTGATATTTATATCAAATATAGGTCATTTTGGTGGCTTTTGTTGTCGGCTTGCCAGCAAAAGAAAGCCCCAAAAGGGACTATAAAGGGCACCGCCCTATTGCCCGAAGGTTTGCGTATTTTAATAAAAATATGTATATCTTTCGAGGTGGGCGAGCGCAAGCGAGGTCGGTGTCCTCGAAATCCAAAATAGAGGGCGGACAGCCACGCACAAAAACTCAATATGTGCGATGTGG
>JAZUGJ010000155.1:0-4872 GCA_045641145.1 Paludibacteraceae bacterium
CCCACTTGGTGCCGCATATTGTCAAACTGGCAATGTACGCCATGGCAATGAGCAAGGAGCACGGTACGCAATGGTGGATAAAACACAATAAAGAACAGCGTATTCATGCCTACTACGGCAGTTTGGAGGCATACAAAGCCATCAAACCGTGGAAAGAGATGGATCTCAGTCACAATAGCGAGGAAGCCGTATTGTTGAATCACGGATATGACGAGAACAAACCTATGTCGGAATTTACCATTGAGGATATGCAGAAAGCGGCTGCTTTCCGTGGTGGTCAATGTCTGAGCAAGACGATGGAGAAAGGAGACTGGGATACGCCGTTGGAATGGCAATGTGCCGAAGGACATGTGTTTACCGCTACTCCGCGTCTCATTCTGCTTGGTGGTCATTGGTGCGAACAATGTTTCCCCTATCCGTATAAAAAAGAGGAAAACAACCGCCCGTGGAACTGGGATAAAGAAGCCAAACGCAATCCTTTCTTTGCCCAACTATGGGCACCGTTGCATGACAAGGACGAGGATAATACCTACGGTCCCGATGTGTTTGACGGATGGGAGAAAAAATAGTTTAGAGTTTAGAGAAATGGAACAGAAAGAAAAGAATAAGAAAAAACAGATGAACAGCAATCCGCAACCGCCCAAACGCAATTGGCGGTGGTTGTATTACCTGCTGTTATTGGGCGTATTGGCGTGGTTCCTATATACGCCTAATCAGGATAAGAAAATGGATAAGGAACTGAGTTATACCCAGTTTACGGCCTATGTGGAGAACGATGTGGTGGAAAAAATAGTGGTCAGCGATGACCGCAAAGCCGAAGCCACCATTCGCCCCAAGAGTTATGTGGTTGTATTTGGTACGCGCGAAGCAGGCGAGAAAGTGAAAGGCCTGTTACAGACCAAAGTTCCAAGCGTGGAAGAGTTCAGCAAATGGATGGACGGCGTGAATGCCAATCGTCAGGAAAAAGGTATGCCGACCATTGATGTCAGTTATAAAGATGCTCATGATATTTGGTACCTATTGCTGGTCAATGTTGCTCCCTTCCTATTGCTGATTCTGTTCTTCTGGTGGATGGGACGCGGTGCCGCAGGTATGGCAGGCGGCATATTCGGTGTGGGTAAAGCCAAAGCACAACTGTTTGACAAGGACAAGAAAGATAAAGTGACCTTTAAAGATGTTGCTGGTTTGGAAGGTGCCAAAGAGGAAGTGCAGGAGATAGTTGCCTTTTTGAAGAACCCCAAGAAATATACCGCCCTTGGCGGTAAGATACCTAAGGGAGCTCTGCTTGTAGGTCCTCCGGGTACCGGTAAGACCTTACTTGCCAAAGCCGTGGCGGGTGAAGCGGATGTCCCCTTCTTCAGTATGTCAGGTTCGGACTTTGTGGAGATGTTTGTGGGCGTAGGTGCCAGTCGTGTACGTGACCTGTTCCGCCAAGCCAAAGAGAAAGCCCCTGCAATCATTTTTATTGACGAGATAGATGCGGTGGGTCGTGCTCGTGGCAAGAACTCTTTAGTCGGCGGTAACGATGAACGCGAATCGACTTTGAACCAATTGCTGACTGAGATGGACGGTTTCGGCACTAATTCGGGTGTCATCATTTTGGCTGCAACCAACCGCGCCGATGTGCTGGACAGTGCCCTGTTGCGTGCCGGACGGTTTGACAGGCAGATACATGTCGAGTTGCCTGACCTGAAAGAGCGTAAAGAGATATTTAATGTCCATCTCAAACCGCTCAAACTGGACGAGTCGGTAGATGTCAATTTCCTGAGCAAACAGACGCCCGGATTCTCGGGTGCGGATATCGCCAATGTATGTAACGAAGCAGCCCTGATAGCTGCCCGCAACGACCACAAGAAAGTGGGCAAGCAGGACTTTATGGACGCGGTGGACCGCATCATAGGCGGTTTGGAGCGCAAGAACAAGATAATGACTGACGAGGAGAAAAAGAGCATCGCCTACCATGAAGCAGGTCATGCCACTATCTCATGGCTGTTGCGTTGGGGCAATCCGTTGGTTAAGGTCACTATCGTCCCGCGCGGAATGGCGCTGGGTGCAGCGTGGTACCTGCCTGAGGAACGCCAACTGACCAACAAGGAGCATCTGTTGGACGAGATGTGTTCGCTATTGGGCGGTCGTGCTGCCGAGCAATTGTTCTTAGGACAGACCTCTACCGGTGCATTGAACGACTTGGAACGCGCCACTAAACAGGCGTATGCCATGGTGGCATATTACGGTATGTCGGATAAACTGAAAGATGTTTCGTTCTACGATTCAACGGGACGCAGCGAATACAGTCTGCAAAGTCCTTATTCGGACAAGACGGCAGAGACCATTGACAGCGAGACGCAGGCATTGATTGCCGGACAGATGAAACGCGCCAAGGAAATCTTGGAGCAGCATAAAGAGGAACATAACGCCTTAGCCGAACTGCTGATAGAAAGGGAGGTAATTACTTCGGAAGATGTAGAGCGCATTCTCGGTCCGCGTCCGTGGAAAAGCCGCAACGACGAACTGATAGCAGCAAACGCCGAATAACCCTTACGGCACCGGCAACCGCCCGTGTTGCTGTGATTACCGTCTGGCACAATTTTTGGTACGTACATGATATATATCAATTGAGTCGCATCAACTAACTTAATTTTGAAGTATCATGTTAATTACCTTTCTCATTCTTACATTGTTAACAATGGCTATTGATGCCGTTGGTTTTAAACGCTTTATTTGGTTCATATCCATTGGCTACGGATATAGTGTGGCAGGCATTGCTTTGGCGGTTGCCATTATTCATTTTCACAGTCTGACTTGGGCTACGGGGCTGATGCTCTTGCTGTTGATTTTTTATGGTTGCCGTTTGGCTACCTATCTCCTTATCCGTGAGTTACGCAATAAATTCTATACTAAAACGGTCAGTTTGGATGCTAAAAACAATACGGACTACAAACCGATGGTTTTAGTTGCCATCTGGCTCAGTTGTGTATTGCTGTATTTATGCCAAACGGCGCCTATCATTTTCCGCATTCAAAACGCAGCAGATGGATTGACCGATAACATGGTTACAGCATGGGTCGGTGTCGTTATCGCCGCCTTGGGCATTGGTCTGGAGGCATGGGCTGATCATCAGAAGAATGTGGCAAAAAAAATTAATCCGAATCGATTTGTCGATACGGGGTTGTATCGTATTGTGCGTTGCCCTAATTACTTGGGGGAAATTCTTTTATGGACCGGAGTTTTTGTTTTTGGTCTCGGCTCTTATCACGCTTGGTGGCAATGGTTGATGGCTTTATTGGGCTACCTCGGCATCATTTATATTATGTTCAGCGGTGCGCGTCGTCTGGAGTTGCGCCAAGACCATAATTACGGAACGGACGATGCCTATCTTCGTTATAAAAAGAGCACACCTATTTTATTGCCCTTTGTGCCTATTTATTCAGTCAAGAACCAAACTTGGTTAGTGGGGTGATGTGTCGGTGTCGGTCTTGATTTCATTTTATGTTATGGGTTCTTCGTCACTTTTCGTGAAGGAGAACCTGTTTTTTCCGAGCATTTTCTTTACTATTCCTTTATGATTCCTTTACTATTTCTTTATGATTTCTTTATAATATAGCATACATTATCGAAGGAATACAATGCCTTTATAATAACCTGTAACTCGTTTTTCGTTGCAAAGTTACTAAAAATTTTCTGACTTTTCCTAAATTTATGGATAGTTATTTCCTCCTTCCCTCATAATGTTGTATGAGGAAATTGGCAAGTATAAGGTGTATAGGTTATTTTGAGACAATATATCACTTAAGATTAAGGAACCGATTTGCACTTGCAGTCGGTTCCTTAATAATCTACATAACGAAAAAAGATTGTCATTTATTTGGACAAAATGTCACAGCATGCCAAATAAAATCTCCACTTTCACCATAAACAGTTACTGCATAAACCAATGTTTGTTTATCTGAAGTAATGTAGATGTTAGTCCCATTGGTTGTTTTATAGTATGTATATTGTTTAGCCAAGTAGTCCTGAATGATGTTAGTTGCAACCTTAGTTGTATCAAATGGAATAAAAGCAGAATTGTAGTTGTTTTTGTATACATTGAGTGATGTATACTGTTCTTTTCGCCGTGCGGCATATTTTATTGTCGCAGTTAATGTATCATATTCTATCAAAGTAAATTCATGGTCAGTCATCCAACTTGTGGCAGCAGTCACATCTGCACCCCACAAAAGACAAGGTTCTTCAAATAAAAGATCCGTGGAACTAACTTCATTTTTGTTCTCACATCCAACAATGGTTATCGCTATAACTATGAGCCATAGATAAAATAATCGTTTCATCTTTGTATTATTAAATTTTATTTCTTCTTTTTTGATATCATTTCACAGATTCTTTTTGCGGCGGTCTCGGCAGCGGGGTGGTTGCCTAAGATAGTGCGTATCTCATCATAATCCGCTAACATCTTTTGCCGATAGGGTTCGTCCGTCAGCAGGCGGGTCAGTTCAGACACGATATTGGCTTTCGTGAAATTGAACGCAATAAGTTCCTTAATCACTTCGCGCGCGGGCACGATATTAACTAAGGTGAAGAAAGGTATCTTAAAAATAAACGGTTTGAGCCAACCTAACCAGCGTGAGCAGACTATCCTATAAACAGCCGTTTGCGGACATCCCAACAAAGCCGTTTCCAAAGTTGCGGTTCCCGAATTGACCACTGGCGCCGTTGCATGCGTCACCAAATCATAAGTATCTCGCGTCAGTTCTTCCCCTTGCAGATAAGGCGCATAGAAAGAGTCTTCTATGCCGGGGGCAGCGGTGACGACGATGCGAATCGGTGAATCGGTGAATCGGGTGCCTCCGGGCACACCGGTAAAAGATTGGACTC
>JAZUGJ010000156.1:0-36988 GCA_045641145.1 Paludibacteraceae bacterium
ATCGGTGCATCGGTTGCAGACTGTTCTAACGCAGTTCTGCTTGACTTCAAGTGTGCATCCTCTTGCTTCGCCCCATAGCATTTTTGCCACGGCAACGGCATCTTCTTCCGTAAAGTGTTTTACTTCCGCCTCTGCTTTCTCAGCTTCCAACTTCGCCTCAACATCTTTTCTTGACAGCATCGTGTCAGTTATTCCGATGGTGATAAAATCGGCTCTCGGCGCGTTCTGTGCCGTCAGAGGCGCATTATACGGTGCGCTCACATTCGCAAGGCACATCGTCAGCAATGCGGCTGCTATTAATTCTTTCATGCTTCTCTCTTTCAGCTATTTGTTTTTTATCCCTTGCCTGTTTCAGACCGTTTTCTTTGCTTCTGCTTCGTCCATGAAATATTCTTTTATGATTTTCAAATATCTCATGTATTCCTCCCTGCTAATGGGGATACACAATCCACGCGGCTTCATCTTCTCGCCGCCTTTCTGTCCGCCATTCCTGCGTTCCACTTCCACCATTCGAGGTAGTAAGCAAAAACTCCTGCCGCTATCAGCGGTATGCCTAAAATTAATACTGCCATGTCATACTCCAATCTTGAGCACACGCTCGATTTCGTTTTGGGGAATGTCGTAGACTTTGCAGAGCCGTTTGAGTTCCCCGATGGTTATTGTTTCGGGCTTGTTGAGCCTCGACCTGCCCGTGTTCTCGCTGACATCCAAAGCTCGTCCGAGGCTTATTCCCGTACATCTCACATAGCCATTGAGCAGTATCGAGAGGTTGAGCCACGGGTCGGCTCGCTTGCCGTACTGTCCGCGTTTACGCTTGTCCATTTTTACTTCCCTTTCCGCATTAGACCGTCAAAGGAGAACGGCACCGGGGCTGTGCAACAGCACCTTGACGAATAACAAAACCAAAAATAGAAAGGAGAAGAGGTTAAAAGGAAGAAAGGAGTGTGTAACGTATATCGACACCGCCCTCTTTTCACGGCCTAATGCTATTAAATTGTTTATGTACGTTCTGTGTTGCGGCACTTAGCCGCGCCTATTGTTCTTTCGATTGCGCGCTGGTTATTTATGTAGGCTTTCAGTTCTGCCCTAAACTCGCTGCGCTTTAGTTCGTATGCCTTGAGCTTCTCGCAAGAGAGCCGACACGTTGCGCTTCGGTTCGGGCAATCAGGTTTGCAGGGGTGGTTCTCGTTTTGGAATATGCGCATCCGTGACTGAAACTCCATCTCCAACTGGTTGCTCGCGGTGCGTGGCTTTAGCAATTTATTCACTCCTTCCACTAATTTTTTGTGATTCTCCGAAACAAAGCACTTGCAATTAGTGATAAGTTGTGATATACTCCGAATGTCTTATTGAAATTTTGAAGTAAATATTGCATTTTACCCTAAAATCTCAGTGAAGTGTATCTGCTTTCACTAAAAGCTAGTGATTTGTTGTGCTTAACATACCACTAATTTCTAAGGATTGCAAGCAGTTTTTCACTAATTTTTAGGGTTTTGTAGCAATGCACAGAAACGAGGTTATGGAAATGGACATAATGCACAAAAGGTTGTTGGAATTACTTGAGCCGAGAGGTGTTGCAACTGAGCTTGCCAAGTATTTAAATGTGCATCCGAATACAGTCGGCGGCTGGAAAAGCACACTATCCAATGGATATAAGAAGTTTCTTCCGCAGATTGCAGAGTTCTTTGATGTAAGTCTTGAGTGGCTTTCAGGCCGGTCAGATGACAGAAATGAGCATAAAAAAACTCACCCTCAAAACGAGGATGAGCTTGACGCTTTACTTTTTAATTCACTTAAAGGCTTGACCCCTGCGGAGACGCTTCAGGTTCTCGCTTTTGTCGAAGGCTTAAAATCAAATCGTAAAGACTAAGTTTTTCTTCGTATGTAAGTGACCTCAGCAATTCGTTTATCTGTTCTTCGGACATCAAATCCCCCCCTTTGGTAATCGCTGCCACTATAGTTATCATACACTTTTTGCGAATTGTGTTCAAGAAGTAAAATTTACCAACCATACATTGTTGCTATAATGTTATTTCATTTCAACAGATTTGTAAACACTGTTGATTTCGACAAATTTAGACATTATCTCAAGCGGATAGTTTGCGCCTGTTTGTTATCTAAATAGACTATATACGCAAACGCATAATTTGTCAACGCCATTTATCGGACAGTAAATAAAATTATGGAGGAACACGGAATGAAAAAGAAAAAGAGCACATTTGAAATCATAAGAAGTGCGGTCGATTTTATTGCCGTCGCCGCGCTCCTTGTCGCATGGGGGCTACCCGATGGTAAACTCGGTAACATTGCTGGGTGGGTATTCTTGTTACTTGGCTTCTTGCCCATACAATCCATTCTCGAGCCATACGATAAAGATAAGTCGGGGGAATACGCACCTGCAATTCATTTAGGCAGTCTTGCTATTGTCGGCATCTTCTTCCGCGACGCATCAGAACCGTTTGCATGGTATCTTCTTTTCGTGTTCTTGATTGTAGAAATATATTCGAAGCAATACTATGTGAAGAAGTGCGAAGATTACGAGAAACAATGCGCATATCTAAAAGAGAGGTTGGGTGAGGATAACAATGAAAGTTCCTGAACCGCGCAAGCTGCCGAGCGGCAATTACTTTATACAGTTGCGATTAGGCGGCGAGAGCATATCTATAACAGCCGCCACAGCAAAGGAATGTAAAGATAAAGCCGCGCTCGTCAAAGCACAGCACAAAGTAAATCAGCCCAAGCAGAAGCGCACGGCAAAGCCTATCACATTAGAGAAAGCGATTGACAAGTATATAGCATCCAAGAGCAACACGCTCTCCCCGTCCACCATCTGTGGATATGAAGCAATCAAGAATTATAGGTTTAAGTCGTGCATGAAAAAACCTATTACCGAGATTAAAGACTGGCAACAGGTCGTCAATGACGAGGCTGCGCTTTGCGCCCCAAAGACGCTAAAGAACGCATGGAGCCTCGTGAGGTCTGTCTTGCGAGATAATAATATTAATGTAGAAGTGACACTTCCACAGGTGCCTATACGCGAAAAAGAGTTCCTTGACCCGGAACAGATTAAGACGTTCCTTGAGAAAGTAAAAGGCGAAGATGTAGAAATCCCTGCGCTATTGGCTTTACATTCTCTGCGCCGTTCTGAGATACTTGCGCTTGACTGGTCTAACGTAGATTTGAAGAAGCGCGACATTTATGTGCATGGTGCCTCCGTGTATGACAAAGAGCACAACTTAGTAACTAAGGAAACAAATAAGAACGACACCTCAACAAGACACGTCCCTATTATGATACCGCAGTTGTGCGATGCCTTGTCTGCCTGCGAGGACAAGACCGGGCGCGTCGTAGACATTATGCCTAATAACATTTGGCACAGAGTCAATAAGATATGTAGAGATGCCAAGCTGCCCGAGGTCGGTGTGCATGGTCTGCGCCATAGTTTTTGCAGTCTATGTTATTCCTTGCAGATACCCGAGATGGTGTGCATGAAGATAGGCGGATGGAAAGATTACGACACCATGAGGAAGATATACACTCATATCGGTGACAAAGATTTAGCAAAATACACGGCGGCAATAACAGACTTCTATTCGCGTTAGCATTTTTCCGTTAGCATTTTCATTTTTAAATGCTATTATTTTTCGTAAAATTTTATTATAATGCTCAAAAAAATTGAAAACGAAAAATCGGAAAAGCCATTGATACATAAAGAAAAATCCCCACATCCGTTGAAGATGCAGGGATTTTTTATTGGTGCCGGTGGTGGGACTCGAACCCTTTTCGTGTGCAGCTAACGCATTGATAATACTACGCTTTTTGGCGTTAGCAAAATTGCGTTAGCATTTTATCTGAATACGCCCATCAGAAAGTCTGCTGTGGTAGGTGCTTTGTTTTGGGTTTGGCTCTTGCTTGTTGAAGGGCTGTAACCATTGCCACCGTTTACCCAGTTGTAATTTCTCTTTTTGTCTTTATAGATTGTGCGGAACACCGACTCTTTCTCGGAAGCGGTTAAATTCATTCCGTTAATGTACCCAGCAACATCTTTCCACTTGTCGTCGCCGGTAACTTCTGAACCCGATTTGTAGTAATCGTAAGCAGTAAGGAATGTTTCGAGTGAAATGTTTCCGTTAGCTCTTGAGAACCTTTCTTTTGCGTCGTCACTCAGCCCGTCGAGTATCTTTTGCTCGTCATAGCCGTTCTGCAATGCGGTTAGTTTTCCCTTGATGCTGTCGCCGGTGGATACGCGGATATAAATATCTTCGTTGCCTGATGCAAATTTGTACGCAGTGTCCTCAAGCAATTCTTGAGCAGTCTTTTTCTCGTAGTTTGTGTCGATGCCTCGCGAACGGAGAACGCTTGCCTTTGCTGCTTTCTCTGCCTCAGACCTAACTGTGTTGAGAAATTCCGCCTTTTCCTCGTCGCTAAAGTTCTTATAGGTGCTGGATGAAATGGCTTGACTTCCGATGCGCTCGTAGTATTCGCCAGTAACTTTGAGATATTTCTGCCGTTCCTCATAAGAAAGGTCGTAAGTTTCCCGCTTGTATGTGACGCTGGTTGGGGCGCTCTTGTCGGGATAAAAGTTGACTGCGCCCGACGCTTCACGCACGGATTGAAATTCTTTAGAAAGATTTGTTTGCTCATACCTGTTTATGCCGACGGGATTTGCAAGTGCGTTAAGGAAGTGCGTAAGCGAAGTGTCGGGATATTTCTTGTCCTTTCCAAAAGGTGTCTGTTTTGTTGGCAGAGTTTCTCTTGCGAACGGAAGTCTTGACTTCACGTTGTCGCGGACGTTTTCCCAATAATTGTCGCCCGAGTATATATCTCGGTAATATTCGTCGGAGCCTGATGCAACCCCCGAAACTATGTTCGGAATAAGTGAGCTGATAACTGTGTTAATACTCTCTTTGGCAATCGCCTCGGACTTCTTGTCGCCATATTTCACATCGTTATCCACATTAGCTTTAAATTGAAGCACGGGAAGTTCTTCCGCTGACTCTCCGAATGTATCAAGAACCTTAAAAATATTGTCCAATCGGCTATCTTCATTCCAATCAGCAGCGACTGTTCCAACCGCCATAAGCGTGTTCAGTGGCTCAAGAGAAGAAATGTCTAACAGCTTGTCGCCTGTCTGCCATGAATTGTCTCCGTATTGCAGGAGCCTACCAATGGCATCAATGTTAAGTTGGGTCCCTGTCATGCCCTCTGCTGCGTTGAGAGCCGCAACGTCAGCATCATCCTCATCATCTGCTCGTTTAAGTAACTTTGCTTTCGCAAGGGCGAAACAGATTAAAGTGAATGCTGTGCCGTTTACGCCACGAGCAAAATCCTTTACAGCTTTAGCTTGCTTCGCAGGGTCAATAGTTCCGTTTGTTTTAGCATCGTAAATCACATTGCACATATCCGCAAAGCCTGTGACCGCCTTTACTGTTGAGTAGTTGTACGCAGTCGCTACAAGGTTGCCTGCGACTTTGGTGAACGGAGCTACAATGTCGCCTGCGCCAAACGAGTGAACAGTATGGTTCTTCTTGCCGTAAGTTCTGCCGCTATCCCCAATTCCGACCCACGCATTGAGCGCATCATGGAGTGTACTTATTACATCAGCAATACCGCTATCCTGTTGGAATGTTCTTTCCTTCGCGAGATAGTCCGAATATTCTTGAGCGTAGTTCTCGTCCGCGCCTTTAATTTTGCCCTCATCAATCAGCTTTTGGATTTCTTCCTTTGAGCGTTCACGGGTTGATGCTTTTGCTACCTCATCGGTCATAACCATTCGCAGAGCATTTTCACGCTCAAGTACGCTGAATATTCGTTCAATCATTCCGCCGTCAGCTTTGAACGTTCTGCTTGATGTCATTTGATAGCGGTTCTCTGCACCCATGTTTGCGTCAAGCATAATCTCAGCGATGGATTTTACAGCGGCATCGCCCATCCCGTTCCATGCTGTTTTAGAGAACAAGCCTTTGTCTGCCGCAACGCTTCTTGTTCCTGTCACTTGGCTCAAGAGCATATCTGCTAATGCCGCACCATTCATTGAAATGGTATCGACCGCGGAGAAGGAGCCGTTGCCGGTGAGGTTTCGGTTGAGCGTTTTGGGTCTTGACAGCATGAACATGACTTGCACTGCTTTTAATTTTTGACCGACGTCCGCTTCTTGCGTTAAGTCAAACACGCTCTGCTGTGCGGAGTTCATTGCGAGCTGTTTAAGCTGATTGTAATCGAGCCTGTCCAATGCCCAATCAATTATGGTATTGGCAATCGGAGCGGTCTTTCCGTTGGCAAGTGCAAGCCGAGTTACGCCGCGCTTATCTGCAATTTCTTTGATAAGCGATTTCATCTCGCCCATAGCCTGTTTGGACTTAGGGTTAATGTCCTCAAGTCGAGTCAACCACCCATCGAGTTGTCTAAGCCGTGCCTTTTGCTCGTCGGCATCAAGCCCAGTCTCTGTGAGGGCATCAGCCGCATCACCGAAAATCGTATTCGGGTCGTCACTTCTATTCCACATGGATTGCGCTTGCAATGTTTGACCCGCCTCAGTCAAGAGCGAACTCTTCGCTTTCGCAATCTCCAATCTATCTTTAACGAGATTGTCATAATCTTCGGCGGATATTTCGTTATCGTAAAGTGCATTGCGCTCCTGCTCTACGATATACTTTTGCGCAATTTCCGCAAGCGTTCCGCGCTCCGCTCCCGACAGATTTTCGTTGAAGATAGCTTCTTTTACGGCATCAATACCGCCATCTTCCATGTAATAATCAAACATGGTTTGTGCGGAAGTCATTGTGTCTGCGTTATGCTTTATCTTGTGGTCGAAGTTTCCGCTCTCGATTTCAAAGCCGTTGTCGCTGAGAGAGTCGGGGTCGTAGTTGCGTTCCATGCTGTTGGTGCGGTACTTCGATGTCGCCATGTCCATGTTTTCCTCAAAGCCCTTGTTTGCCGCCCCAAGTCCATAGTCGCGCAGGCTTGCCGAGTATTCCTCAACATCCGCGGTTGTAAGTCCATACTGTTCGGGGAACTGCGCAATCTCAGCGAGGGCTTGTTCGTCGGTAAGGTTTTCGCCGTTCTCTATCGAGGTCGCCACAATATCGTCGATGGTTTGTTCAACCCTTGCCACTATTTGTGCCGTGTCGGTTTCTACGCTTTCATTTGCGAGCGTGGGAGTCGCGGTCTGCGCCTGCTGTCTCTGCGCGTTTTGCACCGCCGCAACGAGCGGATTTGCCGCCACTTGCGGTTGCTCATCCAGCAATGCCGAGTTTAACTGCACCTGCTGCACTGTGTCGGCATTTGTCTCTGCGGTCGGTGTAGTTTGCTGTCTGCCAGCTAAAGCCTCTTGCGCGGCATTTCGTGCAGTCTCTTGCGCTTGCGCTCTCTGCTGGTTTTTTGCTACGTTCTCGCCCACGACTTGCCCACCTGCGCCAATCATGCCGAGAAGTCCGCCGACAAGGGCATCGTCAATCATCTGCTGAATGTTCTCTTTGGAGAACACGCCGATTGCTTCGCCGCTACCGCGCTTTCCGTCAAGGTCGAGAAGTCTATCCGCAAGCGGATTGAGAACATCGGAGAGGACTTCTTCGAGTGCCTCCGTGCCGCCGTTCGCAACGAACTTGAGAACGGATGCCATTGCGCCACTCTTACTCAGCTTCTCAACGCCGTTATTAACAGCCTTGCCGATAAATGATTTGCCGTAAACCTTTTCAAAAGGACCGCCAATCTTTTCGGTGAGAACTTCAATGCCAGCGGATTTAAGACCGCCGAGGAATTGGTCGGTTTCGCTTCCGCCTCTTTGCCTCTGCTCTTGTGCGCCACTGCCGAATGAACGTAAGCCCATGCCGACAATACCTGCACCGGGCGTTACAATATTGAGTGCGGCATCGCCGAGCATCTGAGTTCCGGCAACACCTGCGTCAACAAGGATTTGCCCGACCTTGCCCAAACCGTCTTTAGCTGAGTTGATTTCCTTTGCGGATTTTTCCGAAAGCTTGTCGGCGGTCTTGTAAAGTTTTTGCTGAACCTTGTCTTGCTTTTTCTTTTTCTCCTGCTCAAGCTTCTGCTGGCTCTGCCCTTTAACTGCCGCTTGTGCAGACTGTCCCATTGTGAGTTCGCCTGTGCCGCCTGCCAATGTAGCCGCTGTGTTAATGTAGCTTGCGGCGGTGCTTTCGCCTGCGCCGCGCAAAACCTTGTCAACGCGAGTGTCTTTATCCGCGCCGTAATTGCCTGCCCCGAGAGCTTTAATCTCGGGGCTTTGGGATTTGGATTTCTTTTCGTCGGACGCGGTTACTATGCCGCTGTCTTTTTTCTTTGCCGGCTTATTAGTGGAATAGTCGTCGGCGTTGGTCGCTTGTTTGTGAACCTTGGTTGACCCGATGGCATTTTTGCCAGCGCCCCCAGTTTGCTTTTTCCATTCTTCAAATGAAACTATAGCCATAGTTCACCGCCTTATTTTAACTGCTTCTTCATTGCCTTAACGTACGCGTTATAATCTGCACCGCTTATCTGCCCGCTCTCATACATCTTAGTTGCCTTCTTTATGTCCGCATTTGCAAGTAGGCTTGCGCTTGAGCCTGCGGCGCTTTTTTGAGTATTATTGTAAAACTTGTAGCTTGAGCTGTCGCTGCCGCCATCACTGAACGAGTCATTGCTTTCGCTGCTACTGCTACTGCTCTTTTTGCTACTTCCTCCGCTTCCGCCGCCGCCGCTATATGCGGTCTGTGCCATATATGCGTTGTAAATGCTGTTGACGTAGTCGTTGCTGTAGCCCGACTGCGCCACGAGTGCATCACTCGGCTTAACGCCCATCTTGAGCAGAGCGTCAACCTGAGACTTTGCCTCGCTCTGCTTCTGTTGGAAGTCCGAATACAAAGCCTGCGCTCTGTTGAAGTCGCTGTCTGCGATTGCTTTTGCGACGGCTGACTTGTAATCGGTCGCAAGGTTTGTGCGTTGAAGTTCGAGGTCGGACTGCGCATCAGCCTGCGCCGCGTTAAGCTTTGCGAGGTTAGCCGAGTTCTGATTACTCATTGCGAGGTTAGCTTGTCCTATCGCGCCCGTGTTCAGCCCGTTGGCATTAAAGACCTCATTCATATTCTTGCGCTGAATGGCGGCATTGCCCTCAACCTCGCGCTTTTGATTGTAGTATTGCTGCGGAATTTTTCTCCCTGCCGCGTCAAGTGTGCTGACGTTCTTGTTGTAGGCGGCTTCAAGTTGGCTCAATGTGCCTTCCCTTTGGCTGTCGTACATAGAATTGATATAGTTTGAGCTGGGCAAATAGCTGCTGTACTTGTCTGTGGTTGCAAAGTTCATGCCCTCGCCTTTTATCTTTGCGTTTCGCTGCTGCTCGTATTGAGCAGCAGCCCCGTAGTCTCCGCTGGATATGGACTTGTTAATTAGCGCTTGATAGTCTGTATTCTTGTCGTAGGTAACTGCCATTACATATCCTCCTTGTGCTCAAGAAGTTGAAGCCGTGTTTCGTGGTCGCTGATGGCATCGTCGTGATGTTCTATCTTGTTCCACATTTCGATGTGGTCTTTCTCATTTGTGGACTCCGTCCTGTCCATGCGCTCGGTAAGGGCTTTAACCGCATCAGTGTTTGCTGTGAGCTTTTCGCAGATTTTCCACGACGCACCGATTATGCTTAATGCCAAACTAAGCAGCGAAAGAACAATAGGCGTTGTCATTTATCCGTCCCGTTCCTCTCTGCTTGTGTGCCGAAGTAGAAAGCAATCACCATGCTGATAATAACCATAACGTTATCGGGAGTTATCACACCGAGTAGCGAAAGCCGAGCAAACACGAAAATGCAAACAAGCGATATTATAGTCTTTACTTTGAACAAAGCTGCTATGTTATGTAAAAGCTCTTTCATTACTTGCCCTCCTGTTTCAGATGTTCACGATAGCGGATAACTGCATACTGTCCACGAGTAAGAGGTTCATTCTCGCCGAACTCGTTCTCGCTGTAGCCTTTCATAAGCCCCTTGGACTTAATCCACTCAATAGCCGTTTCCATTTCTGTTTTCTCGTGTGTTGCTTTGCTTGCGTAGTCAGGTAAGCCGAAACCGCGGATGTATTTGCCGTTGACCGCAAGAGTGCGATACTTGACCGTGTCTGCGGCATTGCCCTCGATTACGGTAATGGTATTGCCCTCGACCTTAGTCACGATGCCGACATGGTCGGGAGTGCCGGTGTTATCACCTGCGCCGCTGTCCTGCCAGTCGTAGTAGATGATGTCACCTGCTTTCGGAGTATAGGCATCATTCTCCATCCATCTGCCCATCTTCTGCCACAGCGCAACCTGTCGAGGGCAGGAGCACTCAGCAGGGATGATATCGAGCAGTCCGCACTTTGCCGCCATTGCGGATACGGTTGCAGCGCACCAACTATCGGTTGATTTCAGCTTGTAGCCCTGCGGAAGCGGTTTGATAGCATTGTAGGTATTTACAATGTCGAGGTGCTTTGCGCTTCCCTCGGTTGCGCCGAGGAAGGTTTTTGCGGTGTTGACTATGTAATTACGCAGTTCGTTTTCTTTCATAGCTTGTCCTCCTTCTGATGCACCGAGAAAATATACTTACGAAATGGCAAGTATATTTTCTCTGCGGTTTAAGTAGATTTTCTATTATGCCTGATACTGAGCAAAGTAAGCATCCTTATCAGCGCAGAGCTTGTAGCACAGAATGTGCAGATTGACTCTGTACATCTTGTTGTTTGTACGGTTGCCCTCAGCATCGAGCTGATACTGATTTGCATACTCGGAGCAAATCAGCCTTGCCTGCTCGGGATTGTCCGCATAACGAGTAGTAAAAAGGTCACCAACTGAGCCGTTTCCGTTGTACTTAAAGATTTCGATTTTGTACTGGTGCATATTAAGTCTCCTTAAATTTTATATAAATCGTAGGTACACGCGGTGTTGAAGCGTGCCGCGCCAACGCCGTTAAGATAAACAACACCGTTGTCAACTTTGGCATTGGCTGGTGAAGCGATCGTGCTACCACCGTTGTTGTATATGATACAAGTCATGCCAACCGATGTATCCGAAACGGCGACAAGGCAAGCTTTGGGTAATCTGTTTGTTGAATTAGGCTCTACAGTTGGATACGCCAACAAATACAAACCATCTCCTTCACTAGCGAACGACAGTTCGCCTACTGAGCCGCCGAACGAACTGACAGGGTTTGTGGTTGCTGTTCCTATCTTTTCGATGCCGCCACCGCCTTCAATCAATCCGATGTTGGTTGCTATGGTATCAAATGAAGCAGTCGGCAGAGTATCCACGCCCTTTGCGGTTACGGCTTCTGCGAGGTTTGCACGAGTCGCGGAGAAATCTACAACAGCCTGCGCCTTTGTGGTTACATTGAAAGTGTCTTCCTCTGTCAGCGTGATTGAGCCTGTGGGAGTGATGCCACCTGTTGTAATGCTGTCCACAGCGGTTTTCATGCCATCAAGGGAAAGCATACCGCTTGTGCCGCTCTTCGTCCTGATGCTGGTTGCAAGAGCTGTAAGCTTGTCATTAAGTGACATTACCACTCACCCCCGAGAATAGCTTCATCGACATAACCTTTTATTGTTTCGATGTCAGCAGCAGTCCAGTAGTCAGTGCCGCGCACGGGAGTGTAACCGTTTGCACCGTTCTGTCCTGCCGGACCAGCAGGTCCTTTGATGTTGCGCGTTTCGGGTGCAGTTTCAGAGCTTGTGCGTTCCCACGAGATATTGCCTTGTGCGTCAACAGTCGGTTTCCATGCGACAGTGGAAGTGCCACCACCGCCTCCGCCGCCTTCTTCAAGCGCGACGATGCGCTGTTCGTGGTCGTCAACCTCGGCTTGAAGCTGTTCGGCAACTGTGGGTGTAGGCTCTGCGGCAGGGTCTCCGCTCGGGTCTGCTCCCTTATCAATTCTGCCGAGGTCGATATAGATTGTCGGGATAGCGAGAACTTTTTCGCCGTTGACAAGGCTGTAGCCGTAGAAGCCTACAGATGCCGTCTTGTTCGGCTCTGCGAGGACTTCCCACGGAATAGTTAAACTTTCCGTGGGATTGATAACATCCTTGCTAACTTCGCCATTGGTGAACACCGCGACCTTGTTCAGCCCGTCCCAATCTTCGGAGAACGCAACTTCAATAGTCGCGCCCACCATGCCGCTTGTAAGGTGGATGTTTCCGCTTTTCTCTATGTGGGTTTTTGATGCTGTAAGTCTCATGCGTTACTCCCTCTCCCTATAACATAAGCTCCGAAAGTGCCTTTGCGGAAGAAATAGCAATTACCACTTATGTAAGTTGCATACTCAAGATAATCTGAATAGTTTCCGCTTACTTCGTAAGTTATCGAAACAAAATTACTGTCATCATCTGGGGGGTAAAATCCTATTTTCTTTGAGTGCATAGGCACGACAACATACCACCACGGATTATCGTCAGAAACATCGAATACGAAATTGCCATCAACCACATTAACAGATATTGCAATATTAGAAACATCGTGATATTCAAAGTATTCTTTGTCATTGCCCTTGTTAGTCCAAACAGCCCACAAGCCATCAGACAGATGTTCAGTTATTGCGGTCTGAGTAGTGCCAGCGGCAAACGTTTTTGAGTAAGTTGTGCCAGTAAGGGCAAGGCTGGTATCACACTTGGAATAATACAAGGTCGTAGCGGTTGCATCTTTGATGTTGATTTTGACAGCCTCGGCAGATGTGTAAACCGACTTGTCGCCCTTATAAGGTCTTGCAGTTCCGTTTGTCGGTGTCCAGCCTGCGGCAACCTCAATCGGATATATTCTTGTGCTATCAGAAACTCGGTTCGGATTGTAGAAATCAGATACCATATATCTATAGTCGCCAGTGTAGTTATTGGCTTCCGAAACTGTAACACTATTAGATTTAATGATGTCGGAATAAGTTACGCTATTTTTGCTTAACGGAGAAGCACACTCACAAAATTCAATCTCGCCAGTGTTTGCTGAGTTGTAGGTTTCTCCGTATATAATACAATGTCCAATGCCGTTAGTTGCCATCTGCCCAGCTTGCGGTGCGTTTAACTGTGTGATTTGCACTTTGGGATTGTTCATCAGTGAAAAATTTTGATGAGGACACAAAAAACCACTTGCAAGCGTTGTGTACGATGAGCACACCAACGAATAGTACGGAGCCCGTTTGTCATCGACATCGTGAGCAGGTGTATAGAAAATGCTGTCAATATCATTAGCCGCAGACAAGAAAGTGTGTGCCGACACATGCCAACCGAAGAAGTGCGCTTTAACCCAGTTTGTTCCATAAGGAACACCACGATATTTTACGCCAGCTTTATAACCGCCGTTTTTCCCGTCATCGACTTTATGACCGTCTGCATCAGTATCTTTTAGACACGTCCACTCAATGCTGTTTATTTTCTTAGCTCTTTCAAGTACAGCTTTAGCGTTGGTGACGTTGTATTTACCGTTGGGAACAACGCCAGTATTTGTGACAGCACTATCGGTGTAAACCGAGATTGCATCATTGTCTCCGCAGTATTGGTACTTCTCAAATGTGCCTGTTGAATAATTATAATTTTTTACTACAGTTGCTCTATAAAACAAGTCTCCGCTAACTTTGGGGATTGTTAAACATTGTGTGGGAACTGCATTAGTCTCAACTCTTTTTGTATAAGTGTCACCGCTACGACAAGCCCAAAGGTTTGTTATTGTATAACCCTCTTTTGCAAATATGAATTTTGCTTCTCTGGGAATAGTTACGCAAGCATAACCTTCTGACGGCAGATATATTTTATTGCCGTTGCTACCAATCATTGTCGCAGTTGCCGCAAGAGGTAAACCGAAATGTTCTTTATCCCACGTGAATACACGAATATTTTTAGCGTTGCCTTTTGCTACTTTCATATATACGGGAGAATTAATTGCAACTCTAAATCCGATAGTTTTAAGTTGCTCTGTATATATATTGTTCGCTCCAGTTGAAGCAGTATTTCTTACAAGAATTTCAGGCTTAAATTCGAATGTGTCAACATCATAAAACTGTATTCTGATATAAGTGCTGTTAAATGCGGCACTATCTGCCATAAAGCTTACATACACGTCAGAGTCAACCAGAATATAATCGGTGCTTGAAATTTCAGTGCTTTGAAATGCGGAGGTTTGCGTGTTCCACAACTTCATTTTGCTGTTATAGCAGATTGGTATTTCTTTCAGATGCCCATTGGTAAACAGCTCAGCCTTTTTAGCTTCGGAAAGAACTGCTGCATAATCAACCGCACCTTTTGCCTGCGCCCTCATGGCGTCGCCTAAAGTCGGGTAAGTTATCTGATTATAGGAAACCCTGCCGTCTATCAGTTCGCTGCCGCTAGGAGTAGTGCCTGAAATGAGATTGTCAATTCTTGCCGTCTGTGTTGCTATGTTGTCCGCGTTAGCTGACACGCCATTCCTAATAGGCGTCAAATCTGTGTTGTTCGCCTTAACTGAGTCGAGAGCCAAAATGCCTTCTCTGTTCTCACTTACTTTTCTATCGACACTGTTAATCGCATCACCAGTAGTTTTTGCATCAGCCGGTTTGCCTGCGACGCTAAGAGTGGTATCGGTAGTTATTGCTCCAAAAACAGCCCGAAAAGCATCGCCGACTTCTTTTGCATCGGCGGCTTCGCCGCTTTGGGTTAGCGTCGGGTCAATCTCGATAAACTTAGCTAACAACGCTGCGGCAAGCTTCGGCTCTGTGATAGCACCATCTTGCACAGTCGTGGTTGCCTCGGGATGCTCGTCCAACCATTCGTCAACGAACTCTTTCAGTGCTTCGGCGTTGCCGACAAAACCTGCGTCGATAATCTCGTCGTTTGTTAGTGTTACGAGTAAATGCCCTTCGCTGTTTACTTCTACGGACACTATGCCAATGCCGTCTATGTGCTTCGGATTTTGCGTGATGCTTGCAAGCACTATGCCGTTTAGTTTTCTTTCGTCGCCATAAACAGCCATTTGTCAAGCCTCCATTATGTTGAATTTCGGTGCAGTGTTTGGAGACTGCCCGATGATTGTTTCCCTTGACCCGTCCGCATAAAACAAGTCAACGGAGTATTTGTATTCGCCGATAAGATTTGATGTGAACTCAGCGGGTATATCAATGATAGAGCTGCCAAGCTCGGACTTTATGTTTTTGATTTCTCTGTTGTAAACCTTGTCCCACAATTTAAACACGACAAATTCAGTGTCCGCCATTTCGTAATCTGTCTGCCCGCATTCATCTTTTGCCTCAAGGTTTACGCCTATGCTCACCGCTTCGCCGCGGCTGATATAAATGTCGTGAATGCCTCTTATGAGAAACACTTAATCACCTCACTTTACGGGTATATCGTAGCTCGCCTTGATTACCGCGGATAAAACTGTGGCGTGCGGGCTGTTTTCTTTCGCTTCAAGTCTCAGCTTGTAATATGCGAATTTTCTTGCTTTGAGTCTTGCCCTTATAGTTCTCGCCATGCTTGCCGCAGGGGAAAACTTCATAACGGCTTTAGCGGTGTCGCCACTGTCCGTTATTATTTCCGAGGTAATCTCTGAGCCGTTTTCAGGTTCAGCACTCACCCACACTGTCGGCGTGTACTTGAGTTCGTTCGGCTTGCCGAAGTCAAGGCTTCCGCTCTCCCAAAACGCGTCGATTAGTTCGCCGTTGTCGGTCAGTGCGCTTTCGTCCACTCTATATATGAGTCCGTCTGCGGTACCGAATAGCAGCTTGCCTTCGTGCTCTGCCATAATCGTTGCGGGGAAATTCGTGTAGATGTACCATGTATCGTTTTGCGTGTTCTGCACAACCGCAACGCCGTTATATACGCAGTAGTATTCGCGCCGCCTTGAGTCGTAATAAGAAAACGCTTTGCGCATATCAAACTTCTTAACCGTGTCTTGAACTCGCTCGGAAACAACTTGCGCGTTACGCTGGTCTGCGGTCAGGTTGCCGCTTGTGCTTGTTGCGCGCCACTCATATATGCAGTCTTTTTCAATCGTGCGCGGTCTATTTAGAACAAGGACTGCGCCGTCGTCTCGGTCACATCCGATAACCTTATTAATGCTGTTGATGTAAAAGCCTGCAGTAATTGAGCCGTCAGCAAGGCTGATTTGCCCATAGTAGATGGAATAAGTTCCGCCGCCGCGTTTGAATACAAGCAGTCTGTTGTAGTGGCGTATCATGGCGGTTATCGGAGTGTTTGAGCCTCCCACTTCCATTTCGTTTAGGTCGGGGAAATACTCTGCGCTCGGTTTGCCGTTTTCCATGATGCCTGAATAGACAGCTTTGTTTGTGCCGTCTCCGTAAAGGAATACTCTTGTGTCCGCTGCGCCATTAAACGTTTCTGCAAAGCGCATTCGGTTTACAAGGACACGGGGATTTTCTGACGCATACGTTACCCAAATTTTGTCGCCTGCTTGTGGTGTGAATTTTAAGTTGATAAAAACTCTGTTAGTAATTGGGCGTTTTTCGCCGAACGAGTAATCAACGCCTTCGTACATTTCGTGCTCTTCCTCAATGTCTTGCTCGTTTTTTCGGACGAGCTTCATTGAAGCTGTCGGAATGTCGTCAATAAGGACTTTTCTTATCCCCGTTACTACAGCGGCTTGTTCTACCCGTGTTGTCTTGACACGGTAAGTCACCTCGATGTTACTTGCGCCGCTCGCTGGTGCGGTTTCAAAGACTATCGAATTTGTCACTGAGTCGAAGTGATAATTCACGCCCTGCTCAAGTTCTTCCGTATTCAGAGTCGCCGCGACTATTGCCGATGTTACTTCAGGCAGCTTATATGACTTTGACGTTCCGTCTGCGGAATACCTTATCTTGCGCAGCGTGGTTAGCTTATTAATTTGCTCATACAGCGTGCCGCTTCCGTTTTTATCTGCGGCGGTAATGACGCACGGCACATATCCGTCAACTATGTCCGTAAAAGTTTCGCCGTCATAGGAGTAATAGTAGAAGCCGTCAAGAAAATAGATTTTGTCGTCAAAGAAAAATGCGTCCACATGGTCGCTTGCTGCGACTTCGCCTATCTGCTCCGCCGCTTTAGGTGTGCCGTCGCCGTTGTATTGCTGGCGGTAAATCTTTCTCTCTCGGGCGAATATAAGCATTTCCTCGCCGCCGATTATTCCGCTCCACATGCCGACAATGCCTTTGTTAGCCCACATTGGGTCGGCGTAAACTTTCAGCACTATACTTCCCGAAGCCGAAGTTCCCGTATCATATCTCGACAATTTTACAGGCTGTACACGGTCGAATCCGAAGTAACGTTCAACAATCCGAGTCCTAAAATAGTATGCCGCTTCTGCGTCTATTTTGGCTCTATCCGTTGCGCTGAAAAGGCTTAACAGCCCTATGCTATCGCTGAGAACGATCTCGCCGTCAACCACACTCGCAGTCTTGAAAAACTCAATTTTTTCATCTGCGCTTGTGCAAACTCTCGTGGGGTATTCATAATCCCACTCTTGAACGTATATAGGGTCAGTCGGTTCAAATCCCGTAATTGCAAGCTCGTAACCGGGTCTCACTTTAAGTGCGCCGCCGTCGGTTACTTTGAAATTGCGCATAACCGCCGCTTCGCCCGGCTTGATATTTGTGTCGCCGTCCGCGTTCTCGTTGACTCCGCGAAACGCCTTTATGTTATATGTTAGCTGTCTTGCCCCGCTGTGAAGTTGTGACATATTACCACGCTCCTTCTCTCGGGTCTCCGTTTAAAAATCCGTATTCATCGTAAATCGGCTCAAACTCAGCTGGACTTCTCCGAGCATCGACAAGGTTTTCTTGATAAACCTGCCACCATGAATTAGCCCTTATTGAGTCCTCGTCGAGATAGAGCATAGCCGCGAGTCCATACGGCATAACCGAAAGCGCGATGTTTTGGTCTATGCCGAGGATTTCATCGTCCATCAACTCAACGGGAGTCCACATGCTTCGGGGTCCCGTGTCGTAGTCCTCGCTCATCTGCCAGCACTGACCTATAAGCGTATTTATAATCGGAACGACTCTGCCCTTGTAGCTCTCCTCGTCGTTCTCGTTCATAATGGCAAGCGCCGATTTATATACTTGTGATACTGTTGCCATTTTGCTTTCTCCTTTTAGGAAAGGGCGCGACTTGCGCCGCGCCCTATGGGTTTATTACTCTGCAACGTATTCGGTAATTGCAGAGTTCATCAGACCAGTCTTGCTTGCGTAAGCGCGAACAACATCGCCGCTTGCTACATCAAAGGATGCAGAGTAGGTTACAGCGGTGGAGCTGGTCTTGGGGTTGCTGCCGTCAACGGTGTACTTGATTACACCACTTGCGGTAGAGGTTGCGAGAGCGAGCTTAGTGCCGCTCAGAGTGAATGCGACATTCTGTGCCATCTTTGCAGAGTCGCTGCCGTAGATGTAAATGCCGTCTGCCTTGTTTGCAAGTACGAAAGAGTCGAAGCGGACAAGACCCTCCATGACGGTGCCCGCAACTCCGAGGGGGTCAATCTGAAGCTTGAGCTTCTTCAGCTTCACAGGGTCAGCAGAAGCCTGCTTGTACTTAATCATGAAGTCAACACCTTTAGGCATACGGGAGTCGGGAACAGAGATAAGGGGAGAGCCATCGACTTCGCCTTTCTGACCCTTGATTGCGTACTTCTGCATGATACCGTCTGCGGTCTTGAACTCGTCAGCAAGCTTGTACTTGATGATGAGAGAGGACTTTGCAAAGACAACGCGGTTCTCGTGAGGAACGCCCTTGTCGTCAAGTGCTGCCTGTGCAGTAAGCAGAGCCTCAACAACGTTGCTCTTGGTGAGTGCGGTGGAGTTGTAGCCGCCCTGACCTGCACCCTCCGCCCATGTATTCAGACGGTCTCTGTCGATGATAGGAACCATTACCTCATCCCAGATTTGCTTGAGGTATACGGTTGCCTTCTTGATGAACATTTGGTCTTGTACGTTGGTTTCGTCGAAGGACGGAGCGAAGGACTTTTTGTGCATGAGCTGGTAGGTGTTTACTTCATCCTGAACTTCTTCAATCTGTCCATAACGGAACTGCGATGCGGATGCGTTGTAGTCGTTGACGGAGGGATTTTGGAGAGTCCATACCTTGATTGCGTTTACACCGTCCCAGTCATACTGGTTGCCGCAAGCTACATCGGTCAGAGAACCGAGCTTAAATCTTTCGTCGAGTCGCTTATCAAATTTGGTTGCAAGATTAATAGCCATATCATTTTCCTCCATTTGGCTTGCCCCACGGAGGATTTATGTAATTTTATTCGTTAGCCCAAGCCTCGTCCCATATATCTCCAATGGTTGACGTGCCGCCTGCGCTTTGACTTCCCGTGGAGCGTGTTTTGTTTTTTTCGTTTTGGTTTGCCTGCTCCAGCTGAGATTTGAGACTTGCTATCTCTGCGTCCTTTTGCTTTGCGGTGTATTTGCGAAATTCCGCAGTAAGGGTTGTGCCGTTATTGTTGACGGCTTCCCACACTTCCGCAGGAACATTCTTCTCTACGTCTTTAGCGGCTTCGGGAAATTCAGCCGCAAACATTTCAAGGTCTGCTTTGATTTGTGCTTGTCGAGCAGCCTCCGCATCTGCTTCGGTCTGCTCCGCGCCCTTAGTCTTTTCCCAGTTGGCTTTATCCTTCTCAAACGCTTTGCGCTCATGTTCGAGCTTGGCTTTGGGAACTTCTGCCTCAATGCTGGTGCCGTTCTTTGCCGCGTTCTGCGCCGCGATTGTCTGAACTATCAGCTCATCAAGGCTTAAACCATTTCCCTTTGCAATTTCTTCAAAATATCCGAGCTGTTCTTTGGCGCGGTCATAGCCTGCCATCTGCTCTTTAAGGTTTGTGTTCTCTGCCGTAAGCTCGTCGTATTTGCCACGAATGCGGTCATAGTCCATGCCTTTCTGTGCAAGTGCTGTGACTTCTTCACGGCTAACCGTCTTTTCCTCGCCGAGATGCTTCAACACAAACTGGTCGGTTTCTGCCTCCGCCTTTTCTTCGGTGGGCTGTTCGGTCTGCTCGGTTGCTTCTTCGGTAGGCTGGTCTGCCTCGCCGTTCTCTGCCGCCTCGCTGTTAGTTTCCACCTCGTCGTCATTTGCTCCGGCAATGTCCTCATCGGTGATTACAATGTCGTCCCAATCGTCGTTTGCGGTGGTTTCGTCTACTGCTGTAGTATTAATTTCATTCATGCTTAAAAGCCTTTCTGCCTATGGTTGGGCAATATGTATTTACAAACAGTTGGTTTAACTGCGTGTATCGAGTTGTGAGCCGTTTTTCAGGCTTCGCCTTATGCTATCCCCTCTTGGTTAATCTTCCGCTGTAGAGCGGAGTAGCCGCCTCCTGTGGGGATGGGTGGTTCTTCGGCTGCCATCGGCACTGTGCCGTCTGCTCCATCTGTGGGCATTTCGGGCTGCATCTGCATGCTTTGCATTGCTTTGTACTTCTGCAAAAGCTCCTGCCGCTTGGAGATATAGCCGTCGGGGACTCTTTCGAGGAAGTCCACAACGTCAATCAGGTTGTTCTGAATGAGGTTCTCAAGAGTCTGCATTGAAGCAATCTCGCTCCAATAAGAGCTTGCGCCGACATCAAGTTTCAGTCGCATAGGCGTTGCTTTGAGTTCGTTGAAATCGAAGGGGACTGTAATGTCCGCGTCTTGTTCCATTCCAGCAAATTCAATCGTGCTTATGTCGATGATTGCGCCTGCTTTGTCTGCGGCAACATCAATCTCGCGCTTGCCGTAATACTCAGCCATGAACTCTATGTAGATACGTCCCAAATCCTCTATGTTCTGATAAAGGTTCTGCTTCGTAATCTCAGCGGGAATTGATGCCGCTTTTTGCAGGGCGATGATTGCGGAAGTGTTATCGGGTCGAGTGTTACCGAGAGCCGCCGCCGTTGCACCTGTAAGGCTCTGCGTCATTTCAACTACGGACTCGATGTACTGGAATACCTGCGGCGAAATCTGTGCAGGCTCAAGAACCTTTGCGATGCCGTCAACCGCGCCGTTAACACCAATCTGTGCGCCGACTTGGTTCGTCCACTTTTGAACTCGGGTCTTGTCGTAAACAATCTTCGGAAATGCCGACATCATCAGCGACATCATGGACATTGCAAGTGCCTTGTTTACGAACTGCTGGTTCGGAATGAGCCCTGTGATAAGTGCTTGTCCGTGGTAGCTGTCCTGAACGTAATCCCAGTTCAGCCATGTAATCGGATAGAGTCGAATGCCTAAGTCCCATTCCTCGCGGATGATAACGTTCTTTGTGCATTCGCAAGCCCAAATGTGACCTGTCTTGCGGTCTTTGCGGAGGCGGAGCAACTGAGTGCAGTTGTCGTCAACATAGCTGTCCATGAGCGAATTGTTTTCGTCATTGTCGGGCTTAATGCACTCTATCTGTTCTTTCGCTACACCGTGTTCTTCTGCGTATGCCTTGACCTCTTTTACGGGTCTGCGTCTCCAAATGATTATGTAGGGTTGCTTCTGCGGTCGTCTGTCATTTGGGTTGCCGAATATAACTCGGGTGTTCTCGATAACCTCGGTGCAAATGTCGCCCTTGATGCCGTCGCCCATGTCAATATCTGCATCCCAATAGGTGTACAGACAGCCGTCGCCGTCTACCGCGGCATTGCGCATTTTCTCTCGCAGGAGAGTTACAAGCCTGTTGCGCTCAAACAGTGCCTCAAACTCGTTGCTGACAATCTCAGTTATGAGTTCAAGCTTTTTGTTGTTCGCCGCCGCCTTGAGTGGAATTGCTCGCATTGTGATGTTATCCGAAGTAACATTCGCTACTTGGTGAAGAACAATCTGCTTGAGCATGTTCGATGTAGGTGTAGGGAGTCCGTTTGCCTGAACGCCCTCCCATTGCTTCATGTGTTACCCTATCGGCTTTTTATCCGATAGTTCTTATGGTTTCCCATAAGCTCAGCATATCTTTTCATCCTTGCGGATGCCCCTGCCTCGTGGACGGATTATATCTTTTCACCATCTATGCGTTGCGGCTGGCTTACCTTCGATAAGCCTTCACCTCTGATTACCTTGCGAGTAGTATGATTTTTGTTGGCTCTTGCCGTGTTTTCACTGACTGTTATCCAACGGCAGTTACTTGGCTCGTAGTTTCCGTTGTGGTCTATTCTGTCTATGCTGAGGTTGTCCGCATATCCATGTGACATTGCCCACTCTTTGAAAACTTTGTAGTCGTTCCATTCGTCGCAGATTGTTACGCCCTTGCCACCGTACAAGTTATAAGCATGGTGGGTTGGTCTATTGCATCTGCTTCGCATACCGCACCAAATTGAATAAAGCCTTGTGCGGTTGCTGTGGCTCTCTCCGTGCGTTGAGTTTGACTTGCCTCTTGCCTTTGTTGTTTCTCTGCGTAAGCATCCGCAAGATTTTGTGTTGCCGTTCCGCAAGTTGTTTCCACAAGCAATCACAGTCAATCCGCAATCGCATACGCATTTCCAATAAGTCTTGTGGTTCTGCAATCTGTCGAACTCAACAACGGTGAGTCTGCCGTATCTGTTACCGACTTCGTTTATCATTATTCATCCTCCATTAGATGTTTTTTACTCGTTTAGGCTTCCAGCTTTTTTCAGGGGTTTTACATCGGCAAGCTATTTACCGATGAAGAAATTCTCGTTAACTTTGACTGTATCCGCCAAATCTATTTTGCGGTTAAATTCAAGTCCCTTAGAGAATTGCTTCCACACTTTCGTGTTTAGGCACTCAGCCTCGTTAACATTTAGCGAGCCAATCATTCTATATTCCCTCCATTTTTGAGAACCGACATTGCGTCATATCCGAGTATCGAGTCAATGCCTTTCTGCATTGCGACTTCTCTATTCGTCGCCTCTTTGGTGTATTCTTTAGTGGCTGCGATAAGCTCCTGCGCTTCTTTGTAAGCCGCCGTCATTTCCGCTATGTGGCTTTTATTGGCTGCGATTTCCTGCGCCATGCTCACAATCTTATCGTCCTGTTCGGCGTTTTTCCTTATTGCCAAAAAGCCCAAATACGCGTTCATAAAAACGACTATTGCTATGAGAACGATTACTAAATTTTCCATTCGCTACTCCTTATCCGTTGATGTAGTTCGTGCTTATTTCGCCGCCCGTCATGTAGTCCTCGTATTCTTCCTCTTCTTCGTCTATCAGTTCGTCCGAATACTTGACTTCCTCATGTTCCGCCGCCATTGCTCTCGATATGCAGAAATAGCGGACAGCGTCGTTCAAGTGAGTTAGTTCGTGCGGCTCTGTCGCGCAATCGTTCGGGTTCTTTTCATCGCCCTGAATCGCCTGAACGTCGTCTATGTATTCTCGGCAAGTATCGAACACGATCATCTTCGGCTTGCCGTCAGACATCGGCGCAAACATTTCTTTGACTTGTAGCCAGCCTTGCACTCGGCTTCGGCTTGCCTTGACAATCGGCACATCGTGCTGCATGAACACTTCCGCCATCGTCTTACCCGTGTCTTTCTGCCTGCTCCAAATATCGTCGGGAGCATAAGTGCAAACTATCCGTTCGCCCCACGAGGTGTTGTCCTTTATCATTTCGGCAGCATCCGAGGCTATCAGTCCGCTTTTCTTTAGTTCGCGGTACATATAAATGTGTCCGTCGGGAGCTATTGCAAACCATCCGACGGCAAGCATATCTAAGCCGTAGTCGAACGCTCTGTATCTCGCCCACTCGCGCGGTATGCTGAACGGCTTGCAAGTGTGCGTTGCCGTTTGAAACTCGGGGAAATAGTTGCCGCTGAGTGCGTCCCAGTCGCCGTAACGGTGCGCATTGCGCAAATTCTCGGGCAAGCTTGAAAGCTGTTTTAGATAAGCCTTGCCGCCCTCGGAGTTCATCAGCGCGGTGTTATCTTCGACGAGCGCAGGTATAAACTCATAGTCTGCGGGGTTCTCGTTTTCTTCGGGGTTCGCGCAATCCGTCTTGAACTGCTTGTCAATGAATAGTCGCTTAACCCATCTGTGACCGATGCCGCCCGGGTTACAAGTCAGGCGGAATTTCTTCGGGAAGTCGTTAACGCCGCGCAGACAGCCGCCGAGAAGTCGGAACTCTTGCTCTGTAAACTGCGTCGCCTCGTCCATGAATAGCCAATCGAACTCCTGACCCTGATATTCGTCAGCCGCCATCGAATAGCTTTGGAAGTGTCCGAGCTTAATTGTCGAGCCGTTAATGAAGTAATAGGTATGAAGTTGTGAATTGTACTCGGCAATCGTGGACGGCAACAGTCTCTTGAAGGGTTCAACATAGTTGCCTTGCAAGTCTGTATATCTGCGTCTCAGTATCAGTATCTTGATGCCCGGGTGCTCCAATGCGCCCAGTGCCGCATCAATTCGCACCGCGTGAGACTTGCCGCCGCCTCTCGCACCGCCGTATGCGCAGTAAAGGGTTTTGCTCTTGAGAAATAACTCCTGCTTCGGGTTGAGTGTGCCGAAGTTGAGTGTCGTGCCTCGCGCCTTGTTCGCAACTGCGTTTGCGCTTTTTCTCGGCATTTATGCCTCCTAATAAAACAAAAAGACCGCTCCCGTTAAGGAGTGGTCTTTAAGACTCTGTTTAATGGCTCTAAGCCTTATGTTCTTTTGAATAGCCGCTTCCGCTTCTGCGGTATGGGCTGTGGCTTTATGCCATGTTTCTCGTACATCTCTTTCAGTTGGTTGTACCACACTTGTTCTTCTGTGCTGAGTGGTACTCCCGACTCTGCGATTAGTCTGTCTATATTCGCTATCGTGTTGTGAAGATGCCCGATTGTGTCTTTATATTTCAACGTATGCAAGCCTGCTTCGTACATAGCCTGCATAAGTATGATTAGCTTATCTCTGCCCTTGTTGTCGCTCTCATTAGTAATTGAGCCTGCCGTGTCTGTGTAAATCATCATCGGCAGTCCGTTCATCACGAGCGGGGACAGCTCGGAACATTGCGCATTGAAATAGCCGTCGTCCGCCCACATGGTGAATTTCGGGTCATTATGTATTCCGTGTTCCTCAAGGAACCGTCTGCGATACAGCTTGCCGTGCATCCATGTGAAACCGTTCTTGATTTCCAAAAGCTCGACATTGCCGCCGCCCAGCTTCTGCTGTTTATAGAACGAACTGTGAAGCACGTTCACGTCGGGATTGTTGCCTATGATAACCTTGAACACTTCAATCGCATAAGGCATCAGCACATCGTCAGCATCGAGAAATGTTATCCATTCCCCCGTCGTGGTATCTATGCCGAGCTGCCTTGCCATTCCCGCGCCGCCGTTCTCGCCCATCGTAATAATGTCTACATCAAGCTTCTGATTTTGATATGCAGTCACCGTGCGAACCATCTTGCAATGTTCTTCCCACTCCGAACAGTCGTCAACGACCGTCACTCGGAAATCGGGGTCTGTCTGCGCCGCAAGGCTGGCTAACGCTCTGCCTAAAGTCTTGCTCGCGTTATACGCTGGAATGATTACGTCTATCATGCGCTCTCCATTCTCAATCGTGTTATTTATCGTGGGCGGCAGTTTCCCACCGCCCTTTTATTCACCGAAAGTGTGCTGACTTGTTAATAATTGACTCAGCCTTGTTCGGTTATCTCTCTTAAGTATTCTCGTCCCATCGGAACGAATATCGCATTCTCGCTGTCAAACACGATGCCACATCCGCGCGTCACTCTGTTCTTAGCGTGTTTGCCGTAAATAAACGCATAAGCGTTCTCGTCTATACCGCATCCGACATTTAAGCCGAATACTGTATCTCTCTTGTTCGCACTGTAAGCGCATCCGCCAAATGCGTGAGCATGACCTATCGCCACGCTCATTCGCTCGTTGATAGCTTTGTTCAGTGCGCCATTCTTGCCCGCACAGTTTATGCCGTGCGTGTACAACACATCATCGCACATAAACTCGTCGCCTCTGCATACCCAGCCGTCGGGCAACTCTAAGACTTCGTGCATATCCTTGAGGTATCTTGTGCCTATTCCGACTTGTCCCGCTATTCGCTCGGGTCTGCAATCGTGGTTTCCGTACACATATTCCACTTCGGGAAAATATGCCGCATAAACCTTGAGCCGCGATATTGCTAAGTCGAGTTCGCTATATGCGCCCAGCGCACAAGCCTCCGACGAATGGTTGCTTATCGCATGGTTGTCTATCAAATCGCCGAGGCAAACAACCTTGCCGCACTTATACTTCTTGTATGTGTCTCTCAAGAAATCGGGAAAGTTCTTGTGGTCGAACGGAACGTGCGGGTCAGAAAACACAAGCGTCGGTTTCTCGCTCTGCTCTTTATACCGCGGCAAACTTCTGCAATGGTCGCGGCACTTCTCGCGCACTTGCGAAATCGTGAGTGACGGAAATTCCGCCGCCATCTCTTGCGCTATCTCTGTCCACGACTTCCCGTCATTAAACCGCAAGGACTCAACCTTATCTCTCCAAGCGTCTTTCACGTTTCTTAACCTCAATGAACACAAACTGTTTGCATCTCGGACACTTAATCTCTATCCCGTGCGAGTATGCGTCGTGTGCTGGTCTACCCATTTTCCTGCCACACGGACAGTGCAAATATCCGTCTGATTGAATTACAGCTTTTACCATGAACTTCTCCGTGGCTTCTAAAATTTTTCGGGTGTCGGGTTTCCATGAACCCCACCCCTTCTTTTTCCGTGGCGGGGTGTGAGAGACTCGAACTCTCTATAACAGCGTCAAAGGCTGTTGTGTTACCTCTTACACTAACACCCTATATATTCTGTAGTTTTACTTGCTACGGCTGTATGTATATATCCGCATAGGTTGGCGCGGACGGTGCCGCCCTTTTTCCGGGTGGGGTGGGGGTAGGTATGTTTTAGGGGTACCCATCCCCCAGCCTGTACTTACACGCCCCACGCCCGGGGACATTGCCCCACGCCACGAGCCGCGGCCTTATTGGGAATTGCATAGGTTCATTGAATATTCACTGATTATTCACTGGAATTACACAAAAGCAGCTCCAAATTAAACAAAATAATAATTATGTTTCATTTGCGAATTGCTAAAACCCTTGATAATCCTACACTTTCGCGTTAATGAATAATATTCATAGCGGCATCGCTGTGCATTTGTGCAAGATTATTGCATATTTTACCGTTTGAAATCTCCGCCGCCTGATTGCTTTAGTGTGACATTTATAGCAATATCGCCGCTTGTTTCTACTGTCTGCTTGTCCGTGTATCCGCCGTATGCTTTCTGCTTTGAGAGATAGATTATCAAAGCGGCTTTCTTTGGATCCTTCATACCTTCCTGCATCAACTGACCGAGGATTTTGCGGCTGGTTTTTTTTATTATCTCAGATGTCTTTATTTTATCTATCTCATCATCGGTATAATTATATATACTATTAGGGTCGTTATTATCTTTATTGGGAGGAGAGTAATTCTCGTAAGCATCCCAAGTATTAGGGCATATATCGAGGAAAGTTTGAAGGCTCTCGATAGTCATGTAGATATGTTCCTTTTCGGGGTCTGCGTTGTTCTCCTCGACCATAGCAAAATATTCGTTTATCTTTTCTTGAAGCTCAGCCGCTTTATATTTTCTTGTGGCTGGGTTTCTGTTCTTTTTCTTTGGTGTATCAGTCTTTTTCGCTGTTCTCGGCATCTGTGTTTACCTCCCTTCTCTTTGGGTGTTTTTGCTTACTTCCATTTAGTAACGATTTCCGTTCTAATGTCAATAGATTTAGATTAATAAGCGCGTGGGGCGCTGTGCCGTTTGTGCAATTCTCACATACTGGGGGCAGTAGATTTGTGCATCCCTCCAAACCTACTTTTCAGGGGTTGACTTTCTCTACTGGGGGCAGTATACTTGTGCCAAGCTCAAGAGAGAGCGAAACACAAACCGAAAACGGACAGCCCGAACGGGCGGAAAGGACAAAACAAAATGAAAAGAACATCTTCCATGATCTACAACGAAACCACCGAGAGCAGAGAGCTTTTCCTTTACGCTACCAACTCCGGCGACCTCTACCGCCGCAGCATCACCCCGGCAATCGAAAACCTCCGCAAGAAAGTTGTTAAGGGAACTTACGACGCAGACAAGGCCGCAGATCTGTTCTACTACATCGCAACAGCCGCAAGCGATATGTACTATAAAGAATTTGGTTACAAGTTCAGCGTAAGCGATAGATTTACCGCCGCCGTTGATATGGTTAATTACTACTACGAGGAGGTCACTTACGAATTAGAGGAGGCTTAACCGCCTCCCGCCTCCCCAGCGTCAGCCGGTACAAGTCCGGCTCTGATGAGCAAGAGCGAAACGCGAAAGGAGAAAATCAAATGAAGTTTAAAAGCATACTTGCAATTATAGCCGCGCTGATATTTGGTGCGCTGATAGGTTGGAAAGCTACGATATACACAGCACAAGTCGATTGTGACGGAGCCACGGGATATATAACAGCATGGGGGCAAACTGATGCTTATTATATGGGCGATGAGTATTTTCTCGATTGACTCCCGGTTGATTCTATGTTAGATTGGAGGTGAATGGAGTGAGTCAAATGTCAATATCAGAAGCTCAAATGAGAGCAGTTGCGAAGTATAATAAAGCTAATTATGATGAAATTAAAATCCGAGTCCGAAAAGGATATAAAGACGACTGGAAATCCGCAGCCGAAAAGAGCGACAAGAGTTTAGCCCAGCTTATAGTTGACGCGGTTACAGAGTACATCGAGCGCGAATGCCTATAATAGCGGAAAGGAATTAAAGTTATGAAACTATACGAAACTTTTGATTATAGAACAAAGCAAAATTACTGGTGGACTCAGAGAGATAAAAACTCTAATTGCTTTGAGATCCGGCAAAGCGGCGGTAAATTTGTTCTTCTTGTTAATGAGATAAAACACAGTATTTTTAACTCGCTTATTGACGCAGAGGCAAAAACAGAAGAAATGTGGGCATAAAGTGGTGGAATCAAAAAGGAGGCGGAAAAACCGCCTCCCTTTTTTATGTTTTATTTAAGTTCATTACTTGTTTTATAGCCTTTATTGCGACACTTTTCGCTTCTTGCACTTTGCACTCACTCCAGCCGTTGCACTCGGTCAAGTGGTATTCGCAGTCCTCGCAATATGGAGGGAGTCCGCTCAAAAAGTGAATTGCATTTTTGTAATTCTCCGTTTCTCTGATCACACGCGATTGTTCCATAATTTAGCCGCCTTTTCTCGGTCGTCTTTTATATATCTTAAATTCATATCAGCACCAAATTGCGTTGTCACTTCAAAGAAACCGCCGGGTTTTTCTGCGATCAATGTTGCTCCGCATTTCTTGCAAGATATTTTAAAAACTTGCGTCAAGCCTAACAAGCCTTTGTTTGAATAAAAATTCGTCCTCTCGATGTCCGCTTTTCCGCCGCAATGCGGACATGGTTTTAACTCTTGCATATTTCCTCCTTGTTTAAGACAGCTTAAACCAATCGTGCGCCGTTTTTCGGTTGTCCGCTTGTCCTTTTATGGTTGAGATTAAAACGGGCTTACGTGTGATTATACGCCCATTTCTTTAAGCGCGTTCAATACGTCGCCCCACGTCTCGCAGAATATGTTTTGATGCTCTCCGTTGTTAAACGCGATAACCCAGCCGCCGACAGGTAACTTTTGCAGTACAAGCTTATCAATGTTATTCGCCATTAGCTCCGCCCTCCCAGTTCAGGAACTCGGCGAATTTTGCCGCCGCTTTATCATGGTTTTTGTTTGGCTTGTCCCCTTTTGTTTTGTACTCTAAGTGTTTAGCGAATAGGTTCGCGACATACTTTTGCGCGTTTAAATATCCCTGCTTCAAGCCGTCGTAATAGCCTTTTGCTGGCTTGTTGTCGGCGATTCCCTGCTTGCCTTTGTCTTGTCCGCCTGCGGTCTTATTGCGGAGCTGATAACCTGCGTTAGCGTATTGCATTATATAGCGCCGTTCCAGCTCATCAAGCTCTTTTTCGTAGCACTCAACGCATTCAATCTGCCAGCCCGTCGGGTTCTTTTCGCTGTATAGCTTGTGTTTCTTGATTGATAGGTCTATGTGCTGATAGCCGCTCAAGTGTTGTGCAAGCCGAGTTAAGAGGTGTTTTGCCTGCCCTATATAGGCGTATTTAAATCCGCCTTCTTCTCGGGTCATTATGTAGATCCCTGCGTGTTCCGTTGCGCCGGGGCAAACTTTCAAAATGCGGTCTTTGTCCGCCTGTTGCCTTGCGTAGATTTGCTTATAGTTTGCCATCGTCTGCGCCTCCTCCCGATGCTTGAAGTGATAGGCATTCCCCTTGCTCGCCGCGTTTTCTCCTCTTGTCGTTGTCGAGGCAATAGTGGCAGGCGTAATCGTCGTTTGAATTGTGAACGGCAAGCTTGCGCCAATAGATGCAGGGCGCGCCGCCTATAGGGCAATTTACTATTTTCTGTGCCAATCGAAAAGCTCCTTTAATATGAAATCTTCATCAATTCCCACTGCCGCCTTATCTGTCGGCATTCGGCAATCAGGGTACGGGCAGAAGTCAGGGCAGGTTTTTTCGCATCCTTGCCAACTTACCCCGTGCCGCCCTTGTGCTCCCAGCTTGCGCGGCAGGTTTAACTCTCGCAGCTTTTGGGAGACCGAAATATAAGGTCGACCGAGTTTTTGGGCTAACTCCGTTGCGCTGTATTCCGCCGAGTGCTCGCGTAAAAACATTATTTCATCGGCGGTGAACCTTTGAATATTTGCTTTTTCGCTCAATGTAGCAGCCTCCAATTCTCCGCAGGCGTTTTGATGTAATAGCCCTTTGAGCGTTCATATATTCGGCTCCCGACTGCTTCGTCAATCTCGAGGATGTCCTCAATCGTGCGCTCGGTTGAAATTATCGTAACTGTGCGCTTGCTGTTGTATCGGGCGTTTAGTATCTCAAAGGCGAGGTTTATATCTGCCGCCGTTACATTGCCCTTTAGGAAGTCGTCTATGTACAACACATCAACACGCTTTATCTGCTCAATTCTGCGCTCATATTCATCCCGCTCATTGACTAAGGACTTGAGCCGCGGAGCTTCTTCTCGCCAAAGTAGGTATCTAACCTCTTTGTTAGCTTTCATAAGCTCGGAGGCGATAGCAACGCACAAATGCGTTTTACCTGAACCGGGCGCACCCGATATTGTGAACCACTTCCCCGCGCCGTTTATAACGAAGTCCATCGCCGTTTTCTTTGCGATGCCGTGCCATGTCTGCGGCGTTTCGTAGTTGTCGAAGGTGTTAGCCTCGACTAAATCTTTCAAGCCCGATGCAATGATGCGCTTCATGGTTCTGCGCTGTGCCATGCACTCACACTCTCGCATAATCAAAGAGCCGTTTTCAATTACCGCCGTGTAGCCCTTGTTTTTGCAAATGGGGCAGTCTATGTATTTCTCATTCCCTGCCCGCTCGTTAATCGACTTTAGCTTTGCGTCATTCAAGGCAGACTGACTGCAAGTTGTACTTGCCATTTCCCGCCGCACTTCTTCCGGCATCGCTTCGAGTATTGCCCTTGGTATCATTGCCGCCCTCCTTCCTGCTCCATGCCCTGATGGTTGCTAAATAGTTCTTGTATGTTTTCCCTGTTGATTCGCAGTATTCTGAAACTCGCTCGATTCGTTCCGAATAGTCATTCGGAAACTCCGCCTTGAGCTTGTCCATCGCCTCGTCGCTAAGAAGCACGTTTTTGTAGCTTCCGTATTTGTGGCGAGTTTTTTCTTTCTTTATATCTTTCTTTCTTTCTCTATCCTTATCTATACTATCCTTACCTAACCTATCCTGTGGCAACCAAGTGGCAACCAAACGGCAACCATCATCATTTTCGCACTCGGAAAGCAATGTATAAGATCCATTGTCTTTAATGCCGAGCTTGCCCAATTCTTCTTGAAATGCCGTCGGTGTATAGCGGTCTTTTCGCAATGCGTTAGCCATTCGCCAATGTTTTATTACGATAACGCCGTTGTCGAATTGGTATATGTATCGCTTTTCTAAAAGCGCTTCAAGGTCAGAAACACTCGCGTGAGCCTTGAACATGCAAACCGAAATCTGATTATTAAAACCGTCGTCGTCCGCGCACATAGAAAGGTGCAAATACAAAGCCTGCGCGGAGGCGGACAACGCCATAAAATGGTCGTCGTCCGTTATCTTCTTAGTGAACATTCTGCGCTCCGCCATTTAAGCCTCCTTAGAACGGCAGTTCTTCGTCGTTGCCGATGTTAGTAAACGCAGCAGGCATTCCGCCAACGGCAGACACTTTCGCATTGCAGGCGATTGTATCTCGCCATTCGCCCTTGTTGTCTTTTCGGGCTGAAAGCTTGATGCTCAAAATTTCGTCAACTCGGAAGTTCGTGCCCTCCTCGACTCCGCAAGTGTCGGGATTATCTGCCCACACCGTGATTTCCTTGTGAGTCTTTTCATCCTTGACCGCAATGAGCCTCCACGCTCCGCTTGCGCTTGCACCGCTTCTCACAAATTTTGCCTCGTATATCTCGCCTTTTTTCAGTTCAACCATATATTTATTGTCTCCTTGTTATGTAAGTATCAGTTTAACCACGCAGAATACGCTGTGCACCGCTTTTCAATTCTCGGCAGATAGTTTGTCATCTCCGCTTATGAGGTCGCACACGCGATTGTAGTCCTTTTGGAGTATTTGCTTTGTTGAGGTGATGCCCTGCGCTGCCAGCTTCTGTTTGACCTCTGCGGCATTGAGTCCGGCATCAGCACCGAGTGCATAGAGTCGCTTAATCTGCTGGGCTGTTACGGGTGAGTCGGGGTTATCGCTGTCAACAAGGACTTTCGCGTTCTGCATAAAGTTCTCGTTTTCCATGTCCTGAGTGAAGGCATCAGACAAGCCGCTAATTGCGAGAGCCGCCGCGACAAGTGCGCGTTTCTGCGCCATCTTGATTGTGCCGTTTGCGGCATCGGCAGGCGAATTAAAGCCGTTGCGCTTCTCTGCGGTGTTTGCCGAGCCGTAGCCGGTTGTCCAAACATACTCCGTGCCGTTGTGGATTTTGACGAGTGAACACTTAACGAGGTAGTAAAAGAAAGGTGCCTTGCCGTCAAACTGTTCTATCTTGCTTTCAATGTCGTAATGTTGAAGCAATCCATACGCCATGCAGATTTTTTCCGCTCCGCTCTTGAATAGCGTGGGCTGTTTTGTCTTGGGAATAACACCGAAGTCGGTGTCGCGTTTCAGTTTGGTTTCAATGCCTGCGCAGTTTACCATGTAATTCTTGCCGCTCGGCTTTGCTATGGCGATGCTTGCCGTTGCGTTTATCGTTGTTAGTGCGTTTTCGTTCATTCATATCCTCCTATAATCTTTGTGAGTCTTAAGCAACTGAGGAAAATTGACTTGCCGTCAATGTCGTATCGTTTCTCGTCCTTGCCGCAGTCGTGGACGGTGTACTTGCCTGTCGGTTTAAGCTGGACTATTAGCCGCGAGTCAGCTCCTCTGATGCAGTCGGATAATCCGTAGCCTGCCGTCTGCGTTGCCCAAGCGATCTTTGTTAGTCTGCTTGAGCCTGCCGTGGTCTTAATGTCCACTATGGTGTCCTTCCCGTCAATGATGCCGTAGCGGTCAAGTGTGCCTGCATAGTCGAGCCAGCAACTTGAAACTTGCTGTTCTATCATCAGCCATTCGGGGCGGTAGTCACGGAGAAAGTCGAGATAGGCTTTGATGTAGCCTGCAATGTCAGGCTCAATCTCCAAGTCCTCAAGCGGCACACCATAGTCAATGAGCTGCGTGAGTTCGTGGACTCTTGTACCTCGCCTTGCGGCATTGTCGAGCATATAGGGCGAAAGTTTGCCCATGTCCTTTGCCGTGAGCACTCCGACGATTTCGGTCACGGACGGGACACGCTTGCCGTCGAGGGTGTAAACGTGCGTTTCTTCGTCGAATGTCAGAACAGGTTTAGCCATGCCGCTTCACCTCGATTATGTATGGAGTCACGGCTCTTTTCTTCTTGCACTTGTCGCACTTGTCGTAGAGCGTCGGCTCGTTCGGGACTGGGCGTAGGTTGTAAGCTTCCTTCATCTCGAGCTCGCAAAGTATGCAAAGATTAAGTTTCCGCTTCATTCTCGCCCTCCGTCAGCTTGTCCACAATCAGTTGCGTTTCGTACCAATCGTGAACGAACGTGCTTATAAGTTCCTGAACCGTGTAGCCCTTGCGCCTCGCCATCTCGGTGAGCTTGTCCGCAAAGGTCGGTGACACTCGGCATCGTATCTGCCGCAGTCCGTCGGCAGGTGTTTTCTTGCGGTGCTTGTTCGGGTTGAAGTGGTAGTGCAGAAGTTCTATAGCTTCGGGCGTGAGCGCAATTCCGCTTTCCTCGGGGCGACTTGCGTAACTCTCCGCCGCCTTCGTAAACTTCGGATAGTATGCCGAAAGGCAATTCACGACCTGCTTGCCCTGCACCGAATACTGCTGCTTAAATTCGTATAAGCTGAACACGTTGCCCTCCTATTCTCCGAGTAAATCCTCGACTAAGCACGAACGCCAGCCGCACTTGTCGCACAGGTCGCTGTTGTCGAGGTCGATGCGGCGGTTTGAAAAGCACTCCTCGCACAGCCATTCCTCGTCGTCCCACATGAAAACCATTTCATCGGCTCGAAGCCTTGCGCCGCAGTCCTCGCAGTAAACGGGGTTAATCCTCGGCATTGAGCACACCCACCTTTTCGCCAAGCTGTTTAAGCTTGATTTTTGCACTGTACCGAACCTCGTCGTCGATGCCGAAATAAACTTTCATCTGTTCAAGCATGATTTCAACGTCGGCAATTTCCTCGGCAATGTGGCACTTGTTTCCCTGCCCGATGCCGTCTTTGCAGAGTTCCTTTGCAAGCTCTGAAAGTTCCTCAAGGCACTTCAACCGCTGATTTGCGATGCCGTACCCGTGAATTGCAGTGTTTATGATTTTCTCCTGAGTTTTTGTTAAGAGCATTTAGGTTTTCCCCCAATCTTTTCAAAGTCACATCGCCGTGTCTCACCGTCGCAGATGCACGGGCGAATGAGCTTAACGTTCCCATGAATTTCGTAGAGCCGCCAACATTCGCACTTTCCGCAGGCGATATGAAAATACTGACAGAACGTTTTAGTCGGCATGGTCTCGCATTTCCTCCCTCATTTGCCCCTCCTGCTCGATTGCTTCATCAGCATCTCTCGCCGCCTGACAGCATCCGAGAGTGAAGCAGAACACGAATGCTGCTATTGCAACAATTATTGCTTTCAATTTTTAGCCCTCCACTTAAACTGCAATACATAAGCCCAATATCCGAACTCACCGCTTATGTAAAATGCTCTTCGTCCAGTATTGGCGCTATCTCTCTTGCTATAAGAAAGAATTATCGGGACAAATCTAAAATCTTCCTTGTCGATAAACGTTTTAAATCTAACTTTCATTTTTCAGCCTCCTCAATCATCCATGTAAGGTAAACGCGCGCCTTTTCCAAATCTTCCGCGCCGCCTTTGTCACGCCACCGCCATATGTACTTGAGCACATTGCCCTTGCAGTAGTCGAGGAAGCCGTCAGAGGTCATGCTCGCCTTGATAGCCTCGATGCACTCGATGCCGTTCTGCGTGTAGTGTTTAGGGGAATTAATCATGTCTGACATTTGCCCACCTCCAGTTGTAACCGCCTGCTGTTATGCTGTGACGACCATTCCAAACATACTTGTTGCATACATTACAAATGCTTGATCTGCCTATTCCTGTCTGCCTGCTGGCTTCGGATGCTGACTTGAATTTCGCAATATCAATTCCGTCTTTACTTTGTATTACGGCTTTATCCCCGTCGCTTTTTTTCAAACCAGTTCTACGGGCGTGAAGTGCATTTTCTCTCGGGGTACACCACTCAAGATTTTCGAAGTTGTTATTGCACTTATTTCCGTCAATGTGATTGACTTGCGTCTGACTTTCAGAAGTTTTCTTGCAAAATTCTGTCGCTACACATTTATGCACATTAACAAGCAAGAACTTTCCGTTAATGCGAGCAGAGAAAACAGGATAACCTCTTTTGCTTGTGGGGGTTTTCCGTATTTCTTTGGTGTCGGAGCTTCTTATTCTGCCTAAGTTGCTAACCTCATATTTGCAATCAAGAAAACTAACTGGCCTCCATTCTTCGCCTGTTGTCATTCGTCTACCTCCTGTTAAGGCCATGCAAGACCGAAGTCGCTTCGCTTTATTTTGCACTGCGGCTCGCCATCTCTCCAAAACACGATGCCCTCAATATAGTTGTTTTCGAGATACCTTTTGATGCCGTCAAACGTGCGCTCTACTTCAATTATTTTAGCTCCATGAGGCTCAAGAATATCTTCACTTAATCCATACGGGTTATTTTGAAAATGTGGGCCGATTGCCTCATAAGTCCTGTTCTTGATTTCAGGCGTATTATTGATTGCATTAACAAACCACTTATCGGCGGGGTTACTCCAATCGACTTCCACCCAATGCGGATGATGCCCTGTTATAGGGTCAGGCCCGCAGCAAGGAATAGCCCCGTCGGGAATTTTGCGGCCAGGCTTGGCGTCGAAGCGTTTGTAAAACACGCCGTCGATTATGGCACAGCAAGAGCCGTCTATCTTGAGCGTCGCTACGCCTTCGCTCTCAAGCACCCATTCCATGCCGGGTATTACCTCAGGCGTCACTTTCACTACCTTGTGGTTTTCAAATTCTCTCACAAAAAGAGTTGGTATTTTCTTCATTCTTCCTCCTCCCAATAACACGGTATGCCTTCGTCATCGTCTGCGAACAAGCACTCGTTGTCGAATGTGTCGAAAAGCTCGCACCGTTCGCAATAATCATGGCTTTCACATATCTCTTTGATTTTTTTGCGCCTTGCTGGTGTGCCAAAAATTTCGGAGTCGTATGTCAAAGCGAGTAGTTCCGTGTTGAAAAATATTTCATCCGCAATCTCTTTGCGCTCTTTTCTCGCATTTTTAATCGCCACAATCAGCCGTGTCAGCTTGAGCATTAGCAAGCTCCATAACTTAGTCATAATTTGTGTTCCTCCTTACATTTTCACACAGCAAATTCCCAATGATAACCACCAGCAGTTTTGCGTTTACCATTACAGCAAGCAGAAATATTTTGTTTCGATATTCCAGTTGTTAATGCTGCTTCT
>JAZUGJ010000157.1:0-4749 GCA_045641145.1 Paludibacteraceae bacterium
CATGCTCTTGGCTCCGACGGGTCGCGCCGCCAAAGTGATGAGCCACTACTCGGGTTTTCCTGCCTACACCATCCATAAAGCCATTTATCACTCCGACATAACGGCGGACGAGCCCCGTTTCTCGCTCGGTTACAACAAGAACAAGAACACGCTGTTCATTGCGGACGAGGCATCTATGATAGACAAGACCCTATTGACTGACCTCATTCAGTTCGTCTTTCAGGGCGAGAACTGCCGCCTGCTGCTGTTGGGCGACGAAGCCCAGTTGCCGCCGGTTGAATATAAGGACAGTCCCGCCCTGCAAGTTGCCGAACTGGAAGCATTCGGGTTGAGTGTCCGGCACTGCCGCCTGACCGAAGTGGCGCGTCAAGCCGAGCAGAGCGGCATACTGAAAAACGCCACTTATATCCGCTCGCTTATCGACCACCCCGCATCCGACACGGGTGAGGCGGTGCCCACACTGATTCACGAGGCGGCGGATGTGTTCCTTATGCCGGGGCACCAAATGGTGGAGGAGATAGACCGCAGTTACCGCGAAGCGGGCGTGGAGGAGACACTTATCATCACCCGCTCCAACAAGCGCACCAACCTCTATAACCAAGGCGTCCGCGCCCAACTGCTGTGGAAAGAGGATATCCTGCAAGCCGGAGACCGCGTGATGGTCAGCCGGAACAACTATTTCTTTACGCAACAGTACGAAAATCTGCCTTTCCTCGCCAACGGCGACATGCTCGAAATAGTGCGGCTGCGCAATGAGCGCGAGATGTACGGCTACCGTTTTATAGATGCCCAACTGCGCAGTCTGGACTATGAATGGGAGATAGATGCCGTATTGTGGCTGGACACCCTGTTGACCGACTCGCCCGAAACGAGTTACCGCCTACAGCGCGAACTATACGCCAAAATAGCCGAAGACTATCCGGAAATAAAAAGCAAGAAAGAACTGAAGGAAAAAATAACCGCCAGCCCCTACTACAACGCCCTGCAAATACGCTACGGCTACGCCGTCACCTGCCACAAAGCCCAGGGCGGGCAGTGGAAAAATGTCTTTATCGATGCCGGGTCGCTGACGGACAAAACCAACGACGACGGCGAGCGCAAGGAAGATTTACGGTGGATGTACACCGCCCTCACCCGTGCCACGGAGAAAATTTATCTACTTAAAAAGTAGGTAAAATTTGCATATCCGAAATATTTTTTGTATCTTTGCAACTGCAAAAAAGTATGTACCACTTAGCATAGATTAGCAACACAATGAAAACAACACATCTCTCTGTCGTATTGGTTTCGCTGACAGCCGCTTTATGCGCCTGCCACCCCGATATCGACTTGAACAACATCGATATGCACGCCCGGTTGGAGATGGGGCTTGCTCTGCCGGTCGGCAGTATGAAATTTACCGTCAATGACTTTCTCGGCGGGGGACAGGTCAGCAATATATACACGGACGAGCATGGTATATTCCACTTTATCGACACGGTGGATATCCCTGCCAAAGAATACCACGCGGTGGATTTGAGCCAATACCTCGGAAAGACCGACAAAGCGTTTAAGGTATATGGCGAGTTGGACCGAATGGGTTTGGTGGAACACGGCAAAGTGACCGGAAACGGGCAACCCATTAAGTTGACTTTCCCCCTGACACTCACTTTTGACGGACTGAATAAAGACCGCCTTAATGAGCGTATAGACAGCGCCCAGATTATTAACGCGACTTTCAAAAGCACGATCGACACGACCAACCTGCCGCTGCCCTGGAGTTATATCAACTATGTTGATGTCCTGTTGGGCGACCAGTTCAGCCGCTCCGAAGGCAAAACAGTACGCGTATATACCAAAGGTGACGGGTACAACTACGGCACCGAAATCCCGATTGAGATTGACGCTTTCTCCGTCTGCCTGATGAAAGACAAGGAACATCCGTCGTTGGACAATGTGATTGACTCGTGCGACTTTACGTTCGTATTTAATTTCACCATTCCTGACGGAGAACCGATAACGCTGCAAACGTCCTCTGCCTTTGACTACCACTTTGAGGTGCAGTTTATTGATTACAAAGCCATTTGGGGATATTTCCAAGCCAGCAACCTGATGCGAGACCGCGATGTTATCTGTTTGGACAGCGTGTGGGACGAGTGGAAGAATGTGAAGAAACTGAAAATACGCTTCATGGAACCGCAGATACGAGTATTTGCCACACACCATGTGGCAGCACCGTTGTTCGTGTATCTGGACACCCTGATCACCGCCAACGCCACAGAACAAGTGAGTGCAACATGGAACGGAGAGACCTATTGTTATTTCCCTCTCAAGAACTTCATTACACCTTTTGGCGCATTGACCGATTCGGTAGAAAACAGTTTCCTACTCAATCAAAACGAAGCAAACGGGCGTTTGGACAGACTGTTTGACATCCGCCCCGATACCATAAGGTATAGTTACACAATGGTAGTAGATGACAAGCGTCCCGAGTATATCTGGAATCAACACCGTATTACCAACGATACCCGGGTGCGCGGTTATGCCGTTGCCGACCTGCCCTTTAAGGTCAATGAACAAAGCGAAGCACAATTCCTGACCCAAATTCAAGATGTCCATTTCGACCGTATCGCACTTGACTCGCTGTTGAAAGAAGTCAAAATGGTCGAAAAGAGCAAAGCCAAACATATCAAACTGTTCCTGATTGCCAAAAACAGTCTGCCGTTTGACGTGGATGCCAAAGTGTGGTTCTTGGACAAGGATAGCGTGGAGATGGATTTGCACCTGTTTGAAGGACAGAAAGCCAACGAAATCCGCTTGCCCGCCCCCAAGATGGAACGCTACGGCGACAATCCTTACGGGCATGTAACCGAGCCCTCTGAAGCCACATTTGTGGTCGATGTCACTCAGGAGCAGTTCGACTATCTGACCCAATGCACCTCGCTGCGTCTGGATGCCTTTATGGGCAACAATATACAACCGTGCTATATCGACACAAAAACTTCCATCTCCATTCAGTTGGGAGTCGCTGCCGATGTAGAAGCAGTGATGAACTTTAAGAACAACAAATAAGGAGGACTGAACAATGAAAAACAATCTTCGTATTACTTTGGTTCTCCTTGCAACCGCTGCGACAGCCGGCTTACACGCCCAACAGGTGTCCACCTTATATTTCTTGGAGAACGCACCGATGCGTCATATCGTCAACCCTGCTTTTCAGCCGGTTAGCGACGGATATGTCAATTTCACGCCGCTCGGTTATATGAGTACTTGGACCGGCAATAACTCACTCACGATGAGCGATGCCGTCTTTAACCTGAACGGAAACACCGTGACGGCACTCCACCCTGATGCCGACCGCCAGCAACTGCTCAAACAATTCAGAAAAGCCACACTGGTGGACGAAGACATGACACTCAACTTGGTCAGTTTCGGTTTCCGGCATAAAGAGAACGGCTATATTCATATCAGCATCATGGAACGCTTGGAAGCGGGTATCACCTTTCCAAAGTCCTTTAACGAATTTATTTTAGACGGCGGCATGCACGATTTGAGTGGCGTCAATTCCTTTAACCTCAAGCCGTTAGGTATGCAACTGAACGCTTACACGGAGATTGCCGGCGGTTATTCCTACAAAATAGACGACCAATGGACTGTCGGCGGTAAGGTCAAATTCCTTTTGGGGCAAGCCAATATGACTCTGCGGAATAAACAACTGATGCTGGACGCCTCCGCACAGGCGTGGCACCTCACGGGACAAGGCACGCTGCAGGCGGCGGCACCTATCCGGTTTGATGCCCTTCCGAAGAACCTCACCTACGAAAGCATTCAAAATATGAACACCGACGACCTGCTACCGACCAACATCACGGATTATATTCTTCCTTCCGGCTACGGCGCAGGTTTAGACCTCGGTTTCACCTACAAACCCCACCCGCAGGTACAAATAACGGCAGCGTTGAACGACTTGGGCTTTATGGTTTGGACACAAGCCGCTTCGTACAAGACAGCCATCGACTCGGCGTTTACCGGTGTGCCGAATTTGCAGTATTCGGACTACGCCAACGAGGAAAATAACTACCAATTCGACGGCAATAAACTGGGCGATGATGTAGTGAAAGCGTTGGAGAATTATGCCAACTGTATCCGCACATCCGACCGCCGGTCTATTTTTGCACGCATGATATCCGCCAAACTGAATATAGGTGTTGATGCCAATTTCTGCAACAATATACTCGGTATCGGTATTTTGAGCAAGACCCGCATGTTCAACGGCCGTTTCTACGAGGAAGTAACTATCGGCGGTGCCGTCCGCCCCTGCAATTGGTTCAATTTGGCAGTCAGTTATTCGCTTGTCAACAACGGCAAATACAGCAATATCGGCGCGGGAATCAGTCTGATGCCCTATGACGGAATAAACATGACACTCGCCATGGATTATATCCCCACTTCCTATGCCGACTACAACGGTGCCCCTATTCCCTACCAGAGCAAGGGAATCAATGTGGCACTCGGATTTAGCATCGTTTGGGGTACCAATAAGAAGAAAGACAGCGACAGGGACGGAATCAAAGATAAATTGGACCTCTGTCCCGAAACGCCGCTGGGCGTGCAAGTGGACGAATCCGGCTGCCCGATTGACTCGGACGGAGACGGGGTTCCCGACTATCTTGACCAATGTCCGAATACACCGCAAGAGGCGTATGGCTTGATTGACTCGCTGGGCTGCCCGCTGGATACAGACCGGGACGGTGTGCCCGATTATCGTGA
>JAZUGJ010000158.1:0-13066 GCA_045641145.1 Paludibacteraceae bacterium
GTTCGAGTCTCATCCTGCGCACAATAAGTAATACGGAAAAAAAAGAAAGGGAAGCAGTTTTGCTTCCCTTGTTTTTTGCTGTCATTTGGAACTTAAAAAGCGGAATCCAATTTTGAGATATGCGTGATGAAAATCTTTTTCGATGGGCGAACATCCATTACCGAACTGATAACCAACACCTAACGACAAACTATTGATATCCAATCCTATCCCAGCGCGAGCGTGCACACCACAATAGAACTCCGATTTGCGTCCCAAATCGGATTGCCCATTTTGCAATTTACCCATATTAGCACCAGCGGATATCTCCAAATGGGGATAATACTTATTTTTGATCGGCAGATAGAATTTCATATTAGCAAAGACAGGAAACTGAACGCCGTGCACACGACTATCTTCTCCCAAGCCGAGCCATAACTGCTCCAACTCAATACCTGCGCCGACAAAGAAATAATCCGTGATACGAGCACCCGGAATCAACTCCAACCCTACTCCAACATTATTAGCACCTCCCAATAGAAGCAAGTCTCCGTTTAATTGGAAATTAACGGGAATCTGTTGTTTAGCGACTACCGGTGCCTCCACGACTTGAGGTTCTTCTACCGATTTCGCTACTTCGACTTTCTCCTCCTCTACTACAGGGGTAATCTGTTCAACTTTTTCCTCCACCGGAGATTCGACTTTGGGCTCTTCTACCGGCTCCGACACTTCGACTTTCTCCTCCACTACAATAGGAGAAACCGCCGGTTGCGTACCGACTAACTGCACATCCGACGCTCCCAACCACGATTTGGCACCTGCCACATTGAGCAAAACGCCTTGCGGAAAGAAACGAGAGCCGACTTGGGAGATAACATGTGGTACCTTATAAACCCATTTGGAAATTCGTTCACCGGTCAAATAGCGTTCCGTAGAACGGTTAACCATCACCGTGTCACCCACATGAATAATCGTCTTTTGGGCAAAGCAATGGAACGAAAGACACAATATCGGCAGAATAAGCAATACTCGTTTGTTCATAGTTTTCAACTAATTAATGGTGCAAAGATAATACAAATTTTTGAAAGTAGCAAATATTTTGCAAAAAAACTAGCAGGCCAGAGGTTTTAGAACCCTAGAATATTAAAGTAACCTCTCGGGAAAAGTTCCATTGATGTTCGCTAATGACAGGTGAGAGAGAACGGGTTAAATGGGAAAGCGGGAAAGGATTAAAGGGCGAGGCGGGAGAGGGCGTTGAGGGTGAGGCGAGAGAGGGCGTAGTCGTCCAAATCGTCCAAAGTTACCGCCTTTGTATCCGGCAAAGACGGAAGGGCGGACACCTTCTTGACAACAAAACGCGCGTGAAGGCGCCGGTGGCTGAGTTGGTGGGTAAAATCCAAGGGCGTCTCAACAGCGGCAAAGCCAGCAGCATCGGTTTCCGACAAAGGGAACTCCCACAGGTGCTTCCAAATATCATTGTCCAGACGCTGACGAATAAGCGTGTACAATGTGGAGCCGGACTTGTATAAGTAGATTGTATAAACCAAATAGCGGTCCTTCATCTTCGGGCGGGGCTTGCGGACCGGCAGCAATGCCACCGTATGATGGCGGTACGCCTCGCAAAAGACCTGTAAGGGACAATGCACGCAATCGGGATTCTGCGGCACACAATAGAGCGCCCCGAACTCCATGATTGCCGAATTGAAAAGGCGGGGATTGGAAGTATCAAGCCACTGCTCAGCAATGTGCCGGAAAAACTTCTTGCCCTGTGTGGTGTCAAAAGCGATATCGGAATCGGTGAGGCGTGCCAAAACACGATAGACATTACCGTCAAGAGCAGGATAAGGCAAGTTATAAGCAAAGGCAGCAATGGCACCTGCCGTATAATCCCCCACCCCGGGCATCCGACGCAGTTCGTCATAGGAGTCAGGAAAATGGTCTGCCACAAGAACAGCCGCTTTATGCAGATTGCGGGCGCGGGAATAATAGCCAAGCCCTTGCCACAGCCGCAACACCTCGTCTTCCGAAGCGGCAGCCAAAGAACGCACATCGGGGAAGCGGTCGACAAAACGCAAGTAATAATCCAAGCCCTGCTCGACGCGGGTCTGTTGCAGGATAATCTCAGAAATCCAAATCTTGTAAGGGTCCTGCGTTTCACGCCAAGGAAGGACACGGCGATTGCGATCAAACCACAATTCCAACGCCCTATAGAACATATCCAACTGCATCATTTCAAAACGCAAAATTACAAAAAAAAAACGAAAAAATGAATTTTTTTAAGAAAAAACTTTTATATTTCAGAAAAATATCGTACCTTTGCAAACCAATTTGATTTTTAGGGAGAAATACAAAATCATTATACTATGACAAAAGCTGAACTTGTTACCGAAATCGCCATTCAAACGGGCTATGATCGTGCGACGATCTTAAATGTATTGGAATCTGCCATGTTGAATGTAAAAAGATCCGTAGCCAGCGGAAATAATGTTTATCTGCGTGGCTTCGGCAGTTTTATCACCAAGACTCGTGCACAGAAGATTGCGCGCAACATCACCGCAAAGAAATCCATCGTGGTACCTGAGCACAAGATTCCCGCATTCAAGCCCTCCGATGAATTTTCGGATTTGTTGAAATAAACAATAACTAACAATAAATAAACAATTACTATTATGCCCAACGGAAAAAAGCATAAGAGACATAAGATGTCCACACACAAACGCAAAAAGCGTTTGCGTAAAAATCGTCATAAGCATAAGTAGGCCGTAGTGTCGAAAGTCGTAAGACGATTGATTTTATTAACCGGGCTTTGTGGCGGTGAACTGTTTTGGGCGCAAGACAGTGGCTACAAAGCCCTTATTAAATGTATTGATTATGAAAAGCGAACTGATTGTTGACGTACAGGAGCAAGAAGTCGCCATTGCGCTGACAGAAGACGGCCGGCTGCAAGAAATCAACCGCGAGAAACGGGGAGAAGACACATTTGCAGTTGGAAATATCTATTACGGCAGAGTCAAAAAAGTAATGCCGGCGCTTGAAGCGGTGTTTGTAGATGTAGGTCACGAAAAAGAAGCTTTTCTACACTATCAGGATTTAGGTTCTGAGTTTTTGACATTGCGTGAGTTCACGACCAAGGCCGTCAGCGACCGCAGGAAAATACCTGCCCTGTCCAGTATCAAACGCCAGCCCAATGTTGGCAAAGAAGGACACATAGCAGATTACCTGAAAGTAGGCGACCAGATACTGGTCCAAGTGATTAAAGAGCCCATCAACACCAAAGGTCCGCGCGTGACGGCAGAGATAAGCATAGCCGGACGCAACATGGTACTGATACCCTTTGCGGACAAAGTGATGGTGTCGTCTAAAATCAAACGGGAAAGTGAACGCGGCAGGTTGAAACAACTGATGCAATCCATCAAGCCACAGGGCTTTGGCGTTATTGTCCGCACTCTTGCAGAAGACAAACGCGTCATGGAATTGGACAACGAGTTGAAACTGCTTGTCAAGCGGTGGGAAGAAGCAATACGCACGCTCCAAGTGCCGAAAGAGAAACCCGCCAAAGACAGCAAGAAAGACCCCGAAGTACGGTTAGTGGCCGAGGAATTGGACCGAACAATCGGCATTATACGCGATATGTTCACTCCCGATTTCAGTGCCATACAGGTGAATGACGCCGGGATGTACGAGCAAGTACGCCAATATGTGGAGTTAATTGCCCCCCAATCGGTCAAGATTGTCAAACACTACAAAGCCGCGCAACCCATTTTTGACAAGTACGACATTACCCGGCAAACCAAAACGGGATTAGGTCATACGGTTGGGTTTAAGAACGGCGGCTACCTGGTGATAGACAAGACGGAAGCGCTATTTGCCATTGATGTGAACTCAGGAAGCAAGAAAATCTATGAGGACGGAGAGGAGAACGCGTTCCAATACAACATGTTGGCAGCGGAAGAGATTGCTCACCAACTGCGTTTGAGGGATATAGGGGGAATCATCATTGTCGATTTTATCGACATGGACGATAAAGACCACCAGCAACAACTCTTTGACCGCATGTTAGAACTGATGAGCCGAGATCGCGCCAAGCACAATGTGTTGCCGCTAAGCAAATTCGGTCTGATGCAAATCACCCGCCAACGCGTGCGCCCCGCGGTTGAGATGGATGTAACGGAAGTATGTCCCACCTGTATGGGCAAAGGCAAGATTCAGCCCTCCCTACTCTTTACGGACCAAGTGGAGGAACAAATTGCCCACGAGACAGAGGAACACGGCAGAAACATGACTTTGTATGTACACCCGTATGTGTACGCCTACGCGTGCAAAGGGATGTTCAACAGTTTAAAAAGCCAATGGAAACGCCGGTACGGAATCCGCTTGAAAGAAGACCAGAGTTTAGGGATGCTGCAAACGCGATTTAGTGAGAAAAGTTAAAAAGAAAAGAGGTTGTCCAAACGGGCAACCTCTTTTTCTATGCTCAGGAGCGATTAGCGCAGTTCAGCACCGAAGGCGTTGAAGATGCGGTTGTTACTCTTAATCATCAATTGGTTCTTATAGATGAACTTAGCAGCGGCTTTCACGTTGGCTATACGCTCTTTCAAACCAGTAGCAGGCAACGTGACGGTGATCTTGATATCCTTGTCTTTGGAGTTCTTGGCAGCAATAACGACTTGACCGTTACCGACGGTAACCGTACCGCTAACAAAATACCAAGTAGAGGAATAGTCACCCAACACGAAGTAGGACGGATAGTCAAATTCCTCTAGTTTATCATAGCCCGCAGAAGCCAAGACAGAGGGAGCTGCCATACTACTATTGATGTCGTACACGCCATCAGCGATTTCAGCCGTCTCGCTAAAGAACATCAAACTCATCTCATTTTCTTCTTCAGACGATACGGCATATAATTCTACCACACCATAAGATTCGAAACCATCGGTGTACCACTCAACTTGATCCACTTTAGCATCGAAGGAAGTCGTCAAATCTTCATCTGAGTCATACTCGTATGGGTCGTTTATCGCCTTCATGTTGATGAAATAGCGAACCGTGTCACTACCCAGCACTTTTGCCGTCAAGAAAGCAGTGTCTCCTTTTTGGGTGATACTAATTTCGGCAGCAATAAACTTAAAGATGGTGTCCTGATTAGGAAGAGCCACAAAAGAATAACCCTCCATATCAATATCATCTTCGGTGTATTCGCCCTCCATGACATACGTACTGATATAGAATTGAACAGCACTATCAGCCGCTGCGTTATTACCCATCGCCAATACTGCCATGTAATCCATAGTAGCATCCAAAATTTCTGCATTTTCATAGGTCAAATAAACGCTATCCTTAGCATCGGGCAGGACTAACGAGAGGTCGAAGGTATAGTGATGGCCAAAGGCATCAAGTGCCACGCCGTATGCCTTGTCTTTAGCAACGATAGTAATGGTGTCATAGACCAAAGGTATCTCGTTTGTATCTTTGTCGAAAAGTAACAGCGCACCTACAAATTCGCCAGTTGCAGAATCGGGTTCCATATAGAGCGAATAATCTTCGTTGCTGGCAGATACCGTATACCAAACATAACCAATCATAGGATAACCGTCTTCTTTAACTTTCAAATTGGTGCAGACAACATCAATGTTATCAATGATTTCGGGAATATAGTGTTTCATTGTAACATGATACTCGTCACCGCTCTTTGCCATTACTTCAAAGTAGAAAATAGTGGTATCACTACTCATAGTTACAGAAGCAGAAATGGCATATTTGAGAGCGATATATTCTTCACCAATCCGAATGTAAGTATAATCCATGTCAAAATCAGCAGGATCGAAAGAACCAAGCAACGAAGTGGAATTGATGCACAACGAAGCACTATTGCCATCTTCGGTCTTACCAATGGCTTGGAACCCAGCCACCGAAGCCGAAGTAGAATCCGTTACCTCGGGAATCAGGGTAGAAATAGTAATTACTTTACCCGTGGGATCGAAAGGAGCATCATCCAATTCTATTTCCCAATCGCAATATTCTCCAAAGTAGTAGCAGTAACCCAAATAATACCCATAATAAAATGTTTCAAAATCCTTAGCATAAACGAGCAAGTCAGCAGAGATAGTGTAGGATTTCGTATCATCGCCCTGCAAAGATGCCGTAAAGGTGTAGACAAGACCATCTGCACTTGTTGATTTATAAGCAATCGTCAAGGAACCGCTGACAATTTTAACGGAGTCGTTTTCGCTGAAATAAATGTACGAATACTCATCGCCCGTAATGGAATAAGTTCCCGCAATCTTTGTGCTACTTGTGGCTTCGATAGAAAAATACACATCAGGATAGTAATTAACATCTTCCGAAGCATAGCAGTTTACATCCCAGCCGCCAGCATAGTACGTTAAATCCGCAAATTCAACCTGCAATTCATTTTCAGCCATTACCATTTTGCGCATAGCAGGAGCGGTGGTCATAGACTCTGACTTGAAGAAATGGTCTTTCTTTACCATTTTCTTCATTTCCGGCTTAACCATTTTTTCAGACTTTGCATCCGCACGGCGAGAAACGCCATATTTGTGCTGAGGCATTGCATAGCACCCCATTACTAATGTGAGTGCCATCAAAAAAGAAAAGATCTTTTTCATAATAAATGTTTTTTTGTTAATAATTAGTATTTGTACCTTATAATTTAAGATGTACATCGAAAACGAGTCATCTTAAACATACGGTTTATTTCTTATTTAGAGGCAACAATCATGTACTGCCAAGGGTCGAGGGTGAGGTTATGTTCCGCAGTCAATTCCACATCATGACCGCAGAGGCAATGGTAGGTGCCCACCCAATCGCCCAATTGGAGAGTTACTGTTTGCTGTTCGGCAGACATATTCATAACGGCGATAACGGTGTTGCTGCCGCAATGTTCACACGCTTTGTGGCGAGCGCAAGCAAAGACGGCATCATTGTCGGCAGACAGGCGTGTCATAGGTGCCCCCAGTTCATTGCTCCACAAGGCACGATTGTCGGCACGTAGGGCATTGAGTTTTGCATATAATTCGGCTTTCTTCCCGCCGTCGGACATCAGCGTGTCAATAACATCTTTCTCAAAGAACTCCAAACGATGGTTATTGCCGGAAGGTTGACCGGTATAGATAAGCGGCATACCCGGGACGATATATGTGAATGCCGTAAAGAGGTCAGCGGCATCACCCATGCGCTCATATTCAGTACCGTTCCAACTATTCTCATCGTGATTACTGGTGAAATTCATACGGATTGCCTCCGGACGAATAGTGGTGTCACATTTCTGGAAATAAGCCCAAAGGTCGTTCACGCTCTTATTGCCTTGTGCCACATCGTTCATAAGGTGATGGAGTTCCCAACCATAGTACATATCAAATGCCGTCTCCGTGAGTTCCTGCGCCTTATCCTCGTTCTCGGCAAGGGTGAACATCTTGGGGTGTTCGGCTTTAAGTTCCCCCATGGCTTCGTTCCAGAAATCAGTAGGCACTTCGCCCGCCACATCACAGCGGAAACCGTCAATCCCCACCGAATCCAACCAAAAACGCATGGCTTGCTTCATAGCAGCGCGCATATCAGCATTGTCGTAGTTGAGTTTGGATATATCCGTCCAATCATACTGCACCATGAGGTTACCCAAACTATCGCGGTAATGCCAACCGTCGTTCTTGGTCCATTCGCTATCGGGAGCAGTGTGATTCGCCACCCAGTCAAGAATCACTTTCATGCCCTGCTCGTGAGCAGCGGAGAGGAAATGTTTGAAGTCAGCCATTGTTCCAAACTCGGGATTGATAGCACAGTAATCAATGATGGAATAATAACTGCCCAATGTGCCTTTGCGGGTAATTTGTCCAATAGGTTGGCATGGCATAACCCAAATAATATCAATACCATTCTCCTTCATTGCCGGAAGCAAGGATTCAGCAGCGGCAAAAGTGCCTTCGGGAGTCAATTGACGGGTGTTCATTTCATAAATCGTAGCATCATACGCCCAGCAAGTGTGGCGTAACTGCTCATGGCAACAATGGTGTTTGCAGCAGGAAGTTAAAGTAAAAACTCCCAGTGCGAAAAGGAATAGTTTTTTCATTTTATCAATAGTATTTGTTGTTAAGATTCTTGAGAAGCGGGAGAATACCACACTTCTATTTCAGATCTTTGGTCGCGGGTCATCTTGACACGCACATGCTCGTTGAGATAGACGCGCTCAAACTCCAATGTATCGTCGTCCACATAGATGGGCAGATAATCGCCGTATATCAGCGCGAGAGAATGGCGACGCAGGTCAGTGAGTTGCTGCACTTTACGGCGGAACTCCTGTTCCTTATCGGTCAATCCGTCAAAGCGCATCATGTGGCGGTTATCCGGGTCTCCCGCTCCGATTTCGGCATATTCATCGCCCTGATAGATACACGGCACGCCCGGAATGGTCATATTCAGCACCTCCAGTTGGATAGCACGGGTGTATGCCAAATCGGAAGCCGCAGCCACATTACGCGTCCAACCGGCTTCTTTGGGGTCTTCGGAGAACGAGACCGCACCATCTGCAAGAGATGCAAAACGCGCCTGATCATGATTACCGCTAATATTACCCATGGTATGATGGGCACCGTAAGCAGCCAGCGACTCACGGATAACACGGTCAATATCACGGAAACTGCCGTCACCGGCAAACGCGTGAATAGCCGTGAAATAGACATTAAAATCAAATTGGGCATTGAGCATTCCGGACTTGATATAGGTGCCAATCAGTTCGGGCGAGCCGTAAGTCTCACCAATCATCCATAAATGGCGGTCCGGGAAGCGAGTTACCATTTTATGAGTCAATTGGCGCCAATAGTCCTCCGGAATATGCTTGCAGGCATCGTGACGGAAGCCATCGAAATCGTAGTTGGCAAGCCAATATAGAGCACTGTCCGTCATGGCATCGCAAACCTCCGGACGCTCCAAGTCCAAAGTCGGGATATGGACATCGAACCAAGTGGTAAGGCGTGCCTCGTCCCATAACTCAAAGTTACGGCGACCATCAGGCAGGATCGAATCGGTATGCCAGTCGGGATGCTCCAACAGCGTAGGCGAAGCAATATGCATGTGATTGGCGACATAGTCCAAAATGACATTCATATTGTGGGCATGCGCCGTAGCAAGCAGTTCCTTCAACTCTTTATCCGTACCGAAACGCTTTTCCAAGCAGGTGGTGTAGAGCGGCCAATAACCGTGGTAGCCGGAGTATTTGGTGTATGCGAGGGTGCTATCGTACTTATTGCCATTGCGGAAAGAGTAGTAGCCCCACGCATCCCACGGGTTTTGTGTAATAGGACTTATCCACAGCGTGGTAATACCCAGCGAATCAAAGAAACCTTCTTGGATTTTGAGCGTAATGCCACACAAATCACCCCCCTGATAATCAACTATGTCCAAGACCTCGGGGGAGTTCATTTTCCAATCGTTATCGGGATTACCGTTATTGAAACGGTCAATGAGCATCGAATAGAGTATCTGTGCCCTATCGTCGTGACGGGTCAGTTGGTCCACCGAGCAGACGGGAGCACCGTCCTGCAAAGGAATCAGCACATCGTTGTACAGCGACTCGCCACTTTCAGCAAAGATGCGGATAAAAGCACGCCCTTTTTCCCCGAACAGATTGCGAATATCAAGATTAAAAACCGTGTCGCCTTCGTTAAAAACCAAATCGGCTTCCGCCATCAGGTCGTTTTGAAAATACGCCAAGACATGCAACGGCTCGGTAACCCAATCATTGTCCTCCCTAACACCGAAGCGGAGTGTAGAGTCCGTAGCCGTTACGGAGTGAAGCCCCAACCGAAAAGGTTTATGAGGAAGGATACAAACCGAATAACTAAGAGAATCGTTGACGACTATATCCATATTGCCCAGCGTATTATTGCCGAACAAATCAAATTCAGCGTTGGCAAAATTCCTTACCTCGTACCCCTCCGAAAGGCGGAAACCGATGCGTTCCTCTCCCGACAGGGCAGGCAGCAAATCCGTAAGAAAGAGGTGCGTACTATCCCCCAGAAAATGGACAGCCATAATCGGATTAACGACAAGTGTCTCTGCGGGTTGCGTTTTCCTACAACCAACGCACAGCAACACGGCACAAGCCAAATAGACCAATCGTTTCATGGATTAAACATTTTAGCCCACAAAGTTACACTTTTTTTTGGGAATATCAAAATTTTTTTGTATCTTTGCACAAAATTTATCGCAAAACCTGTCATTTTGTATGCCGCATCTGATTGCCAATGACATTCTTATACCCGAGATTGCCAAACTATTGCAAGAAGGTCATGAAGTAACTTTCACTCCCGGAGGTGTGAGCATGCGCCCGTTCATAGAAGGCGGAAAAGACAGCGTGCTACTGGTGCAACCGACCGAATTGTCTGTGGGCGATGTCATTTTGGCACGGGTGGAAGAAGAGCGTTATGTACTACACCGCCTTATCCGCATAGATGGTGACCAGATGACTTTGATGGGGGACGGCAACCTGCAAGGCGAGGAGCATTGCAAGCGAGACGCGGTGCTGGGCAAAGTGGTGCGTGTAACCTCGCCCAAAGGGCATTGCAAGCCGATAACAAAAGCCCGAGTGTGGCGCATGCTGTTACCTATGCGATGGCTGCTACTGAAAGTGTATCGCCACACACCGCGGATATTGTAATCAATTGAGAAAAGAGATATGACTATTAAACCCGGATTCAAACTGCGCCCGTTGGGCAATGAATATATCCTCATCGGCGAGGGTATAGAGCAAATCAATTTCAATAAGATGATCACCATGAACGAGACTGCCGCCTATTTATGGCAGAAGGTGATGGACGGTTCCGAATTTGATGCCGCCCGCTTAGCCGATTTGCTTACAGAGGAATATGAAGTCAGCCACGAACAGGCATTGCAAGATGCCGAAAAGACCATCCAATCATGGCAGAATGCAGACATTATCGGGTAGCCGGTTTTGGTTTTTCCATTGAGGCGGAGCAGTCTTATTTGGACTTGCTGACCAATTATGCCCCTTTCCGCGTAGCCGAAAAGGAGGACGATTATCTGTTCCACATGACGGTTGGAGCAGTGGATTTAGAAGGCGAGAAGGAGCATATCTTCACCGACCAATCGGACGATGATATGCCCCGAATAGAGGTGTACCGCGCGGGAAAAGACTGGCTGATACAGGTATCCATGTACAAGACCGGGCCTATTTGCGCCAGTTTCAAGGCATGCGAAGATTTTTCCGAAGTGCGCTTGCAAGTTGAAGGCAAGAATGTGAAGTTCGCCATTGACAACACCGCCATGTTGCTCTATGCTTTCACAACAGCCAAGAAGGGAGCATTGGAGATGCACGCTTCCGTAACGGTGAAAGACGGCAAAGGTTTTCTGTTCCTCGGCAAATCGGGTACCGGCAAATCAACCCACTCGCGCCTATGGATGGAAGCGTTTGAAGATGCGCGGTTATTGAATGACGACAACCCTATCTTGCGGCTGTTGGACGGCAATGAGGTGCGTGTGTACGGGTCGCCGTGGAGTGGCAAAACACCTTGTTATATCAACCGAGATGTGCCTGTGGGCGGCATTGTCAAACTGAGTCAAGCGCCTAAGAACGAGATACGCCAACTGGGCTTACCCGAGGCATACGCCTATATGTTGTCGTCGTGCAGCGGACTGAAGATAGTGCCCGAGATGATGGACGCGCTATACGAAACGATAGCCGGCATTATCCAATCTATGCCGCTATATGCGTTGGATTGCCTGCCGGACACAGACGCCGCACGGCTGTGCGAAGCAACGGTCAATAAATAAGCGTTTCGAAAGTGTTTATTTTGGCGCGGTCGTACGGACCTGCCACTTTGATGTAGTTTTCAGAGAAACCATACATCGTATTACCGTCCTTTTTGGATTCCCAGAGGACGGTAACTTGTTGTCCTTTATGTTGGCTGTAGAATGCTTGCAGTTTGCGTTTGCTGACAGCATGCAGGATACGACTGCGGCGTTCACGCTCTTTGAGCGGGACGACACACAAATCCATTTCGAGCATGCGCGTATTGGCACGCTCCGAATAGGTAAACACATGCAGTTGGCTGACAGGCAGGGACTCCACAAAGCGCAAATAGTCGTTGAAATACTCCTCCGTCTCGCCTCTCACACCGACCATACAATCGACACCGATAAAGGCGTGCGGCATAACGCGTTTGATATGCTCTACCCTCTCCTGGAAGAGTTCGCGGGTATAGCGGCGGTGCATTATTTTGAGCACCTCGTTGCTGCCCGATTGGAGCGGTATATGGAAGTGAGGTGCAAAATGACGGCTATTGGCGACAAAGTCGATTATCTCATCCGTGAGCAAGTTGGGTTCGCAAGAGGAAATACGAATGCGGAACTGCCCTTCTATACTGTCCAAGGCGCGGAGCAGGTCGATAAAAGTTTCGCCGGTACTGCGTCCGAAATCGCCTATATTGACTCCCGTCAGAATAATTTCCTTAGCCCCTTCGGCAAGGGCTCGAGTGGCAGAAGCGACAATATCTTTGACAAAAGGATTGCGCGAGCGCCCGCGTGCAAGGGGAATGGTGCAATAGGTACAGAAATAATTGCATCCGTCCTGTACTTTGAGGAAACAGCGCGTGCGGTCATCGCGGGAATAGGCAGGTTGAAAAATATCCTCGCGCTTGGGTAGCACATGGTCCACCTCGACCATATCGGCTATCTCCTGCGGCTTGAGGCGGGCGTAGCAACCTGTTACGATAAGGCGGGCGTTGGGGTTTTCACGCTTGAGACGGTGAATTGCCTGACGGTCCTTATGGTCAGCCGTGTCAGTAACGGTGCATGTATTGACAATGACTATATCCGCCTCTTCGCCCTGTTTGGCGCGAGTGTGTCCGCGTGCGACGAGAGTATTCATGAGGGCGGACGATTCGGCAAAGTTAAGTTTGCAACCTAATGTGGCAATACGGATTTTCATTGCGAGTGCAAAGGTACTGCTATTTTCGGAGAAAAGCAAATAAATCGAGCGAAAAAATAGCATATCCTCTCCATCAAAGTAGTTAAACGACCCATTAATCACCCGTTAATCACCCGTTAATCACCC
>JAZUGJ010000159.1:0-2461 GCA_045641145.1 Paludibacteraceae bacterium
AATCTGCCGAACCGGGCGTATTATTCTGGGACACTATTATTCGCGAAAGTGTACCTGATTGCTACGCCGACCTCGGTTACCGCACCGTTTCGACCAACCCCTGCGGAGAGATACCATTGTGTCCGTACGATAGTTGCCGGCTACTCGCCATCAACCTCTATTCGTATGTCAAGAATCCCTTCACACCTCGAGCCGAATTTGACTTCGAATTATTCAAGAAACATGTCATGGTGGCACAACGTATTATGGATGACATCATCGACTTGGAAATGGAGAAGATTGAAAAAATCATTCAGAAAATAGACTCCGATCCGGAAGACGAATCCATTAAACGCACCGAGCGTGAACTATGGGAAAAAATCATGGCAAAAACCATACAAGGTCGCCGCACCGGCGTAGGCACTACGGCAGAAGGTGATATGTTGGCGGCAATGGGACTGACCTATGGTACAAAAGAAGCCATTGATTTCTCCGTATTGGTACACAAGACTTTGGCTTTGGCGGCATACCGCAGCAGTGTCAACATGGCAAAAGAGCGCGGGGCTTTCGCAGTTTATGACGCTAAGCGCGAGGAGAAAAACCCGTACATCATGCGTATTAAGGAAGCTGACCCCGACTTATACAAAGATATGGTACAATTCGGCCGTCGCAACATTGCTTGTCTGACCATTGCTCCTACGGGTACAACTTCTATCATGACACAAACGACATCCGGTATTGAGCCCGTATTCCAACCTGTTTACCGCCGCCGTCGCAAAGTGAACCCCAACGACAAGAATGTACATGTGGATTACACAGACGAAGTGGGTGACAGTTTTGAGGAATATATCGTGTTCCACCATAAGTTTATTACATGGATGAACGCCAACGGACACCCTTATGACCCGGGCCATCGCTATTCACAGGAAGAAGTGGACGCATTGGTAAAAGAATCGCCCTATTTCCACGCTACCGCAAACGATGTGGACTGGCTGAAAAAGGTACAGATGCAAGGTGCTATCCAAAAATGGGTGGATCACTCCATCTCAGTCACCATCAACCTACCGAATGATGTTTCGGAAGAGTTGGTAGGTCAATTGTACGAGGAGGCATGGCGTTGCGGTTGCAAGGGATGTACGGTCTATCGTGACGGAAGTCGTGGCAATGTATTGGAAAGCGTCAATAAAAAGGAGAAGAAAGAGGGCGAAGAGAAAAAAGAAGAACGCAACTGCGTGTGCTTTGACAATAAAGTGCGCGTCCGCCCCAATGAACTGGAATGTGATGTAGTACGCTTCCAAAACAACAAAGACAAATGGATTGCCTTTGTGGGAATTAAGGACGGCATGCCTTACGAAATCTTCACCGGTTTGGCAGACGACGAAGAGGGACTGATGATACCTAAATCGGTTACCAAAGGTAAGATTATCCGTGTTACACAAGAGGACGGCAGTCACCGCTATGACTTCCAATTTGTCAATACGCGCGGTTTCAAGACCACTATGGAGGGCTTGAGTTACAAGTTCGACAAGGAATTCTGGAACTATGCCAAACTGATTTCCGGCGTGCTGCGCTACGGGATGCCTATTGACCAAGTTATCAAGATGATTTCAGGTCTGCAAATGGACTCCGAAACCATCAACTCGTGGAAAGTGGGTGTGGAACGCGCACTGAAGAAATATATCCAAGACGGCACCATCGTACAAGGCCAGGTATGTCCCAACTGCGGGCAACCGCTGGTATTTGAAGAGGGCTGTATGCACTGCCGCGAGTGCGGATATAGCAAATGTGGCGGATAACTGCCATTTTGTCAGTCAGTGACAGAACATGAATTGTGTGGCACGCTATTTGTTCATTGAGAAACGGGGCAAATGCGTGCCATGCTCTTAATAATATCTAAGGTACACGCGTAAGTAACAACTAATTAAAATAAATATACTATGAACATCAAACCCTTGGCAGACAGAGTACTGGTTAGACCGGTGGCTGCCGAAACAAAAACGGCTGCGGGCATCATTATCCCTGACAGCGCGAAAGAAAAACCCTTGAAAGGCGAGATCCTTGCCGCCGGAAACGGCACCAAAGACGAACAGATGGTGCTGAAGGCGGGCGACCAAGTGCTGTACGGCAAATACGCCGGCACAGAAATAGAAATCGATAATGAGAAACTGCTCATTATGCGTCAGAGCGATGTACTCGCCATTGTTGGTTAATTACATTTACAAACTTACAAATTGAATAAATTTATGGCAAAAGAACTTATTTATAATATCGAGGCGCGTGATGCCCTGAAAAAAGGTGTTGACCAATTGGCAGATGCTGTAAAAGTTACACTCGGTCCCAAAGGTCGCAATGTTATTATTGATAAAAAATACGGTGCACCCCATATCACCAAAGACGGTGTGACGGTAGCCAAAGAAATCGAACTACCCGATGCACGCGAGAACCTCGGTGCGCAACTTGTAAAAGAGGTTGCCAGCAAGAC
>JAZUGJ010000160.1:0-9236 GCA_045641145.1 Paludibacteraceae bacterium
ATACAGCGTTAAGGTATCCAAACTATAATCATCTGTATTAGCGTCCCTATCATTCCACGTTTCCAGCCTCCACGCAATCAAACCGCCGTGAATCGCCATCGTGCCACTTCCTTTGGCATTAACACTCCAAGTTCTATCTACCTTAAATTGGGGAATAAACTTAACATACTTATTACTTGGGGTATATGCATATGCTTTTGAACTCTGCCCTAAGGGCGATAACATGGTAGCCGTTAATGCCACGAACAAAAGAAAAGATTTAGTTGATTTCATTGTATTTGAATTTAATAGTTGAAATATCTTTTTTTGAAATACGGCACAAAGATACACTTTTTTTCTGATATATGCAAATTCATTTGCATCATATTTGTGCATATCAAAGATAAGAGTCCAAAAATAGCACCACCTTTCCTATAGATGGACACCCAAACAAAAGAGATTGTGCAAGTTCGCAACGGTCGCCTCATTATCAAATGAGTTCGCGGTAAATACAAAGCCATTGTGTCCTTTCGATGATGTATGCTAAATCATAAAGCAATAGTAAAGGAATCATAAAGGAATAGTAAAGGAAATGGTCGGGGAGTTGGGAAAAATCGGTTGACGGTGGACGATGCACAATGCACGGTGTCGGTTGGTTGTCTTCCGCATAGAGGGCTACAGCCACATCGCACATATTGAGTTTTTGTGCGTGGCTGTCCGCCCTCTATTTTGGATTTCGAGGACACCGACCTCGCTTGCGCTCGCCCACCTCGAAAGATATACATATTTTTATTAAAATAGGCAATTTATACTGGTGTGCTCTAAGCACTTTTTTAGCCAGGGCAATGCCCTCTGTTAGGACTCTTTTGGGGGCTATTATGTGCAAGCACCTACAGCCCTCAAAAATCGCCTTAACAATAGATAAATATCTATTTCGGCTAAAAAAACAAACTAAAACTTGCCTATTCCAAAAATTCTTAGTACCTTTGCAACAGAAAGTCAAAGTATATACCGCTATGCAGGAATTTAAGATGCTTGCCAAGACCTTCAAGGGATTGGAAGATGTGCTTGCGCAAGAGTTGGTCGAATTAGGCGCCAATAACATACAGAAAGAACGCCGTGCCGTATCTTTCACGGGGGACAAAGCCCTGTTATACCGCGCCAACCTATGTCTGCGGACGGCATCGCGTGTGCTCAAACCCATCGCCACTTTCCGCGCGACAGATGCGGACGCCGTATATAAAGAAGTGAAGAAAATAGACTGGACCCGATATATGGACCTGCAGACGAGTTTCAGTATCGACTCGACCGTATATAGCGAGGAGTTCCGCCATAGCAAATATGTGACCTACCGCGTGAAAGACGCCATCGCCGATTTCTTCACGGAAAGGGAAGGCAAGCGTCCGTCCGTCCAACTGACCCGCCCCGACCTGTACATCAATGTGCATATAGCCGGAACGGCGGTGACGCTGTCGCTGGACAGTTCGGGCGAGTCGCTCCATAAAAGGGGTTACCGCGTTGCCCATACGGAAGCGCCTATCAACGAAGCCCTTGCCGCCGGCATGCTGCTGACCGCAGGTTGGAAAGGGGAGACGGACTTTTACGACCCCATGTGCGGTTCGGGCACGCTGCTGATTGAAGCCGCGCTGATAGCCCAGAACATAGCACCCGGTATATTCCGGCAGGAATACGCTTTCTGCCACTGGCGCGATTTTGACCCGGATTTATGGTCGGATATCTACAACGACGACTCGCGGGAGCGCGTTTTTGAACACCGTATATACGGTTCGGACGCCTCTTTCTATGCCGTTCAGGCGGCGCTGAAAAACATCAAGTCGGCAGGTCAGAGCCGTGTGATTGAAGTACGGCAGATACGCCTGCAGGAAATCAAGCGCGAGGAGCAGACCCCTGCCCTTGTGATGATGAACCCGCCCTACGGCGAGCGTCTGGCACAGGACAAAGACGTGCTGCGCCTATACGACGATATAGGTACCGCGCTCAAGCACCGGTTCACCGGCTCGACCGCGTGGATCATATCTTCCAACGAGGACGCGCTCAAATGTATCGGACTCAAGCCGAGCCGGCGCCTTCGCCTGATGAACGGCGAGTTGGAGTGTCTGTTTAACCAATACGAACTCTTCTCCGGCGAGCGGAAAGAGTTTATAAAGGAGCGGAAAGAGTTTATAAAAGATCGGAAGGAACGGGATCCTCGGGCAGCGAATCGGCGTCCTGCTCGTCGCGACCCAGGTTCCGGTACTCGTCGGGGCGGTAAAGAATCTGCACATTCTCGGCGATAATCTCCGTCTTGCGGCGCATCTGGCCGTCCTTTTCCCACGTGCGGGTTTGCAGTTTGCCCTCGACATATATTTTCATTCCTTTGCGCACAAATTTCTCCGCCCACTCGGCGAGGTTGCGCCATAGCACGATAGCGTGCCATTCCGTTTTGTCAGGTACCTGTGTCCCATTCTGCATCGTATAGCCGCGCTCGGTAGTAGCGAGGTTAAAATTGGCGATAGCCGCCCCTCTGTCCAAGTAACGCACCTCGGGATCACTGCCTACGTTACCCACCAAAATAACTTTGTTTACACTTGCCATAAAAGGTATATTTTTGATAAATAGGTCGCAAAAGTAGTAAAATTTTTGCATATATCCAAAAAAAAATGTAATTTTGTGGCAAAATTACGAAAACATAATCTATTATGAAACGACTCTTTTTAGCCATTTGTTGCGGCACACTGCTGGCGGTCAGTTCCTTTGCCCAAGACAACGAGGAGCAACTGAACGAAGGGCTGCAAGTGCGCTGTATTGCGTTCTACAACTTGGAAAACCTGTTCGACACCATCCACGACGAGGGCAAGAACGATTATGAATACCTGCCGGACGGGGGAATGAAATGGACGGGGCTCAAATATGAGCATAAAATACACAACATGGCATACGCCATCTCCCAATTAGGCACCGATGTCGATCCGCGCGGCGCCATGTGCGTAGGTGTTGCCGAGGTGGAGAACATCGGTTGTCTGAAAGACCTGTGCCGCGAGATGAAGGAGAAATATAACCGCAACTACGAGCCCATCTTGATAGAAGGTCCGGACCGCCGCGGCGTAGATGTCGGCTTCCTGTATAACCCCGACTTATTCAAGCCCGTCAATGTACGCGGACATGAACTGAAAGCCCATTACACGGACGGCGGCGTGGTACGGTCGCGTCTGCAACTGCTGGTTTCGGGCTACATCATCGGCGATAACGGCAGACCGGAGAAGATACACATCACGGTTAACCACTGGCCCAGCCGCTACGGAGGCGAACTGACTTCGCGTCCCACGCGCGACACCGCCGCTATGCTGACCCGTCAGATATGCGACAGTATATACAAAAAAGAGCCGCGTGCCAAGATAGTTATTATGGGCGATTTGAACGACGACCCCTATAACCACTCCTGCGCCGTCATTCTGGACGCCAAAAAGAACCGCGAGGAGGTACAACCCCAGGGACTGTTCAATACGATGTGGCTCAAACTGGACCGCGGCATCGGCACCCTCGCCTATCAGGGGTCGTGGAACCTGTTTGACCAGATCATCATCTCCGAGCCCCTGCTGAACGAGAAACTGGAAAGCGGCAAATGGACCTATTGGAAATCGCAGATATTCAATAAGCCCTTCCTGACCGTACAAGAGGGCAAGTTCAAAGGCAACCCCCTCCGTACCACCCAATCCGGCGTTTGGCAGGACGGGTATGGCGACCACTATCCGACGATGATATATTTAATTAGGAAATGAGGAAATTTGTAAGTTTGTAAATTTGTAAATTCATTTTTCACTTACAAATTCTTAACTGACCAATAATGGAACAAGTCGTTGTCAGTCCGAAAGAGGCACGGGAAATAGAACAGACATACCGCATTGTCAAGCGGTCGGTGGATGCACGCCAGCGCGAGTTGAAAGTGCATCTTACTGTTTTGACGGACGACTATGGCAAACCCATTCCCCTATCCCAACCATTACAGGACGGCACCGGCGTCCTTGCTCCGATACCGGCGGTGCCCGACCAAGCCCCGACGGTACGGATTGTAGGCGCGGGTCCGGCAGGGCTGTTCGCCGCCCTCACGCTATTGGAACACGGCATCCGTCCGGTTATCTATGAACGGGGCAAGCGCGTGAGTGACCGCAAGCGCGATATCGCCCAACTGAACCGCAACACAGCGTTTAACGAGCAGTCTAATTACTGCTTCGGCGAAGGGGGAGCAGGCACATTCTCGGACGGCAAACTGTTCTCCCGCTCCAAGAAACGCGGCAATATGCAGCGGGTGATGGAGATTTTTCACGCTTTCGGCGCACCCGACACCGTATTATACGAGACGCACGCACATATAGGGTCCGACCGCCTGCCCGCCATTGTTTCCGCCATGCGGGACTATATCATCGCACACGGCGGCGAGGTACGCTTCGGCGAGCAATGGCACCTAAGCGACGACCACACCCCCACTATTCTTGCCATCGGTCACTCGGCACACGACACTTACCGCGAACTATATGCCGCAGGTGTCGCCATGCAAGCCAAGGGCTGTGCAATGGGCGTGCGCATTGAACACCCGCAAGACCTTATCAATGCTATTTTTTACCACCACGCGCCGCAACCGGTTATCGACCTTGTGGGCAACGCGTCCTATTCGTTAGTCACGCAAGTGGGCGGCAGAGGCGTCTATTCGTTCTGTATGTGCCCCGGGGGACATATCGTCCCTGCCGGCAGCCAACCGCAGACCTGCGTGGTGAACGGCATGTCGGCTTCCCACCGCAATTCGCCCTACGCCAATTCGGGCATAGTGGTCGAGTTACACCCCGATGACATGGTTGACGGTTCACAATGCACAATGCACAATGGGTTAGTAGGGCTAGATTTTCAAGAACATTTGGAACATTTGGCCTACACTTCGATTCACCGACTCACCGATTCACCTGTGCCCCCCTTTACTGCCCCCGCGCAAAGGATGGCAGATTTTGTGGAAGGGCGCGCGTCGGTTTCCCTGCCCGCCTGCTCGTATCTGCCGGGTATTGTGCCGTCCCGATTGGACGAGTGGCTGCCCGAACCTATTCGCAGCGGACTGCAACAGGGCTTGCGCGATTTCGGGCGTAAATATAAAGGGTTCCTGACTAACGATGCCGTGTTGGTAGGCGTAGAGAGCCGCAGTTCGTCGCCTGTCCGCATTGTCCGCGACCAAGAAACGATGGCGTCCGTCAGCCATTCATGGCTCTACCCCTGCGGAGAGGGGGCGGGCTATGCCGGCGGCATCACCTCCTCCGCGCTGGACGGAATAAACGCCGCAAGGGCGGTGATAAATAGATTGATGGAGTGATGGATTGGACAAGAACCATACAACTATTGGGCAATGACGCTTTCCGCCGCCTGCAAGAAGCACGGGTGATATTGTTCGGCGTGGGCGGCGTGGGCGGCTGGTGCGCCGAGGCACTGGTGCGTACCGGTATCCGGCACCTCACAATAGTCGATTTCGACACGGTGAGCGGGAGCAATATCAACCGCCAAGTGGTGGCTACCGCCGCCAATATAGGCAGTCCCAAAGCGGACGAGATGGGCCGCCGCCTGTTGACCATCAACCCCGAGGCGGACATCACGGCACTCCACCAACGCTATTCGGCCGATACGGCACAAGAGTTTCACTTGGAGCAATACGACTATATCATCGATGCCATTGACGACACCGACGCCAAGTTGCACCTTATCCTGACTGCCACCGCTTTGCCCCGTCCGGTATTCGTCTCTTCCATGTCGGCAGGGCGCAAAACAGATACCGAGCCGATACGCATTTCCGACTTCCGCAAGGTGGCGGGTTGTCCTTTGGCACGGTCTTTGCGGCAAAGAATGAAAAAGAACGGTACATTCCCGCAGCGTCCTTTCCAATGTGTCTGGTCGCCCGAAATGCCCGGCAGCCCGACCGGCACGCAGCAGCCGGAGAAGAAGCAGCCCATCGGTTCGATTGCACCGATAGTCGGCATATTCGGAATGAAACTTGCCAATCTCGTTATTCGCGATATAACCCATAAATAATAACTGTATGAAAAAGATTTTCTTTACCTTGTGCGCCGCCATGTGCGCCTGGAGTGTGGCCAATTCCCAAAACCCTTACGAGCATTACTATCAGAACCTGCCTGTAGAGGTGGAGCGGGTGCAACCCGTTGTTTTCCCCGAGACCGAAGTGAAGGTGGGCAAGTATTTCCAACAGTTCGGCATCCGTCCCGGAACGGACGATTTATGCACCGAAGCCATTCAGACTGCCATTGATGAACTGGCGGCACAAGGAGGCGGACATGTTATTATTCCGCGCGGGACATGGCTGACGGGTCCTATCCAACTCAAATCGAACATTGACTTGCACCTCAACCGCGGTGCGGTACTGATGTTCTCCACCAACAAGGAGTTATACGTGCAGAAAAACGACCCGCGCGACGGCAGCAAGAAATGCAACGCGCTGATTCGTGCCTCCAAATGTGAGAATATAGCCATCACGGGACAGGGCGTTATTGACGGACAGGGTTTCTACTGGCGTCCTATCAAACAGAAAAAAGTGGTGCGCGACGGCAAACTGCAGGAAGTGTGGGACGCCGCCCTCGCTTTGGGTGGCACCCAACTGCCCGACGACAAGACCTATTTCCTGTGGTACCCGTTCAACCTCAACCCCGAATTAGGTATTCCCAATATAGCCGCCGACCCTATCACGCAAGAGAAGATGCGTCCGCACCTCGTCAATATAACCGATTCCAAGAATGTGCTTATCGAAGGTGTGACGCTGCGCAACAGCCCCAAGTTCCACCTCGTACCGACCCGCATTCACAACCTCATCATTGAGGACGTGACGATTGACTGCCCCTGGTGGGCGCAGAACGGCGACGCCATGGACCCGGGTAATGTGCAGGTAGCACTTATTGCCGGTTGTCACGTCAGCGCAGGCGATGACGGCATCTGTATGAAAGGCGGTACCGGACAAAAAGGTGTGGAAGCCGGTCCTAACCGCGATTTCCTTATCACCAACGACACGGTCTATCGGGCACACGGCGGATTTGTTATCGGTTCGGAGTTCTGCGGGGGAATGCAGCGACTGGTGGTCAAGGACTGTATGTTTGACGGCACGGATATCGGCTGCCGTTTCAAATCGGCTCCCGGTCGTGGCGGCTGGTGCGAGGACATCTACTGTGTCAATATTGTGATGCGCAATATCCGCGAACACGCTTTCCTGTTTGAGTCGGGCTATGCCGACCGCGGGGCAGGTATAAGCGCCACCGACGGCGACGACAAGAGCAAGTTCTTCCCCGAGTGGTCGAATATCACATTCCGCGACATTACCTGCGTACAGCCCAAGAAAGTGCTTGCCATGCACGGACTGAAAGGACTGCCTATCCACGATATCCGCTTTGAGAATATACAGATGATCGGGGTCATGGCGTCCGGAATGGAAGTGGAAAACGCCGAGCATATATCATGGGTTAACTCGTCTATTACACCGGCGAAGGAGAACACCTTCAAGCGCGTAAAAGACTTTACCTTTAACGGCAAAGACCTCGCCGAATAAGACCTGATATGTGGGCATATATTGCCATTATCTTATCGATGATTCTGTGGTCGGCGTCGGGCATTGCAGTAAAAGATGCACTGACCTCGTTCAGCCCGCTGACGCTCATTGTGGTGCGCTTCGCGCTTGCCGTCCTATTCATGTTCGCTATCGGAAAGACAGCCCGCCACAGCGCACTGTTCCGCTTACAGAAAGTAGATAAAAAAGACCTGCCGCTTTTCCTGCTGGCAGGGCTTTTTCAGCCATTTCTCTACTACATCGCGGAGACCTACACATACGATTTGATATCCACCCCTACCATTGCCGAGACGCTCCTTTCCATTGCACCCGTTTTGGCACCGCTGTTCGGGTGGGCTTTTCTAAAAGAAAAGATTACGCTCCGGATGGTAGCGGGTATATTGGTTTCCACCGTCGGGGTCGGAGTGTTGGTTTTGGCGGGGACAACGGATTTCGCAATAGGTAATTACCGGGGCGTGTTGTTGGCGGTGATGGCAGTCATGTTCGCACTCGGTGCCAATGTCATGCTACGGCGCATTCCGGCACAGTATAACCCGCTGACCATTATTTTCTACACCCAGTTGGTGTCGTTTGTGCTTTTCTGCTTTTTGTGGGCATTTACCGACATGCGGTCAGTAACGCCGAGTGAGATAGCGATTGGGATTGTAACCGAGTGGAAACCGTTGGCTTATCTGGCAGTTATGTCCTCGGCAGCGGCATTTATGCTGTATTGCTACGGCGTGCGAATAGTCGGCATCGTCAAAGCCAATATATTCAACAATATCCGCCCTATCTTTACGGCGTTGATTATGCTCATCGGCTTTTCCGAGCAGTTGCCTTGGGAAAAATGGTTAGGAATCGCCGTCATTATTACGGGGCTGTTCCTTTGCCAAACAAAGCCAATCAAAATAAACTGAGTTGATTATCATCGACCAACTTACTATCCTCGGGAACTTCGTTGGTGATGGTAAAAGGTACATCCGCTATCGGTGCTTCGGACTCGGTAGCGGGTGTTTTTTCCTGCTGCGGTTCGGGCTCCGATTCTTCGGGTTCCTGTTCCTGTTCGGGTTCGGGCTCTTCGGGTTCGGGCGCAGGCGTGATGTCCTCAATTCCCGTCACATCTAATGTCGTGATGCGTTTGCCCTTGGCTTTGGGCGATTTGGGCTCGATGAACTCGGTCATATTGAGCGTCAAGTCCTCACGGAAATCGTCCTTGTAATGCACGAGGAAGACCGCATCTTCCCTGTCGTTGAGGACTATAATACGGTTCTCGTCGTTCTCGCCCAACACATTCTGGGACTTGGCGGTGGCGTCAAACACAAAGCGTTTGGCGTAGTAATAGCCCTGCTCGGCATTCCACAACGCGAGAGACCACACTTTGTCCGCATCGTATTTCTCTATCCGCAACCAGTTGGGCTCAAAATGGGCGGTCTCCTCAAAGGTATTGAGGTAATAATCGCCGTTTTGCATAATAACGAGTACGCGGTCGTCCTCCGCAAAATCGCCGAGGTACATGCCATGTCCGTCGTAGTTAATACGCAGTATATCCGGGTCAAACCACACCTGCCGCCCGCCGAGCGTAGAATGCCCTTTGGACTTCATCGTAATAGATTTGACATCGTATTTGGTCAGCACATTACCCCGACTGCCACGCCCTTTGACCGCCAGTTCACTCAGG
>JAZUGJ010000161.1:0-1959 GCA_045641145.1 Paludibacteraceae bacterium
CACGCTCACGGTAAAATGTTTTACCAGTTTTGGTAGTATAATGATAACCTTGCTCCCTCTTGTGGGTTTTACCATGAACAGATTCAACAGGAAAATTGTATTGTACTTTTGCCATAATAGATATAATAAGTTAGTTTAATGTCTCTTTAATGTATAATTCGACCGTCGGTCGACCGTCGGCAAAGACCCGTAATTCACACGAAGTTAATTTACCGAAAATAATTTGTATTCATAAAATAATTTGCATTCATAAAATAATTCATTCGAAGTAATTTGTCAGACAACATAAATGCACCTTGCGGCGAAATGGGGCGTTGCATGTCCGGATTCGTCAAATCGATACCAAAGCCCTGCCAAAAATAATCCTTGCGCCCAATCAGGGAAAGGACGGTCGGGTAAATGTCCATTTGGTAGGTTTGCTCTGTAATATATTGATTTTGCTGTATAGACGGCGAGAAAATAACCAGCGGACAGAAATGTTGGTCATCCCTGTGGAAAGTGTGGTCGCCTGTAAGAACAACGGTAGAATTGGCAAAGAACCCTTCGTTTTCCAAATACTGCAACAAATCACCCATAAAGAAATCCATCCAATACGCAGAACGAAGATAATTGGCGGTGAGTTCATCCATGTCCGAAGGCAACTGCAATTCCTGATAGACAGGTTCGTCCTTGATATAGTCAAAAGGCGAATGCATAGACACGGTAATCAGTTGCAGGCAGGTCGAATCGCGGTGCATGGCGAGGTAATCTTTCGCCCTTGCCACCGTCAAATCCTCAAACCACCAACTTCTATCCTCCGGCGCAATGTGCTGCTGATAGTCAAATGCAATGGATGTGCGTTCTGCATTCCACGCTTTGCTGCAAGCGTCTATATTGACACGGTTGGCATAGAAATGGGCGAGGTTGGGGTAGGTGTTGTCGGCGCACAAGAAACATGCTGCACCGTCCTGTAACGGCAACAACCCCGTGTTTATCAACATTTGTCCGTCTGCGGAATTCCCGTGTCGGACTTGCGATGTCACTTTGTCTGCATACAAGTGCGGATGATTGCGCATGTATCTGTTGATGTTGGACAGGATGTATTCGCCATGTATATCCTTTGCCTCCAAACTCCAACTCTCCCAACTCTCAATAATAATCAAAATCAAATTGCCGGAGCACGAGAGTACGGAATCTTGCGGCGCTTCTCCCCGTGATAAAAGCAGGTTGGTTTGCTGTTCTTCTTCGGCAGATAAAGTCACTTGCTTCTGCTGATAAATCGTGTGGAAGTAATCGTACATTCCCACCGTAAACACTTGAATACCATACGCCAAGATAGAATGATGGAGCGTGTAGTTGCTGTCCTTGAGGTCCGTTTCCCATTTCTCGGGAAGCATGTGCTCGGGTGTAATGAAGGGATTAAAGTTGGCAACGGTGACCGGTCTGTTTTCAATGAATTGGTCAGCCGCCCCAACATATTGGCAGCGAAGGCGTGAAGACATAACACTCAAAATGGCAGCAACCAATAGCGTTCCTCCAAATACCCAAGGATGCCGTTGTGTGGAACGCAAACAGGCAGCCAATATCACATACACGCAAGTCAGCGCAGGAATCCAAATCATTTGTGGCGATAAATATGCCAATACAGACGACCAAAAGCCATCCATATTAGACCCCATAGTAATAGCACTAAAGGTCAGCAAAAGGTGGTTCGCCTGAAAATAAATCCAGTTGGCAAATATCCATAAGTCACTGATAACGACTAAAATAATTGCCGTCCATGGTCGGCGAGACAACCAAACAACAGACCCCATCACGAGTGAGGCGGCGATAAGAGCCATCCACCGCCCTTCTACGCTGAATTTGTACCAGCCGGCTAACCATTCGACGGTCATAGTCGCAAATAAACGACATTTGACCAAGGTAATGGCCGTCAGGACTACAAACAGTACAAATGATGCAAGTCGGAGGCCAAGCGGT
>JAZUGJ010000162.1:0-3609 GCA_045641145.1 Paludibacteraceae bacterium
AACATCCACGTTTACCCGTTGCAGAAGAAGACTCCCGACACGCCCGGCGAGCCCAAGCCTGCGGCGAAGGGGGACCGCTGATATGGCGTATACCTTTTCCAATATCTACGGCGTGACGGCTGTGCGCGATGACAAAGACACCGGTCCCCACAGTATCCGTTTCATCAACAGCGACTACAAGCTGCTGTTCACCATCCCGGACGGCGGGCAGATCCTTGTCCGCCGCCCGGGCGGTGAAGGGGCAAAGGCATACACTTGCCGCTATATTGATGCCTACCACACGCTCATCGGGAGCAGTGCTTACCATATTTGCGAATTTGGTGCGACTTGTTCCGCTACAAGTCTGTAAAGATGAAAAAGCGGCAGTAATTGTGAGATTACTGAACTGATGATCCAAGAAGTGGAATGAAAGGAGTAACGCCCTGAAACGCTTCCCTTGATACTCCGACTGGCGATATGAGATGAAAATCTAATTGTCAGAAGCTCGGTAAAGGCGGCAGAGAGATACCGTAAAGAAATCGTAAGGTTTCTACGAAAGCAGCCCAGAGGTGGGCTGTGTATCCTATATGCCGGAGGTCTATAAAATACCCATGGTTAGAATGACAAATTAGTGTCTGACGAATCTGTGAATGTACGGGTCTATACGCAGACGATATAGAAATGTATCGGGACGGGAAACCGTTGCCAATGAGGATGAGTAAAAATCGAATTTATGAAAGTCCTTGCAATATTATAGGTATTGCTGAATTGGCAGGCTCAGAGCAGAAACCTAAAGGTATATGCAAAGATAGGATTATCGGAACAAGGAAAGGTATCAGGTTCTCAGAAATGAGAATAGGCAGGCGAAGAACAATAAGCTGCTGAACTGGTGCTGAAAAGCAGTGCTCGAACCTATGAAGTATCTGTAATGGATACGGAGGAATGGGCACAAGTCATTAGTTGTTAATTAAAATCAATCAATCGTAATAAGGATTACGAACAAGACAAAAAGGAGCACTTTCTTCAAAAAGGAGGTGATGCCTTATGCCTGAAGAGAAAACAAAGAAACTGCTTTGCATTGATAATATCCGTCATGCCGAATATTACGGACTGCAAGAAAAATTTGATGAGCTTTATAGAAAATCCATGAATGGAGACAAATTTGCTAATCTCATGGATTTAATACTCAGTCGAGAAAATATATTGCTGGCATATCGCAACATCAAAACAAACACAGGAAGTAATACAGCGGGAACGGATAGGCTCACAATCAAAGACATCGGATGCCTCTCGGCAGAAGAAGTCGTTGAAAGAACAAGATTTATTGTGCAAGGCAGTAAACATGGCTACAGACCAAAGCCCGTAAGAAGAAAAGAAATACCAAAGCCCAATGGCAAGACACGACCTCTTGGTATCCCATGTATTTGGGACAGGCTGATACAGCAATGTATTAAGCAAGTGATGGAACCAATCTGTGAAGCTAAATTCAGTAACAACAGTTACGGTTTCAGACCCAATCGGTCTGTGGAAAATGCGATTTCTGCCACCTATAACAGATTGCAGTTATCACACTGCCACTATGTGATAGAGTTTGACATCAAAGGCTTCTTTGATAATGTTAATCACTCTAAGTTATTGAAGCAGATATGGGCGATGGGCATTGAGGACAAGCATTTAATCTATGTTATAGGTAAAATTCTTAAGGCACCCATTAAGATGCCGAATGGACAAATCATCCAGCCACAAAAGGGAACACCGCAGGGAGGAATAATATCCCCACTGCTGGCGAATATTGTTCTAAATGAGCTGGACCATTGGGTAGAAAGTAACTGGGAAAACAATCCGCATGTTGATGCACATTGGAAAATTTGTGTGCAAAAAGACGGAAAGGAAAACAAGTCTACAGGATACCGATGGATGAGAACCTATACGCACATGAAAGAAATGTATATAGTCCGATATGCAGACGACTTTAGAATATTTTGCAAAACCAGAGCCGATGCAGAAAAGACCAAAATTGCAATAACGCAATGGCTGTCTGAGAGGCTGAGGCTTGAGGTGTCAGAAGAGAAAACTCGTATTGTAAATGTCAATAAGCAATATTCAGAGTTTCTTGGATTTAAGATAAAATTGCAAGATAAGGGGCACAAGAAAGTAGTCAAATCCAATGTCAGTGACAAGCAATTACAGCGCAAAAAGGAAATGCTGATAGAGCAAGCAAAAAGGATAGGAGAACCGCGTAAGGAAAAAGGAGAAGTTGGAGAAATCCAACTATTCAATTCCATGGTAATGGGTTTGCAAAACTACTACTGCATAGCTACAGATGTAAACCTCTCGTTCAGAAACCTCAATAAGTCAGTGATGACAATCCTAACTAACAGGCTTGCTACGCAAAGAGGAAACAGGCTGGAAAAAACAGGAAGGAAGCTGTCTGCGTACGAATCAAAGCGATATGGAAGCAGTGCCATGCTGAGATACATCGCAGGAACAGGTCAACCCGTATATCCAATAGGTTATGTACAGCACAAAAACCCAATGGGGTACAACAGGAAAACTAACGTCTATACAAAGGATGGGAGAATCGGCATACACGACAATCTAAGAATAAACACTGCTCTGATGCTACAGTTAATGAGAAGTGTTTGTTATATTGAAAGTGTCGAATATGCTGATAATAGAATTTCGTTGTTCTCTGCACAATGGGGGAAATGCGCGGTATCAGACAGAGAATTTCAAACAACAGATGAAATACACTGTCATCATATTGTGCCTAAAAGCAGAGGTGGAACTGACAGGTATGAAAATCTTGTGTTAGTCACATCGACGGTTCACAAGCTCATACACGCCACTGACGCTGCAACGATAAACAGATACCTGAATGCCTGCAATCTCGATAGCAAACAACTCAAAAAGTTAAATCAGTATAGAAAAAGTGTTGGAAATGCAGAAATCACTACGAAATAAACTCTAAAGGTAGATTGATTAGATAAGAAAAAGACAACCAATGATGGAACGCGGTGTGAGGCGAAAGTCTCACGCACCGTGTGAAGCGGGGGAAAAGGTGGCGATAACATCAAAATCTTACCTATCGCTATCCGAATGTATGGAACGAATCCATGCGACCTATGCGCCGCTCCCCGAAAAGCGTGTCATCTGGTCGAACATCGACCTTGACCTCAAGGACTGGATCGACGACCTGAAGGCGGAATACCCCGGTGAATCGGAGGAGCAATACCTCACCCGAATGTATGAAACCAACAACGATTATCTGGACGACGAGAGAATCAATCTCAAGGTTCGTCTTGATGAAGACTTTGTGGAAATCTGCGACATCGGTCGCTGGGACGGCAGAGTGACCGGGTATAAGGTCTACAAAGACAGACCGCTTTCCGACATCCTCCATTCCTCCTGCGATTACGCCGAATGGTATGTGGACAGAGAGGGCGAGCTGCGGATGCGGGAGGTCCACCACGACGGGACGAACTATTCCGTCTACCGCAAGTTCAGGCTCGGCACGACCGATGAACAGCGGGAGGAGCTGCTGGATAAAATTATCTCCGGCAAGGCAACGCAGGAGGACATCGACCGCGTGACCGACAAGCTCGGTCCCGTATGCGCGGCGGTGTACGG
>JAZUGJ010000163.1:0-3656 GCA_045641145.1 Paludibacteraceae bacterium
TTGGTAACGCCCGAGAGTCTGCGTTTTGACTTCTCGCACTTCCAGAAAGTGACAACGGAGGAGATGCGTGCGGCGGAACGGCTTGCCAACGAACTGATACGCGCCGATTACCGCTTGGAGGAAAGTCGCCATACGCCGATAGCCCAAGCCAAAGCAATGGGCGCGATGGCTTTGTTTGGCGAGAAATACGGCGACGATGTGCGTGTGATTAAGTACGGACCGAGTATCGAATTGTGCGGCGGTTGCCATGTGAGCAGCACGGGACGCATTGGCTCGGTACGCATTGTGTCTGAGACCAGTGTGGCAGCCGGCGTGCGCCGTATAGAAGCCGTGACAGCCAAAGCGGCGGAAGACCTGTATGAGCAGGAAGCAGACCTGTTGCAACAAGCCAAAGATCTGTTTAATAATACCAAAGACCTGCCCGGCTCTATTCAGCGTTTGCAGGACGAGTTATCCGCTGCCAAGAAAAAACTGGAAGAGATGGAAGCCGCTGCCGTGGCGGAAAAAGCCAAAGCGTTGATGCGGCAAATAGAGGATATCAACGGCATTAAGGTGCTGCGGCTGCAAGGCGAATACCCTGCCACTTTTGCCCGCGATATGGTGCCGACGCTGAAAGCGCAGTTTGACAATGAGCGTTTTGCCCTTGTGGCTGCCACCCACGCGGACGGTAAACCTGCCCTGACGGTGTATTTGAGCCAACCGCTGGTGGCTGAAGGCAAGTCTGCCGGCAATATGATAAAGGCGTCTGCCAAATTTATCCAGGGTGGCGGAGGCGGTCAACCCGCATTGGCAACAGCCGGCGGTCGTGATATAAACGGACTGGCTGCCGCGATGAATGAAATGGTAACGATGCTCGGATGAATGCCATAGAGAAAATACAAGCCCAGTTGCCGTCTTCCAAAATGCAGGATAAATACCGTAAACCCTTGCGGTTCCTTATCCTCGGAACGATAGGCACATTCGTGCAGACGGGTGTTTTCATGGCTGCTATGGTGTGCCTGTCCCAACCCGAAAAAAATACGGTGCTGTACTATGTGGCGTTTGGTATCGGCTTTGTGGTGGAGATGGTGCTGAACTATTTCTTCTCCAATTGGTACACATTCGGCACATCACCCAATATCAGGAATGCAGGCGGTTTCGTACTGGCACGTGCAATCAATTTGGTGTTGCAGTTCAGTATATTGCCCTTCTTGGTACATTGGCTGCCGACTTGGGATAATGACTACTTGAGTTACCTGTGTATCTTTATTGCCGGCATTGTCAATTACTTTATTCTGCTGTTCTTCTTTAAGAAAGATAACTAACCGCTTAATCCCGATAGTATGAAAATCTACAGAGCCAACCTTGTTTTTACCCCCACGCCTGACGCTTTTCGTTTTATAAAAGGCGGTTATGTGTGCGTGGAGGACAACGGCATAATAGAGGGTGTATATGAGACATTGCCCGAAGGTCGTTACGATGTACCCGTAATTGATTATGGCGACCGCCTGCTGATTCCTGCTTTTTACGATTTGCATGTGCATGCGCCTCAATACAGGAACATGGGTTTGGCTTTGGATTTGGAATTGCTGCCATGGTTGGAGCAATACACGTTCCCTGAAGAATCCAAGTTTGCCGATTTGGACTATGCAGAGCGTATCTATCGCCATTTTGTGCATGAATTATGGATGCAGGGCTCCATACGCTCGTCTATTTTTGCTTCGGCACATGTGCCTGCCACGCTGCTGTTGGAGGATTTGTTGCGTGAAGCAGGGTTGGGGGCGTATGTTGGTCTGGTGGGTATGAATAGGAACTGTCCCGATACATTGGCCAATACGACGGAGGTGGTGCTGGACGGTCTGCAGCAGCAATTGGCGCGCCAAACGGATCTGGTCAAACCGATTGTAACCCCCCGTTTTGTTCCTTCTTGCTCGGAGAAGATGCTGACCCATTTGGGACAGTTCGCGCAAGCGCATAATGTGCCGGTACAGTCGCATTTGAGCGAGAACCACGGCGAGATTGCTTGGGTGAAAGAACTTGAACCCGATACCATGTCATACGGGCACGCTTATAATAAGTACGGTCTGTTCGGTCAAACGCCTACCTTGATGGCACACTGTTGCTATACGGATGGCGAGGAACTGAATCTGATGGTCCGCCAGAATGTAATAGCCGTTCATTGCCCGACATCTAACTGCAATGTGGCATCGGGTATCGCCCCTGTTCGCACATTGTTGCAGGCGGGGGTTAAAGTGGCTTTGGGAACCGATATCTCGGCGGGACACCACATGAGTATCCTGCGTGTCATGCAATACGCGTTGCAGATGAGCAAGTTGGTCTATGCCCAGTCGCTTGGTAAGACCTCTTTCCTGACGACGAGTGAAGCGTTTTATATGGCGACCAAGTCGGGCGGCTCGTTCTTCGGTAAGTGCGGCAGTTTTGAGAAAGGATATGTGTTTGATGCTTTGCTGATAGACGATTCGTATCTCAATTACGACCATTACGATCTGCCTCAGCGCATAGAACGGTATATTTATTTGGGTGACGACCGCGATATCCGCCGTCGTTTCTGTAATGGAATAGAGTTGTGCGAACCTGTGATGTTGTAGAAAATCAACCGCTTGCGTGGTATTTGGATAAGGAACATGATGTGGCTCGGCATGTGGAGGAAGATACTTTTTTCACTTGGATAGCCCCGCCGACGGTCATTTACGGATACCATCAGGTTTTGGAGCAGGAAGTCAATGTGCCGTTTTGCGAGCAGCATGCTATCGCGATGGTGCAACGACAGAGTGGGGGAGGATGCGTGTATGCCGATAGGGGCAATGTGATGCTGTCTTATATCAGCCCTTCCACCCATAGTCAGGAGGTCTTTGCCGCATTTATCGGCCGTGTGGCTGCGGCGTTGCGGCAGATGGGTTATCCGGCGGTCAGTACCGAGCATAACGATATCTTGGTGAACGGCCTCAAGGTGAGCGGCAGTGCTTGTCAGGCGTTGGAGAATGCCACTATCGTCCATTCCACCATGCTCTACGATGTGGATTTTGATGTGCTGCAGCAGGCCATTACGCCCACAAAAGAGAAATTGGAAAAGCACGCCGTCCAATCGGTCCGGCAGCGTGTGGCTAATTTGAAAACATGGAAAAATATGGGTACAACGGAGCAGTTCCGCCAAACCCTGCAACACTATATTATCAACCAAGGAAGACAGATTTGATTGCTTGCAACTTCCTACAAACAAATGCTAAAATGAAAAAGTATTTATTCACTTCCGAATCGGTGTCCGAGGGGCACCCGGATAAGGTCGCTGACCAGATTAGCGACGCGGTATTGGACAATTTCTTGGTGCAGGACGCCAACTGCCATGTGGCATGTGAAACACTGGTGACTACGGGACAGGTGGTCGTTGCCGGCGAGGTCAAGGCACGCTGCTATGTGGATATCCCGCAGGTGGTGCGCCAAACGATTAAACGCATTGGCTACACCAAGTCCGAATATAAGTTTGAAGCCGAGTCGTGCGGTGTGCTGCAAGCCCTCCACGAGCAGTCTTCTGATATAGACCGGGGGGTTAGCCGCAAGGGTAAACTCAATCAGGGTGCGGGCGACCAGGGGATGATGTTCGGTTATGCCACCTCCGAGAAGTCGGAGGCCAAGCGGTCTTAGGAAGACAAATGTCT
>JAZUGJ010000164.1:0-9716 GCA_045641145.1 Paludibacteraceae bacterium
ACATTTGTCTTCCCTAAGACCGCTTTGGCCTCCGACTTGCTCATGTGGCGTGTGTGTCGGGTGCTGCGTTTGGTGAGGACAAGTGTATCCGTCTGTCCTATGCTACAGACGAAAAGACTATCCGCGAAGCCATTTACCGCATCAAAGAGGCATTGGAACATCTGTAAATTCGGGCGGTATGCCGGAGATACTGCTACATTATATTTGGCAGAAAGGGTTATTCCTTCCTTTTGAACAACGGACGACAGACGGTCAGTCCGTTGTTGTCTTGTCTACCGGTCGCCATAATCAAGGAGCAGGACCGGACTTTACCGATGTCCGTTTGCAAATAAACGGCATTGAGATGGTCGGGCAGATAGAGATACATCTTGAAAGCAGCGATTGGTACCGGCATCACCATCATACGGATGCTGCTTACGACCATATTTTACTGCATGTTGTTCGTCGTGCGGATAAAGACGTACGCAATAGTTGCGGGCAGCTTATTCCTCAATTGGAATTGACATATAATACGGACGAAGACTATATCTGTCACCTTTTAGCTGATGCCCGTCAGATGGATTCGGCGTTTGCTACCCATCCTTGTGCCGGGCGTTTGGTTGCCGACCCGTCTCTGTTGACGGATGGTTGGAAAGGTGTCCTATTGCGGAGGCGATTAGAATGTAAATGCGATTCCATACACCGTCTCTTGTCTGTTTCGCATAATGATTGGCAAACGGCTTTTTATGTTAGTTTGGCACATGCGTTCGGTTTTCATACCAATGGCGTACCAATGGAGATGTTGGCGCAAGCGACGCCACTGAATATTTTGTTCAAACATAAGGATAACCTCTTTCAAATTACGGCATTACTGTTGGGGCAAGCGGGTTTATTGACGGATGCTGATAATGATTTGCAGCGTGAATATGCTTTTTTGCGTGCCAAGTTCTGCTTGACCCCAATAGATGCGTCATTGTGGAAGAAAGGACGCTTGCGCCCGTTCAACCAACCGCAGGTGCGTATCCGCCAGTTGGCGCGGCTTATTCATGGTAGCGACTCGTTATATAGCCGTTGTATGGAAACTGGTGAAATAAAGGATTTGCGTCAATTGTTTGCTGTCGCCGAAATGGGGAGCGCGGCAGTGGATTTGCTGCTAATCAATGTCGTTGTGCCTTTTTTGTATGCCGAAGGTAAAGAGAAATACGCAATGGCATTGTTGGAACAATTGCCGGCAGAGGATAACCGTATTATCCGTCAATGGCAGTTTCTCGGACAACGAGTCAAAAATGCTGCCGACTCGCAGGCACTTCTCCACTTATACCAAACATGTTGCGAACCGGCACATTGTTTTCAGTGCTCTGTCTGGTCGGATAGATGGTAAGTATCACAGGTATTTGGGTGTAAATTACCGATTATCAATTAAAAATTAGCAATTAGTGTAAAAAAATTTGCAAAAATGTGATTTTTTTATTATCTTTGCGCCCGAATTGAGAGAATGAAATTTTTAGCATGAAAATTATACAAATAGGACCATATCCTGTATCTGCAGATTGTATTCGAGGTGGAATAGAATCGTCTGTGTACGGTTTGGCTCAAGCACAAGCGAAATTACATGATGTGGTATGCTTGGATTTCCCTCGTCTGAAAGGTTCAACCACTATTGAACATTGTGGCAACATTATTGTATATCGTTTTCTCAATCCTGGAATTCATAACGAAGATGCTATATCGTGTGTAACGCAGATGGTGCAAATTGTGTTGCACGAAAAGCCGGATTATGTTCACATTCATGGTACGGGACAAATTTCGTATGCAATATACAAAAAAATACGCATTTTAGGTGTTCAACCTTTCGTGACAATACATGGTTTATTGGCAGTAGAGAAATGGAACCAATTGTGCCAAAAGATATCATTTAAGAGTCTGTATCAGTTTATTAAGCAGAGTTGGATTGAATGTCGGTTTATATCTTGTGTCCCACATGCCATTGTGGATACGGATTATTTAGTAACGGCTCTTCAAAAATATCCTATTCGCAAGTTGCCTAAGTTGCATATAATACCTCAAGGAATAAATGAAAAATACTATCATTTAACAACGCTACAAATAGTGGAGAGAGAATTACAACCTATTATTTTATGTGTCGCTGCGTTTTCTCAGCGAAAAAGTCAAATGCTATTGGTTCAAGCATATGAGGTCTTGCGAGAAAGATTAGGCGCAAAATGTGCAGTTTGTCCTCGCTTAGTTTTGGTTGGAGTCGTATCTGATGAAAAATACTATAACCGATTATGGGCTCGGGTGGAAAAGTCGCCCTATAAGGCAGATATTGATGTTGGTAGAGATTTGTCGCAAGAGGAGTTAATGCAACAATATGCGAAAGCGTATATATTCGCATTGCCGTCTCAGGAGGAGAGTCAAGGGATTGTGTTGGCAGAAGCTATGGCAGCAGGATTGCCCGTTGTTGCTACTCGCGTAGGCGGTGTTCCTTATGTTGTTTCCGATGAGGTGGCAGGTCTTCTCTCTAACTATGGTGATGTTGAAGGCATGGCAGACAATTTGTGCCGTTTATTGGAAGATAAAAAAGCATGGCTATCCATGTCTATGAATGCCCGCGAATTAGCAAGGCAATATGAGTGGACCGTGGTATCTGATCAAATATTGTCAATATATCATCAATTGCAATGTAATAATATGCCGTTTGGTAAGTGATGCAGTATTATCAATCGTTATATGGTTTGCCTAAATGGTTAACGGGACGCTTTACGCTCTTTTTCTTTATCGCGTTTGGCGCATGTATATTGCTATTTGGTTATCCTATGGAATTGCGATATGCAACGCTGGCGTCTATATCAGTGCTGCTTTTCTTCTTGGGTGGTTCTGTATTTTCTCGTCAATGGATACGCCAGAGTGAAAAGGGCTTTTTGCACAATGTCTTTGTGGTTGGTTTGGCGGTGCATCTTATTTGGGTGGCTTATTGCTTTTTCTATTTTAATTTTGATTATTATGAGCATGTTTGGGGGGAAGATGCAGATACCGGCTGGTATATGGATTTTGGATATAATATTGTTGAATGGATAAAGGAAGGGTTTCCTTATTCAATCAATGAGTTGTTAAAGCGGAATGGCTCTGCCGTGGATGATTTTGGGTATCCGTTGTGGTTAGCTTTGGAATATCTGTTTGTCGGTACTTGGGGTGATACTGGAAAAGTACTGATACCGATGGTAATAAAGGCGATTATTTCCACACAATCTGCCATCTATATTTATCACGTTGCTCAGCGCCATTATGGAGATAGCGTGGCACGCATAGCATGTCTGTTTGTCGCTTTTAATCCAAACATGATTTATTGGTGTGGCACGATGTTTAAGGAACCGGAATTGGTATTTTTGTGCTGTCTGTTTGTTAATGAAATGGACAAAGCATTGGGTAGTAATGACAAATTGACTTTTCGCGCGTTGCTGCCGGCAACATTGGCCGGTATGACACTCTTTTTGTTCCGCTCGGCATTGGGCTTAGTTGCTTTTGCGGCAGTGTTGGCGCATGTGGTGATGGTGTCAAAGCGCATCATGAGTACGGGGAAAAAGGTTTTTGCAGGATTTTTGGTTGCAATAGTTTTGTTAATTGGATTTGGAGATAGTCTTCGAACTCGTGTGCATGACACGATAAGCACCGTGCAGTCCACGCAACAGCAAGATAATATGAATTGGCGTTCCCGGCGAAAGGATGCTTCAGGGCGTGTCAATTCATTTGCCCAATATGCCGGAGCAGCGGTGTTTGCTCCGTTGATTTTTACAATCCCGTTTCCGACATTCAATACGGCAAATAAAGGTCAAATCCTACAACAGATACTTTCCGGAGGAAGTTATATAAAGAATGTCTTGTCGTTTTTTGTCATTTTTTCGATGTTTGTAATGCTTTTTCGTGGTGAATGGCGGAGACATGTATTCATTATTGCGTTTACTTGTGGTTATTTGGCATGTTTGGTTTTAAGTAACTTTGCTCAATCAGGACGTTTTCACATGCCTATTATGCCCATGTTAATGCTATTTGCAGCATATGGAATCTCCTTAGTCATGCAGCGAAAAAAATGGATTAAATGGGCGAATTTGATTCCGTTGGTTGAAGTGGCTATTTGTCTTGGTTGGAACTGGTTTAAGTTGAAAGGAAGGGGGATGATTTAAGTTATGAAGATACTGGAAGTCAGTCGATATAAAAGTAATTTTGCAACGCATATTTTGCCGTTTGTGAAAGAGCAAGGGGATGCATTGCTGGCATTGGACAATGATGTTGAGTATCACACTGTTGCCGGTAAGGGGTTATTCAGTTATTTTACAGGCATACCTGCCGTGCAGACCGTTATCCGTAAATTTCAACCGGACATAGTTCATGCTCACTATGGCCTAAGTGGTGTAACGGCAGTGCTGGCAGTGCGCTTGTTGCGCAGGCAAATTCGTCCGAAGGTGGTGATTACTTTCCACAACGGAGAAACGCTGAATTGGTATGTCAATCTTCTGTCGTCTTTTTTCTCTCTATTTGCGGACCATGTCATCTATGTGGCACAACATATACGCGACTTGTGTTATTTCAAAGCCAAGCATTATACCATCCTTCCTTGTGGGGTCAGTTTGGACGAATTGCCACTAACTGATTTCACAATTGCTCGCCAGCAATTAAATTGGAGCGATAATAAGAAATATATCCTTTTTGGCGGTGCATTTGAGAATACGCGCAAAAATGTTGCTCTATTGCGAGAGGCATTGGCACTTTTGAAACGCAATGATGTTGAGGTCGTTGAAATGAAAGGTATGTCTCGTGCAGAATGTGCATTGCGGATGTGTGCGTGCGACCTGTTCGCTCTGCCAACTCATAGTGAGGGTAGTCCGCAAGCATTAAAAGAAGCGATGGCATGTAATTGCCCCATTGTGGCAACAGATGTGGCAGATATCGCTTATTTATTGGGTGACATGCAAGGACACTATCTTTTGCGTAATCCAAGACCCACCAAAGAGCGTTGGGACGCCGATGAACATAGTGTAGATGAATTGGCGCAACTATTGGACAAAGCATTACAACAGAATAGTCGTACCGAAGGTAGAAAGCGCATTGTCGAGCTCGGTTTGGAGAATAAACAAATAGCACAAAAATTGATGGATATATACACCGATTTAATAACTAAAGCATGACGGTTTCTACGCAAGACATATATCTTCTTCTCCTTCGCCAAGCGATTTATTCGGTTGACGATTCACAATGCACCATGCACGGCGAGGATATAGAAGTGCTGGTGTATTTGGCACAAATTCAAGGGACGGCGCCCCTTATTTATAATCAACTGCTAATGCACAATGCACAGTGCACAATGCACAATGATTTAGTGATGCAGATGAAGCAGGTATGCATGCAGAATATGGTGGCACAAGAGGGGTTATTACGGATTCTCAAGAAGACTTTTGCTGCATTATCGGCAGGGGGGATTCATCCTGTTTTGCTGAAAGGTTTTGGATTAGCTACATTGTACCCTAAACCTTATTTGCGTAGTTGGGGTGATTTAGATGTTTATGTAGGACCTGAGCAATACCACCAGGCAGCAGCCCTATTGCGAGACGCTTTTCCTCATGCCAAGCATCACGATGAAGAATGGGAAGAATTGAAGCATTATAATTTTGTGATGCCCGATGGACTGGTTGAGATGCACCGCACGACCGTTAAGATGGAGCACCCGAGGGACAAACGCGTATATTATGCGTTGGAAAATGCTGCTATGCAGTCGAATGCGTCCGTTGTGCAGGTTGAGGATTTGACGGTGCATGTGCCGGAAGATAAGTTCAATATGCTTTTTGTCTTCTTACATGCTGTGCACCATTTTGTTGAGGAAGGACTCGGCTTTAAGCAGATTTGTGATGTATGTCTGTTGGCGCATCATATTTATGCTGCTCGTGCCACTGATGAGAAACGGCTTGCGGAGTATAAAAAATATATGAAAACCAACTTGTGCAAGTTGCGTTTGTCTGAGATGTGGCAGTTGTTTGGATATATTTGTGTGGAGAAACTTGGTCTGCCGGCGCAGGAGTGGCCTTTATTGTGGTGCACGATTGACGATGCACAATGCACAATGGAGTGGAACAGATGGTTGCAAAAACACGGGGAATTGTTTGCGCAACGAGTGATGACCGAAGGACTGGCTCGTCCGGAGGATTATGGTGATAGTAAGGATAGGTACGAGGCGCGCGAAAAGGCACTAAAAATGAATGTGGTAGCCCGAAAATGGTTAACCTTTCAAAGTCATTTGCTAACTTATCGAATGGTTAAACCATACTCTCCCATGTATGCGCGACACCTCTTGATGTCGGCATTGTGGAAAGGGGCACGGCGCTTGGTTAAAAAAGAACCGGTTGTTTTGTATTGATTTTATGTGCATTAAAATAGAAACGCAAAATGGAAATAAAAACAAACATACAAGAGATCAGTCGTGCTGCGTGGCGTAATCTAGTGGTAAGTTCTTCTCATGGTACAATTTTTCAGATGCCAGAGATGTATGATTGTTATTCGAAAACGGTTGGTCATATTCCTATAGTAGTGGCATTGGAAGACCATGGCGAATTGATTGGTGTTGTTTTGTCTGTCATTTTGCAAGAAGTAGGTTTCTTGAAGGCTTATTTTTCTCGTCGAGCCGTAATAATAGGGGGACCAATAGTAAAAGATGATAAAAAAGAATTGGTTGCAGACTTGCTTAAGGCGTACGATGAAGTAATAAGTACAAAGGTTCTGTACACTCAAATTAGGAATCTTTATAATCAGTTACCACTGAATGATGCATATCAACAGAATGGATATAAGTTTGAATCCCATTTAAACTTTTTAATAACATTGGATCATGAGGAGGATATGTGGAAAAGGATTGGGCAGGGACGGATAAAACAGATTAAGAAAGCACAAAAAAATAAGTTATATGTTGATGTATACGAAAATCACCAGATTACAACAGATCTGATAGAGGAGGGATATAGCGCCATTCAAAATGTATATAAACGAGCAAAATTGCCTTTAGCCAACATAGATTTAATAAAAAATGCCCAACAACATAATTTGTTGGTTCTATTTGTTGTGAGAGATGAACGAGGAGATTTATTGGGTTGCAGAATAGGATTGAAGTTTCAAAAAACATTATATGGGTGGTACGCGGGTAGTTACCAAAAATACTATGGGTTATATCCAAATGATATTTTGATATGGGAAACATTGCGATGGGCTTGTCAAAATGGATATAAAATATTTGATTATGGTGGTGCAGGCAATCCGAATAAACCATATGGTGTAAGGAATTTTAAAGCTCAGATGGGAGGCGAATTGGTCAATTTTGGTCGTTATGAAAAAGTACATCATAAATTATTGTTTGGTATAGCATATATCGGTTTTATTGTTTTACGAATCTTTAAATGACACCTCGCTTACAAATAGAATTTCCGCATAAAATGCGGCTCACATATTGGTGTGGAAACCCCTATCAAGCAGAGGAGAATGAGTTTTTGCTCAATCACTCTCGCAGTGGTTTATACTTGGCATTGAGTGTGCTAAATATGCCGAAGCAAAGTCGAGTGGGAGTTATGGCATATAATTGTCATACGGTAATGAATGCTGTGTGGCAGGCAGGAATGATACCGGTTTTTATTGATATTACGCGTGAGTTGACTATTGATTTTGAGGATTTGGATAAGAAAATCGATGGAATGAGGGCTCTTATTATAACGCATCTATTTGGTATCGTAAATGATGTACAAACCATTAAACAGCGTTATCCAGATTTAATAATAATTGAAGATTGTGCTCATGCATATGGTATTGAACATATATACGGAGATTTTGCGACATTCAGTATTGGTCAAGGTAAATTACCGAGCATCGGTAATGGAGGTATATTAGTAGTGCACAATAAACAATATTTGTCTGTTGTTAAATCCCAATATCCTCAACAGCCCTTAAATCGTTCGTTCCTGCTATTTTACACATTGTGGCTAAAGTCAATCTTCTACACTCCTTTCGTATATACTGTATTTACGAAACCATTTCTCAAACATGATAAAGTGCGTAATCCTATAACACAAGAGAAAATTGCAGGCATGAATATTGGCGTTGCTGCGATATACCGCCAACAAAAGCCATCTATATCAAAACTGATATCAATGCGTAAACTCAATGCGTTGGATATTCAAAATATTTTGCCCGTTAAAATAGGATGTAATGCGTTTATGGCAGTTTGCATTTGTGATGACCCGAAGAAAACTGCTCGGACATTTAAAGGGGTAGAAACGGCGACTCATTTTGCACATTGTATAGATTGGGCAAAATATTATGGATATCAGGTTGGGGATTGCCCGACAACGGAATATATGACGAAACACCTTTTAGTAATACCAACTTATAAATGTCTTAAAAAATGAAAGTCCTTTTTATGATTAGCCATCCGGCGCATTTCCATATTTTTAAAAATACTATTGGAGATTTGCAGAAAGATGGACATAGTGTAGTTATTGTCATTCGACCTAAAGATATGTTGGAGCAGCTTTGTATACAAGCAAATGTGCCATATGTTAAGGTCGATCAACGTCCCCAAAATTCTAATCTGTTTCGATTAGGTCTGTCACTACTAAAACGATGCTGGGATGTCTGTAAAATAGTAAAAAAAGAACATCCTAATTTATTAATGGGATCGGATGGGGTTTTGGCTGTTGCTGGGAAGATATTTAAAATACCATCTTTTGAGTTGTTTGATGATGATTATGAAATAATTAAAATGTATGCAGATTTATTTTTTCCGCTATATACGAGTGTAATTGCACCTAAAATAACTGATGCAGGAAAATTTAGTTATAAAAAAATAGAATTTGATGGATATAAAAAGTTGGCATACTTATGGCCAACTAGGTTTTCCCCTTCGGAAGATATTGTAAAACAGTACGGAATAGATGTTACAAAACCATATTTTATTTTGCGATTTGCAAAGCTCACAGCGCATCATGACGTAAATATTCACGGTTTTTCTACATCTGTTGCTGAAAATGTCATAAATATGTTAGCGCCATATGGAAAGATATATATTACGAGTGAACGAGAATTGGAACCACAATTTGAGAAATATAGATTGAAAATAAATCCGTTAGATATTCACCATGTGTTGGCATTTGCTAGTATATATATAGGGGATAGTCAAACAATGGCGTGTGAAGCCGGTATTTTAGGAACTCCATTTGTCCGATATAATGATTTTGTGGGTAAAATTAATTACATGGCAGAAATGGAAGATAAATATCATTTGGGCATTGGTGTTAAAGCTTCTCCAACTTTCAAATCAGATCCTACAGACGATGCAAAATTGTGTGGAGAGAATGCGTTATATTCCGCTATTTCTGCACTATTAGTTATGGATGAAGAGGAGCGTATACAGCTATACACTAATCGTCGAAATAAAATGTTGAGTGAGAAAATTGATGTTGCAACATGGTTGACATGGTTCATAGAGAATTATCCGCAGTCTGCAACAGACGCTAAGCGTGAGGATTTTGATTGGAACAGATTTAAATAGTAAAATATGTTAATTACGCTAGTAGCTGGGGCGCGTCCGAATTTTATGAAGATAGCGCCAATAATCAACGCCATTAATAAGGCAGAGGGTGCAGGACGGAATATACATTACCGTCTTGTGCACACCGGGCAACACTATGACAAGAATATGTCTGATA
>JAZUGJ010000165.1:0-9010 GCA_045641145.1 Paludibacteraceae bacterium
GACCCCCTGATTATGAGTCAGGTGCTACTAACCAACTGAGCTACGGGACCCCGACGCTTAACCGGCGTCATCGGTGTTTTTTTATTGATTCAAACTCTGTAACATCTTGGTGATGTCCGAGAGTTTGAACATCTTCTTCGCCTCACTCAACGGAGGGATAACCAAATGCATTCCCTCTTTCAATTTGTCAGGAGAAGACAATGTGTCACGGTTGGCACCGTAAATATAGTACCAATAGTTACCGTTGCCGTAATACTGCTTCGCCAATTTACTCAGCGTCATATCAGAAGTTACTACAATCGTATCGGCTTCTGCAGAAGGTGCTGTAGTCGGAACAATAGTCTCTACAACCTCTTTCACCATTTGGCTGAGAATAGACGGCTCGTCACCTTCCATAATGCGGGAAGAAGATGCTCCCGCGCCTTCACCCTTATGGCGAACAGCAGAAGTTCTGGGTACATTCTTGTATGCATCGAAACGACGGTAAATACGCTTGGCTTCATTCATACCGGCTGTATCAACCAGGTGGATTTCAACGCGACGGTTAAGACTATATGAACCCTCGTCACGGTCGTCTTGCATAATACCGCGACCAACATGGTAAATACGCGACGGATCAATCATAAAGTCTTTGGTCAGCGTGTTGGTTACATTAGTGGCACGCTGTACAGCCAACCATTTGTTATACTCAACAGCACCCGTATTATCACATGAACCTACAATAACTGCACCATACTCGGTCTCTTGCATCAGCACACCGGCGGCTTCGTTAATGGTAGCCAAAGCAGCGTTATCCAAAGTGGGATCGTCATTAGCGAAATAAACGACATAATCATGAATGGTACGTTTCTGTTGAGGCGCGGCAACAACTGCAGGAGCAGGAGCCATAAATACCGTATCACGAGTGATGATATACACAGTATCCTTGATAGGAGCCACGACTATACCGTCACCTTGGGGTTGCTGTGCGCGTTTGCGCTTGGCAGCACCGATTTCAGGATCGTCATAATACTCACCGTTATTCCATTTTGCGATGGTCTCGTCGGTCATGAAGTTACGTACATTGGACAATTTACGCGGCTCGAATTTATAACGGAGCAAAATCTCGCAATCAAAGAAACCGTCGTTGTTTTCAGGACGAACACGATTGTCAACTTGGTCGGTAGTGGTGTAGAAATAAACGCCACGCAAACCTAATTGGAAACTACGGTTGATATTGAATTCAGCACTTGCACCAATCATCAACGCACCTGTGAGTTTATATTTATCCATCTTTGTGGGTTGCTGTTTGGCTGTGTTATAATTCCACGGTGTTTCAGTAAGAATCTTACTCATCAAACGCTCATTCTCGTATTGAATGCTGTTTTTAAACCACAACGCGCCACCGCCCAAGAGAACATCAAAAGCAAAAAGTTTGGCTTTGTTTTGCGGACGGAACATATTGAAAATGTCTAATGCAACATACGCATTGGCTTGGTGAGACATACCCTTTAGCATAATGTCTGCATCACACTCTCTACCGGAACCGGTAACGCGATAGTTACGGAATTTATATTCCAAACCAAGCGACCATGTATTGTTCCAGTGATAAGCGGCACCCAAACCAACTGTAGGCACCCAAACAGCATGCTTCTTCTCACTGGTAAAGTCTGCATCGGTAACGTTGAAACCGGCACTCAAATACATAGACCAGTGCGCCTGGGCAGGAATAACAATATGATTGTCATTCTCTTTCTTGTCCCACGGGTGGATACCCAACGAGTCTGTGGGAGCTTGCGCTTGTTGGATTTCGGGAACTTCCTGCATATCCTGCGCGAACACGGAAACCGTCGCCATCATTGCCAATGCAATAGAACAAATTTTCTTCATATACATACTTCTATGAATTAGATTTCTAATTAGTACTCGAGATACATTACTCATTCGGGCTGCAAAGATACAACTTTTTTTTCATATTACCAAATATTTTTCGCAAAAAATGCCTTTTTATCCTATTTATCTTGCGTGCGCGTATTTTTTTTGGTAACTTTGCAACATATAAAAGACATTACTTTTGATCATGAACATCTTAGAACAAATGACTTTGCGGGCAAAGCAAAACCCGCAACGCATCGTCCTTCCTGAAGGCGATGAACCCCGTACGTTGGAAGCGGCCAATATCCTGTTGAAAGACAAATTGGCAAAACTCATTCTAATCGGTAAAAAAACCGTCATTGAGCAGATGGCTGCCGAAAAAGGGTACGAATATATCAAAGAGGCAACTATTTTTGACCCCGCAACGGAGCCCAAAATGAAAGAATATGCCAACTTACTTTTCGAATTGCGCAAAGCCAAAGGCATGACCGAAGAGGAAGCCGCAAAAAAAGCGCAAGACCCTCTTTATTTAGGTTGCCTGATGATTAAAAATGGGGATGCTGACGGCGAACTGGCAGGTGCCAGAGGTACAACGGCAGATACTATTCGCCCCGCCTTCCAAATCTTGAAGACAAAACCCGGCGTGAAAATTGTCAGTGGCGCATTCCTCATGTTCACCCCCGCTAAACAGTTGGGCGAAGACGGATTCCTTGTCTTTGCCGATTGTGCTGTCAACCCTTGCCCGTCTGCGGAAGAGTTGGCACAGATAGCCATCTCCACTGCTGATACGGCACGCACTCTTGCTCAGATAGAGCCGCGTGTGGCGATGCTGTCCTTCTCCACCAAGGGCTCTGCCAAGCATGAACTTATCGACAAAGTAACCGAAGCAACCCGTTTGGCAAAAGAGATGGCTCCCGAACTCAATATAGACGGCGAACTGCAAGCCGATGCTGCATTAGTGGAAAAAGTAGGTGCAAGCAAAGCCCCGGGCAGTCCCGTTGCCGGCAAGGCCAATGTATTGGTATTCCCTGACTTACAGGCAGGTAATATCGGATACAAATTAGTGGAGCGTTTCTCCGGTGCCGATGCAGTGGGTCCTATCCTTCAAGGCATTGCGGCCCCTGTCAACGACCTCAGCCGTGGTTGCAAAGTACAGGACATCGTTCAAATGGTCATCATCACCGCCAACCAGGCGATGAAATAATCACCCCGTAAATAACATTGCATTATGAAGATATTGGTTTTGAACTGCGGCAGCAGTAGTATCAAGTACAAATTATTTGAAATGGACAACCGCCAAGTGTTGGCACAAGGTGGAGTTGAAAAGATTGGTTTGCCGGACGCTTTCCTGCAAGTCAAATTGCCCAATGGCGAAAAAGTCAAATTCTCCAAACCCATGCCGGAACATACAGTGGGTATCCAACTTATTTTGGATAAACTGATTGACCACGAGGTCGGTTGTCTCAAGGATTTGAAGGAGATTCAGGCAGTCGGACACCGTGTCGTTCACGGCGGAGAGAAATTCAATAAATCCGTGCTGATAACGCCCGAAGTCAAAGCCATGATTATCCAATGCGCCGATTTGGCACCGTTGCATAACCCTGCCAACCTGAAAGGCATTGAAGCCATCGAGAAATCCCTGCCCGGTGTTCCGCAAGTGGTAGTCTTTGACACCGCTTTCCACCAGACAATGCCCGACGAGGCGTTTATGTACGCCCTCCCCTATGAAATGTATGAAAAATATGCTATCCGTCGCTATGGCTTCCACGGTACTTCTCACCGCTATGTCAGCGCTCGGGTATGTGACTATCTCGGAATCAAAGCCGAAGGCAAGAAAATCATTACCGCCCATATCGGTAACGGTGGCAGTTGCACGGCTGTACTTAACGGCAAATCGGTAGATACATCTATGGGTCTGACCCCTGTGGAGGGATTAATGATGGGTACACGCGCAGGAGATTTGGATCTCGGTGCTGCCACTTATATCATGGATAAGGAAGGCATGAACACTGCCGAATTTGCCAATTTGGTCAATAAGAAATCAGGCCTGATGGGTATCAGCGGAGTTAGTTCGGACTGCCGCGATATCGAAGCGGCTATCAATGCCGGCAACCAACGCGCCGACTTGGCACGCCGGATGTTTATCTACCGTGTAAAGAAATACATTGGTGCATACGCCGCAGCCATGAATGGTGTGGACATTATCGTCTTCACGGGTGGTATCGGCGAGAACGATGCATACATCCGCGGCGAAATTGCCAAAGGATTGTCTTTCCTCGGTGCCGAATTGGACGAGAAAGTCAATGCCGGCATTCATGGGGACGAAGCGGTTATTTCTACCAAGGGTAGCAAAGTAACCCTTTGCGTTATTCCTACTGACGAAGAACTGATGATTGCATTAGACACCCAAGCACTCGTGTAAATACATGAAACCAATTATATACCAACTCTTCCCGCGCACTTTTACCAACTACAACCCCACGCGCAAACGCAACGGAAGCCGTGAGGAAAACGGATGTGGCACTTTTGACGGCATTACGCCCAAAGCCCTAAAAGCCATTCAGGATTTGGGAGCCACGCATATTTGGTACACGGGTGTCATTCGTCATGCCACGGCGGAACGGAACAACCCGTCTATTACAAAGGGTAAAGCCGGATCGCCTTATGCCATTACGGATTATTACGATGTGGACCCCGACTTGGCGACGGACGAGAGCAAACGCATGGCGGAATTTGAAGGATTGATTCGCCGCACGCATAAACAGGGAATGAAAGTTATCATCGACTTTGTGCCCAATCATGTCAGCCGTGAGTATGTTTCCGCCTGCAAGCCCAAAGGGGTGAAAGATTTGGGGCAGAACGACCATTCGGAATGGGCTTTCTCGCCGCTGAATAATTTCTACTACCTGCCCGGAGAAAAATTTGACCCGCAGTTCCCCATTGACAATTACGATGAATATCCCGCCAAGGTTACTGGTAACGATTGTTTCTCTGCCCATCCTTCTCAGAATGATTGGTATGAAACGGTCAAACTCAACTACGGTGTCCACTACATGGGCGGTGGGGAAAAACAGTTTGACCCCATTCCCGATACATGGAAAAAAATGCTTGATATACTGCATTTCTGGGCGCGCAAAGGTGTGGATTGTTTCCGTGTCGATATGGCAGAGATGGTGCCGGTTGAGTTCTGGCAGTGGGTGATTCCGTATATCCGCACCTATTTCCCCGATGTGCAGTTTATAGCCGAGTGCTATAATCCGCAACTCTACCACGCTTTCTTGGATGCGGGCTTTGATTATCTATATGACAAGGTCGGTATGTACGACTACCTGCGTGGCGTAACCAGCAAGAACTGGCCGGTTGAAGGCATCACGAACCAATGGCAGGCAGTAGAGGACATACGCGACCGTATGCTGTATTTCCTTGAAAACCACGACGAGCAACGGCTTGCATCGGGTTTCTTCTGTGGCAGGGGCGTCTGTGCCGAGCCCGCAATGATAGTGGCGGCTACGCTTGGCGTCAATCCCGTCATGGTCTATGCAGGACAGGAACTGGGGGAAACAGGAATGGAAACCGAAGGTTTCTCCGGCATGGATGGACGCAGTTCGATTTTCGACTACTGGGGACTCAAATCCATTCAGGCATGGGCAAATAATGGTAAGTTCGACGGAAAACAACTCTCCGACGAGCAGAAAGATTTGCGTAAGTTCTACCAATCGCTGCTCACTCTGGCACGCGACAACAAAGCCGTTCATTCGGGTGCCATGTACGATTTGGAATATGCGCAGGGAGAGGGATTTAATAAGCACGAGCAATATACCTATATCCGCAAGTTGGAGGACGAAGTGCTGCTCTTTGTGCTTAACTTTGACGACCGCCAAGTCGAGGTCGATGTCCGTATTCCGGCTGAAGCGTTCAAGTACTTGAAGCAGGACGAGTGGAAAACAGTTTCGGCAGTCGACTTACTGACCAATACCAAATACAAAAAATTGTCCTTCACTTCCAAACTGCCGTTGCACTTCACCCTGCCGGCGTGGAAGGGAATTATTCTGCAACTCAAAGACGCGTCTAAAAAGAAAAAATAATGTTACTCCGTCTTAAATCTTGGTTACAATTAGTTCGTTGGATGAACTTGCTCATGCTGGCTATCCTTTTATGGGTCATGGCGAGCTGGGTGGCAACGCCCGTCTTGGAACATGCCATGTTCTCTCCCGTCCTTCCGTGGTGGCAATTGATGCTGCTTATCGTGGCTACAATATGTATCGCCGCAGGCGGTTATGTCATCAACGACTATTTTGACATCAAGATTGACCGCATCAATAAACCGGATAAACTGCTGGTTACCAATGGCATCTCCAAAGAGCAAGCCATGCACGCCCACCAGTTCCTCACCATCGCCGGAGTTGTGTTCGGCTTGGTCGAATCATGGCTGTGCCGCAGTTGGTCGCTGGCATTGGTGTTTATTCTTGTGCCGGGGTTGTTGTGGTTCTACTCCAGCAGTTACAAACGGCAGTTTGTTATCGGCAATATCCTCGTTGCTTTCGTGGCGGCTCTGCCGCCTATTACGGTCGTGATGGCAAATGTGGGCATCTTGCGCCATCGTTTCGGAGATATCATTTCCTATTCGTCAGTGGAGCAAGACTTATACCTGTGGCTGGGGGGCTTTGCCCTGTTTGCTTTCCTCACAACGCTCATGCGCGAAATGATGAAGGACTTGCAGGACCAGCAGGGCGACCGCGAACTCGAATGCCACACCCTGCCCGTCCGATTGGGCGATTGGGCAACCAAATGGATTATTACCGCTATCGGCTTGCTGACTATGGCGTTGCTTGTCTGGATCGGTTTCTTCTGTCTGCCCTACCCGCATGGCTGGAACACCCTTTCGTCTCGGTATGTTGTTTTCGGCATACTCACACCGTTGGCTTGCGCGTTGTGGCTCATGTGGGCGGCTAAAATACCGTCCGATTACCGCGTGGCACAGGGCGTAATGAAATTCGTTATGCTCATGGGAATGCTCTACGGATTGGTTATTGAGCGGGCATTATGAAAATCCTTTTAGCCAGTCAGTCCCCCCGCCGTCGTGAGTTATTGGCGGGACTGGATATACCTTTCTCCGTCGTTTCTGTTCACTCCGACGAGTCTTATCCCCCAGCATTACAAGGCGGGGATATTCCTTTGTTCATCGCACGCGAAAAGGCACAGGCGTACACCCACACGCTGGCTCCCGACGAAGTACTGATTACCGCAGATACGATTGTCTGGTCAAACGGGCAGGTGCTTGGTAAACCGCATGACGAACAGGACGCTAAACGTATGCTGCGGCTGTTGAGCGGCAAGACGCATCAGGTCTATACAGGTGTCTGCTTCCGTACCGCACAAGGCATTGTCCAATCGTTTGTGGACTGCACGGATGTTACTTTTCGCCTCTTGACGGACGAGGAGATAGACACCTATGTCTCCCGCTATCAGCCATTGGATAAAGCCGGCGCGTACGGTATTCAGGAGTGGATTGGCTATATTGCCGTCTCCCGTTTGGAGGGCTCTTATTTCAATGTCATGGGCTTCCCTGTTGACAAGGTCTATGCGGCCCTTCAACACCTGTCCGCATCGGGTGATTAACGGGTGATTAACGGGTGATTAATAGGTGATTAATGGGTGATTGAGCCACTCTGATGCCACTTTAAACCAGTTAAACCTGCTAAACCCGTTTTTTTTTGCAAATATTTGCAAGTATCAAAAAAAAATCGTAGCTTTGCATTTCAAAACGAACAACTAAAAACTAATACCTAAAAAATGAAAAAAGTATCCTTGGCACTGATGGCTGTGGCAGCGATTACATTGGTCGGCTGCAACCAAAAGAACTCTAACAATGAGAGTCCGGATTTAGTAGTGTATGGTAAAATCTTTACCGCAGAAAACAACGCTATCGCTGATGCTTTTGTAGTAGGTGGCGGCAAATTCCTCTATGTGGGTACTGTCGATGAGGCAAAGAAGTACGTCAAAGACGGTGTAACAGTGATTGATTACAGGGACAAAGGCATCATTATCCCTGGCTGTTACGAGGGACACGCCCACTATATGATGGCGGGCGGTCTAAACGTTATGGGAGGACCTGTTTTCACAATCAATACTACTGTGGAAGAATTTAAACAGGCGATTAAAGCCGCTTACAACGAAGCCAAACTTACAGGCAAGTCTTCTATCTTTGGTACGGGTTGGATGTATCAATCCTTCTTAACTTCGGGGATGCCCACGCGCAGTGAACTGGATGCTATCTGCCCGGACGTTGCTCTGTATATGAGCGATGGCGAAGGACATAAGGGTTTGGTTAACACCCTGTGCCTGCAAAATGCCGGTATCTTGGATAAGGACGGTAATGTGCTTGTTTCCCAAATCCGCGGTGGCGAAATATGTATGGATACCGACAATAAACCAACCGGACTGCTCCTTGAACAAGCAGGAACATATGTTCGCTCACGCGGTATCAACTTCGAGGAACTGCTCCCTGCTTCCGCAGCCCGAACAGCCATTGAACAAGCGCAACAACTGTTGCTTTCCAACGGTTATGTTTCGTATATGGATGGTTGGTCCAATTACTTTGGAACCAACGCTTTCTACGAGGGCGCTCAGTCGCTTGACCAAGACGGTAACCTACACATGTTGCTGGGTATGAGTTACGAAATCGAAAGTTCGTGCGAGAGTGTTGAAACCGAGTTAGAAAGGGCTGAACAGATGAAACAATATACTGGTAATCATGTCTATGCAAACTACGTTAAAATCTTTATTGACGGTACGGTAGAAAGTGGTACGGGGATGACGATGGAACCATATAAAAATAAGGAATATGGTTATGGTATCGCTAACTGGGAGGAAGACGAAGTGGCTAAAATTACCCACACCGCCAATGCCAATGGTATGACAATGCACGTTCATACGATGGGGGATGGAGCTGTCCATCGTGCCGTGAACGCTTTCGCTGCTGAAGGAAAGAAGAAACTGCGCAACACCGTGGTACACACTCGCAATGTGCCTAAGGCGGATTTTGCACGTATGGCGCAAAACAATATCGTGGCTGTTGCCGGCATATTGTGGCACGGGATGTCGGATTGGGCAGCCAACTATGTAAATGATATTGTTCCCCAAAATGTAGTTAACC
>JAZUGJ010000166.1:0-22257 GCA_045641145.1 Paludibacteraceae bacterium
CCAAGCGCAATTGTACTATTTCAGGGGCGTCCTTATTCATATATAACAAGTATTCTCAGGACTTGCGAGTGCAAAGGTACTGCTTTTTCTTCACATACGCAAAGTCCTTTTTGTTCCTTTCGTCGTAAGACAACTAACTAACCATAGCTTCTACTCCCGTTCTACCCCCGTTAAGGACTCGTAATAAACACTGCCTAATTGACCTGCCTTAACGACAGCAGCATTGATAAAATCGGCTCGCAAGGCATCGTCCTTGATTGTAGCTGCCACTGAATCACGCACGACGGCACAATGTTCATAAAAATAGGACAGTGTGGTATTATATTCCAGTAGCGATGAGGGAGGTTGAGAACAGATGAGTTGGTACTGTTGGCTGATGAGGTCCTGTGCCTGCTGAATGACTTGCTTCCGAGGATCGGGACGCAAATAGACCATCCAAGACAACACCAAAGCCAATAACAGACAGAGTAAACCGACCGAGAAAGGAATCCAACGAAGCCAATTATCCCTGCGAACAAGGGCTTTTTTGAGTGCATCACAAGAGGAATAACGCCGAGACTGCTCTTCGCGCGTACACTTCGCCGCGATACACCTATATTGCGGGCACAACAAGCGCAACACCTTACCCAAGCCGTAGATATCCGACCGGCAGTCCAAGAGTCCGCCCGCTATCTGTTCGGGAGAAGCAAAACCGGCTGTTCCCGCCGTTTGACAAGAGACTGCCGAATCGTCCGTATCGGTCAAACCGAAATCTATAAGTTTGATATTGTTGCCATTACGGGTAACGAGGATATTGGCAGGTTTGATATCCCGATGCACCATTTGACGGCTATGAAGGTACTGCACCGCGTCCAAAAGTTGGAAGAAAAGACGGCGTTTAACGGATTTGGAAGGGTGTGTGAGCAGAAATTCGGACAAGGTCATGCCATCCACAAATTCCATAATGATACACTCCCCCACTCCGGGTACCGATTCATAACTGATAATACGGACTATATTGGGGTGCTCCAACTCGACCCCGAGCGCAAACTCCTTTTGCAGACGCTGCTGCACCAATATATCCTTATCCGCGCCACGGAGGGTCTTTAGGACAAAACGCCGCCCGTAACGAGTGGCACGATACACCCGACGGGCACCATGCTCGGAAAGCAGTTCACAATGGGTCCACTGTGCGGACAAACCGCTCACAGAAGAGGATGGAACAAACTGAGAATAAGATTCATCCATAGATGGCAATCGGATTAGGGGCGGTAAAAACTATTTTCAAGAATGGCTTGGGCATCGCCATTTTCTATGAGTTGCTGCAAGGTAACATCCTCATTATGTTCCATATAGCTCTTTGCTATACGCCAACCCATCCATGTACCAAGCCGCCCCGGTGAGTCCTGAGAAATTTCCGAAGTGAAAGGTCCGTCGTTCAAATAAGAAGTCAGAATCATACTTTCCGTTTTGAACAAATCGCGCTTATCCATGATATGGTTCCAAATAGCCAATTCATTATCGACGCACCAGTTCCACTGGTCCTCCGTATAGCCCATAATCTCATACTCGGGATATTCGGGCAACAAAAGGGACAGCAGGTACATGATTTTACCGCGATAGAGCATATTCTCCAAAAGGCGGTTTTTAGTCGATGTATAGGGCAGATTTCGGAATAAATAAGCACTGACGACATCAATAGGAACAGCCGATTTACGCATAGACTGCTTCTGATAATTATAGACCACGCTGTTGTAGTACTTCCAATCGGCACCCAGATACATATCCGTGCCAACCGCCAAGTCATCATCTATAAAAAGAATAGAGGCATTGAAACCGGAGACGAAGAAATAAACCGTAGGAATAGGCAAATCCGAATAAAGATAATGAAGGCGTGTAAACGCTCCATCCAAGAGGGTTTGGATAGTGTCTATATCGGCAAAGACGGCTTGCGCCCGCGCGTTCGTTTCAGCGAAGCCATATAGTGTATCTGCCAAGAACTGAGGCAACGCCTGCGCCAAATAGAGTGTATCATCGGCAGCAACACCCAAGATATTCTCCGCAAAAACGGGCATAAAAACATCGTATTCATCGTATAAAACGCGAATATCCTGCAACGCCGAATCGGCAGACACATTCATCAGCGCATTATCAAAACGAACAATATCCACATGCTGCGGGTCCATGTGCTTGGGGAAATACGACCGAGAAGACGAACACGCCGAGAACAACAACGAAGCCGCAAAAAGCGGACAGAAAAAGAAACGATTAAAGGATTCCATCATGAATAACTAATTGACGATCACATATTTGTGCCAGTTCCATGTCGTGTGTAACAAGAATAATGGTCTGACCGTATTTTTCACGCATCTCTAACAATAAAGTATGCAGTTCTTTTTTATTCTGCTCGTCCAAACTACCACTGGGCTCATCCGCCAAAATGACAGAGGGCTGCAAAAGCATGGCACGGGCAGCAGCCACGCGTTGCTGTTCACCGCCGGACAAAGCAGAAGGTTTATGCTCCAAACGATCCTGCAAGCCCAACTGGGTCAGCAATTCGACCGCTCTTTGGCGCACTTCTTTATCCCCCATTCGGGCAATAAGACCGGGCATCATAACATTCTCCAGCGCCGTGAATTCAGGCAGAAGTTGATGCTGCTGAAAAATAAAACCAATATGGCGATTGCGGAACGCCGATAACTGCTTTTCGGATAAAGCAAAGACATCTTGACCGTCAATCAGCACCTGCCCGCTATCGGGACTATCCAACGTCCCGATAATCTGCAACAGGGTTGTTTTGCCGGCTCCACTGCGACCGAGAATAGCCACAATCTCGCCTTTCTCGACCTGCAGATTGACTCCGCGCAAGACCTGCAACGCGCCGAAACTCTTGTGTAAATCAATGACTTGTATCATGTTTATGAAACTCTTTTATTCTACTAACTGCCGCCTCGATAATCTCGTCCGTATCCGTTTCAGGATTATCCTCTACGATGATATGGGGCACAATGCCGTTTTCAATACTATTCTTATCTACATCTACCATGCGGACGCTGGAAAAACGCACCAACCACCCGTTCGGCAGTTCGTAACTGAGAGGCATGCCTCCGCCACCGCCACTAACACCGCCCATCACTACAGCATGATCGGCATAACGCATTATGCTGACAAAGAAATTGGCTGCCGAATACGTATGGCGATTGCACAACACCACCACCGGCCGAAACCACGAGGAAGGCATCATTTTTTTGTTGAGTCGCTGCTCTTCCAAAGAAGAGAAATCACTGTGCCCCGCCCCATTCTTGTGTTGCCAATAACCAACTGTTTTGTCCTCACTGAAAAAAGTCGCAGCCAGCTGGTAAGCATACTCCAGACTGCCACCACCATTGTTACGGACATCCACAATCAGCCCTTTGCAGTCCTGAAAAGACCGCAAAATATATGCCATATTGTTGGCAGAAACAGGCGTTTCAAAATCCGCTACATACATATAGCCGACCGTGCCATCAGCAATAGTGGCATACCTGGCACCACCTGCCACACGGCAATCAGCCCAATAGCGAGCAGAAATAACTGACGCATCAAAATTAACAGGATACCCCTCATACCAACTCCTGCACACCGAGACATCAAAGGACGAGTATAGATTAACATGCCCGTCGTGGAGCGTATTGACCATTGCGGACAAGGTGTCAAAAAGTGCCAAATAATCATCAGACGCCAACTGTCGGACAGCAGGCAAATAATGGTCATATACAGACTGCCAGTCTACTTGCTTCTCGTCAAAAAAGCAGTACTTGGAATCCAGTGTGTTCCACAAACACTCCATATTGCCAACCGGCGTATTATCCGACACGCCATCAAACCGATGTGTACACGCCGACAAGATAAGAATCAATATGAAAATCAAATATTTACGCATAAATTAAAGTGGCGTGAAACTTTTTTTAGGATTGACTTTATAGCGAAAACAAGTGCCCACGATAGCAGAAACTTGTTCATGTGAGAACATCATATCACGCTGTCCATATTCGGTATAGTCATGACAGATACCAACCCGCCAAGTGGAGTGGGGGAATTGCATGTCAAGCGTCAGTTCCTGCCGTACGGTGCGATGGTTCCACATACCCGAGCAACGGATTCGTCCCTGCACCTGTTCTCCTAACTCATAATACGACTGCCAATAATCAGGCATAAAATCCACACCTATCAAATTGGCACGCACCAAATAACGCAAACGGTAAGAAGTATGTTTGCCACAGAACACATAGCCCACACCTGCCATTGCCATGATATCACATGCCGCATCTAACGAAAACGGTTTATTAACATTGCGGACGAGATACTTACCCGTACCGCTCAACTCGCAATAAGGCCCCAACAGCAACTGCACACCTTGTTCGGGAAACCGCCATGTGTAATAGGCACCCCAACCGGCGTTGAGCGAAAAGCCATACAAGATATTGGAACGAGTAGGGTTATAAGTCCAATCAAAAGCCAAATGCAGGCGTCCAAGGTGCTCCCAATTGGTCAATTTGCCGGTCTGCCCCAACTTAGTATCCATCCGAAACGGTTGCCACCATTCATTGCCAATTGCCACCGTCATACCATTGTAGAGTAGGGGAGAAAGGTACTGATCCTGTCGCCAAGCACCACCATACCGGATATGCAGGATATCCTCATGTTCCACATTCTCCGCCCATATTGTAAGAGGAAGAAACAAGAGAATCAACACCAGATGTCGGCCAATGAAGTTCATCAATCGTCAATAGTTAATATGCGGTCACCGTTATCCGACACGCGTATATGTATATATAAGGTATCTTCCGGCAAAAGAGGTGCGATAAGATCCGGCCACTCAATTAAACAAATATTACCCGAATAAAGATATTCCTCTGCCCCGAAGTCCTGTGCCTCGCGAATATCTTTCAGACGATAGCAATCAAAATGGTAAATCTCACCATCATGGGGCGTATCGTACACATTGACGATAGCAAAGGTTGGTGAGTTAACCACATCGGATGTTCCCAATTCATTACATAGCTGTTTGATAAAAGTTGTCTTACCAGCTCCCATAGGTGCATCAAAAGCAAAGACGCGCCGAGTGGGGTAGCGACGCAAAAGATCTATCGCAGAAAGATGTTCCCCGGACGAGGAGAGCAAAAATAGGGCTGTATTTTCGTCAATTTTTAATGTATACTCGGTCATAATTGCAAAATATTAAATTCTCAGGGCGATATTTAGCGATTAAAATAGTTATAAACAACTGATGCATAGCGAGTTCCAACGACTGATTGCAACTCATCAAGTGTAGCCGTTTTAATTCGTGAAACAGATTGAAAATGGGACAATAATTTTTGCTTGGTAACTGCACCAACTCCCTGAATATCATCTAATTCCGATTTCACTTGCGACTTGGAACGCTTGTTTTTGTGGTATGAAATCGCGAAACGATGCACTTCGTCTTGTATTTGCACCAAAAAGCGGAAGACCTCATCGGTAACCTTCAAACTAATCTCTTGAACAGGGTCACCAAAAAGAAGCGTATTCGTGCGGTGTTTGTCATCTTTTTTCAATCCGGCAACCGGAATAGATAACCCCAATTGTTGTTCAATAACTTCACGAATAGCATTTACCTGCCCTATACCACCGTCGGCAATAATCAAATCAGGAAGTTGCCCGTTTTCATCGAGAATATCCGTATAACGCCGACGCACAATTTCACGCATGGAAGCATAGTCATCTTGCCCATAAACAGTTTTAATGCGAAAACGCTTGTAATCGCTTTTACTCGGTTTGGCTTTTTTAAAGACAACACAACCTGCAACAGCATCCGTTCCTTGAATGGAGGAATTATCAAAACTATCGATGAAAAGAGGTGTTTTTTGTATACCTAAATGGCGTTGCAATTCGCCCAAAACACGCATAGCACGTTGCTCAGGATTTAATTTGTCGGATTGCTTCAACCGATCTAATTTATACTGCTGCACATTTTTCATAGCAAGGTCCAACAGTTTCTTCTTATCACCGGAAAGAGCCAAATTGATATGTAAATTTTCGTTGAATCCATCGGGAATAAACGGAACAATAACTTCCGGAGTCGTACTGCCCAACTGTTCACGAAGTTCCATCATACCAAACGCCAGCATCTCTTCCCTGGGCTCGTCTAATTGTTTTTTGTACTCAATAGTTTGTCCACTTACTATACTTCCGTTTTGAACATGCAACATGGAAATATACACATTTTGCGCCTGTTCATCGTAGCCGAAGACATCAAGTTCACCTATATGCGTGTTACAAATTATAGTTTTTGAGCAAAACTTATCCACCAAATCTAACTTCTCTTTTAAATCAGTGGCACGCTCATACTCCATCCGTTCAGCCGCCACCAGCATTTGATGTTCCAACTCCACTCGAATCTCTCGTGCGTTACCTTGTATTATTTTGCGCGCAGAATCAATATAACCCTTGTATTCATCGTCCAAAACACAGCCGGCACAAACACCGCAGCAATGTTTCAAATGATATTTAAGGCAAACACGATACTTCCCTTGCCGTACTCCGGAGGGGGTAATTGGCATCACACAGGTACGAATAGGGTAGAGTGTATGAATGAGCTCCAAAACCAAATCGACCGTATTACCATAACTATACGGACCGTAATAATCGCCGACGGATCGGATTATTTTTCGAGTTTTAAATATACGCGGATATGCTTCGCGAGTGATACAAATACTGGGATAGGACTTGCCGTCCTTTAGCATAATATTATAGTGCGGCTGATACTGCTTGATAAGATTATTTTCCAGTAAAAAAGCATCTTGTTCATTGGACACTACCACATACTTAATGTCTGCAATATTCTTAACCAACTGGCGCGTTTTAAGCCATTCATGTTCCTTTTGGAAGTAACTACTGACGCGGCGTTTGAGATTTTTTGCCTTACCGACATAGATAATTACACCATCCTTATCAAAGTATTGGTACACACCCGGCATCGCGGGCAATTGCGCCAAAATCGACTTAATATGATTAGAAGCAGTGATCAATAGTGAATAAGGGTTGTAACTTCAATATCATTATCAAAAACATCCCGTCCATGCAAGTCATCCAACTCAATAAGGCAGTTAACATAAATCTTCTTTACGCCCATCTTTTTCACCAATTCAACCGCAGCTTGCATCGTACCACCGGTAGCCAACAGATCATCATGCAAAAGGACAACATCATCCTCTGTGAGTGCATCCTTGTGCAAACACATTGTATCCATGCCATATTCTTTATGATAAGAAACAGACACTATTTCTGCCGGCAACTTACCCGGTTTGCGCTCCAAAACAAAGCCCGCACCTAACTCCATTGCGACAGCAGGGCCAATAATAAACCCGCGCGACTCCAAACCTACTACTTGGGTAATCCCTTTGTTGCGATACAAATCTACCACAGCATCTTTAAAGCAGCGCAAAGCTTCCGGATTTTTAAGCGCTGTTGTAATGTCTTTAAACTGAATTCCTTTTTGAGGGAAGTCAGGTATATTCCTGATCAGCCCTGCTACTTGTTCTATTTTCATATCTGTTTTTAATTAATTGTTCCACGTGAAACATCATATTTTGTTTACAAGGTAAACAATTTTATGGTTATCGCCCCAATAATACCAAGAGAACGCTGATATCATTGGGACTAACTCCCGGGATTCTGCCTGCCGCTCCAATATTCTCGGGGCGTATACGAGAGAGTTTTTGACGCGCTTCAGTAGATAATGACTGCACGCTTTGATAATCAAAATCCTTAGGCAGGCGAATACTATCTAAGCGGCGCAGTTTGTCGGCAGACAATTTTTCACGGTCAATATAGCCCTTGTATTTGATATTGATTTCTGCACTCTCGACTATTTCATAACTGCGCTCACCCAGTGTATTTATTTGTTCCTTTAGCGCAGATATCTGTTCAGCCAATGCCATAATAGTTATCTTAGGGCGCAAGACGAGGTCTAACAGTTTGCAGCCGTGTTGCAGAGGGCTATCACCGATAGATTCCAACCACCCATTAATATGGTCTGCACGAATGGGCGTTTGTGCAAGAAAGTGTGTCAAACGGCTTATACCATCTTGTTTATCCAACAAAAGCTGATGGCGTTCTTCAGACACAGCACCTAAACGATAGCCCAATTCCGTTAAGCGTTCATCTGCATTATCCTGTCGCAAAAGAATACGATATTCTGCGCGAGAAGTAAACATACGATATGGCTCATCCACACCCTTATGTATCAAATCATCTATCAAAACGCCTATATAACTCTCATCTCTGTGCATAACAAACGGAGATCCACCGATGCAGTTTTGATGGGCATTTACACCCGCTACCAATCCCTGTCCTGCAGCTTCTTCGTATCCCGTCGTGCCATTTATCTGACCAGCAAAAAAAAGGTTTTTAATTTGTTTAGTTTCTAATGTGGGCTTGAGCTGGGTGGGGTCAAAGAAGTCATATTCGATAGCATAACCCGGACGATATAAAACAACATTTTCCAAGCCCTTGACTGTTCTCAGTGCTTCCCATTGAATCTGCCAAGGCAAAGAAGAAGAGAAACCGTTGACATAGTATTCATAACTATCCACGCCTTCCGGCTCTAAGAACAACTGGTGTTGATTCTTATCTGCAAAGGTAATAATTTTGGTTTCTATGCTTGGACAATAACGTGGACCTATGCTTTTTATTTGACCGTTATACAGGGGAGAATCCGGCAAACCACGACGCAAGATATCGTGCGTGGAAGGATTGGTATAGGTAATCCAGCATGGCATTTGCTTGAGTTGGCGTTTAACAGACGGCAGATAGGAGAACTGATATTCGTCACTATCTCCGGGTTGAATGGTCATTTGAGAGAAATCAATAGAGCGCTTATCAATGCGTGCAGGTGTACCTGTTTTCATTCGCGCCGAGCGGAAGCCCAAAGATACAAGTTGTTCTGTTAAACCGTACGAAGCTGGTTCTGAAGTGCGTCCCCCTTTGATTTGGGCGCGTCCGAAATGTAGTAAACCATTGAGAAATGTACCATTGGTAAGAATAACCGCACGGGCTTTCATCTCAATACCCAACATCGTCCTGACACCACAAACAGAGTTATTTTCAATCAGCAATTCGGTAACCACATCCTGCCAAAGTTGCAGATTATCAGTAGAAGACAGCACTCGTACCCATTCTTCAATAAAGCGTTTGCGGTCACTTTGAGAGCGCGGAGACCACATTGCAGGTCCTTTGCTACGATTGAGCATACGGAACTGGATTGCTGAACGGTCGGTAGCAATACCCATTTGCCCGCCAAGCGCATCTATCTCCCTAACAATCTGCCCCTTAGCAATTCCACCAACGGCAGGATTGCAACTCATTTGCCCGATTTTGTTCATATCCATTGTGATGAGCAAGGTACGGGAGCCCAAACGAGCAGCAGCATGCGCAGCCTCGCATCCGGCGTGACCGGCGCCAACTACTATGACATCATATATAAAATTCATCTTCTTTTTTTCCAAACGGCTTTATTATGCCAACGCCATCTCCCCGGATAGGAATAAGAATGAACTATCCGCTGCGGAGGGAAAAAAGCACCCTCTATATGGTTTAGTTTCAATATCTCATGTGTTTCCGGATGGAGCAATATACCGATTACATCAAATCTTGGTTCGCGTGTTTCGTGTCTTCCTTTTATATAACAATTGGCAGCAAAGCATATATTCCGTTTTTTTTCTTGTGTTACACATTCTTCCGGATAACCTCCAAAAAGCGATGTGCGTGTCTTGACCTCACAAAAGACGATAAAATCCTTATTGGCAGCCACTATGTCAATCTCTTTTGCATTAACCTTTAAGTTTCGCTCTACGATAGAATATCCTTTTTGTTGCAAAAGATTAACAGCGATGGACTCTCCCAAACTGCCGATATCATCAGGTCTATTGAGATGAAAGAATGCCATTACAAAGACCACTCAAAGGCATCCTTAGTATCCTTAATATTGAAACCGAGTGCAGTCAGTTCGTTGCGTATCTTATCGCTGGTCGCCCAATCTTTATTTTGTTTAGCAGCCAAACGGATATTAAGCAACAGATCCACTGCACCTTTGTAAGCATCTTGGTTACCACCGGCCAGTGAATCGGTTTCCATTGTCAAGCCCAAAATATCCACAACAAATGTTTTCCAAACACTGCGCATTTCGTCCAAATCATCCGATGAAATAGTCGCTTTTCCGTCAAAGACTGTATTGATTGCACGAGCAGAATCGAACAAATGAGAAATAACAATCGGCGAATTAAGATCGTCTTCCATGGCCTCCTCGCACAATTGACGCAAATTGGTCAATTCAACTGTTGTTGCAGCGGACGGGTGCAATTTCATTAAACGACTATATGCTTCCGACAGGCGTGCCAATCCTTTTTCTGCGGCTTCTAATGCCTCTGACGAGAAATCAACCGTAGAACGATAATGCGCCATTAAGATAAAAAAGCGAATAGTCATCGGAGAAAACGGTTTAGTCAACAATTCATGCTCCCCATTAAAAAACTGCTCAAGAGTAATGAAATTATGGTAGGACTTACCCATCTTCTTTCCTGCAATGGTAATCATATTGTTGTGCATCCAATAATGCACACTATCATGACCTAGAGCGGCACAACTCTGCGCTATTTCGGCTTCGTGGTGAGGGAACATTAAGTCCAAACCGCCACCGTGAATATCAAATTCTTCACCAAGATATTTAGTACCCATGGTAGAACACTCCATATGCCAACCGGGGAAACCCTCGCTCCATGGGCTGGGCCAATGCATAATATGTTCGGGCGCAGCTTTTTTCCACAAAGCAAAATCATAACTATGGCGTTTTTCAGACTGACCGTCCAGTTCGCGTGTTTCGGTTACTATCTCCTCCAAGTTGCGTCCGCTGAGTTTACCATAGGGAAAATCCTTAGCATATTTTTCCACATCCATATAAACCGAACCATTGCTGATGTACGCATAGCCCTTTTCCAGTATTTTCTTGACAAATTCAATCTGTTCAATAATGTGTCCGCTGGCGTGGGGCTCAATTGTTGGCGGAAGGACATTTAGCGCTTCCATATCGTGATGATAACGGTTGGTATAGTACTGGACTACCTCCATCGGTTCTAATTGCTCCAGACGGGCTTTTTTTGCAATTTTGTCTTCACCTTCGTCAGCATCGTGTTCCAAATGTCCTACATCGGTTATGTTGCGTACATAACGCACTTTATAGCCGAGATGTAGCAAATAGCGGTATAAAAGGTCAAAGGTAATGGCGGGACGGGCATGTCCCAAATGGGCATCACCATAAACAGTAGGACCACATACATACATGCCGACATGTCCCTCGTGAAGAGGGTGAAAAAACTCTTTTTGGCGAGTTAATGTGTTGTAAATCTGTAACATATCATTATTTACCATTTATTCATTTAATAACTGCATTTCTTTGGCTTGCTGCAACATATAGGATTTGGCTGCTTCGTATTCATTGGGTATAATACCATCCAAAATAGCATCTTTGATGCGTTGCTTGAGTTGTCCGACCGCAGCACAAGGTTCGAGATGAAGCAACTGCATGATTTCCTCTCCACGTACAGGCGGTTGAAAATTACGAATGCGATCACGCTCCTCCAATTCAACCATTTTTTGACGGACAAGTTCATAGTTTTTATGAAAGCGTTCCACTTTTTCGGCATTGCGTGAAGTGATATCGGCATCGCATAACAACATCAAATCGTCTATATCGTCCCCTGCCTCAAACAACAAGCGCCGAACCGCCGAGTCGGTAACCGTATCTTCAATAAGATTAATAGGACGCATATGCAAATCGACTAGTTTGATGATGTAGTCCATTTTCTCATTTTGCGGCATCTTCATTTTCTTGAAGATATGCGGTATCATTTTGGCGCCCAGGTAATTATGGTTGCGGAAGGTCCAACCGGCTTGCGGATCCCATGCTTTAGATTTTGGTTTGCCTATATCGTGTAACAGGGCTGCCCATCTAAGCCATAAATTATCTGAATGTAGTGCCACATTGTCCACAACTTGTAATGTGTGAAAAAAAACATCTTTATGTCCGCGGCCATCTTTTGTTTCCACTCCTTTAAGGGCTGCCAACTCGGGAAAAATAAGTTGCAACAGACCACTTTTGTCCAATAATTTCCACCCCTCGGAAGGACGGCGGGAGAGCATGATTTTATTCAGTTCATCAACAATGCGTTCCTTTGTAATAATCTCTATTCGTGCCTTATTGCGGATAATGGCATCAAAGGTTTCCGGCTCAAAACCAAAGCCCAATTGGGTGGCAAAACGAATGGCCCGCATCATACGCAACGGATCATCTGAAAAAGTGATGTCCGGGTCAAGTGGAGTGCGAATAATACAATCCTCCAAATCACACATACCATCAAATGGGTCTAATAATTCGCCATAACGGTCTTTATTAAGACATATCGCCATGGCATTGATGGTAAAATCGCGACGGTTTTGGTCCTCTTCCAAGGTTCCGTCCTCCACAATAGGATTACGACTATCATGACGATAACTCTCACGGCGGGCGCCGACAAATTCGAGTTCCACATCGTGCCATTTTACTTGTGCCGTACCATAAGTACGAAACACACTTAAATGGGCGTATTTGCCCAAGCGTTGTGCCACCGCCTCAGCCAATGTAATACCACTACCAACCGTTACAATATCAATGTCGGTCGATTCACGATGGAGAAACAAATCGCGCACCCAACCACCAATGACATAGCACTCCAAATGCAACTCATCGGCGACATCACCAATAAGATGCAAAACAGGATTCTCTATTTTAGAATTTCCAACTAACACCGATTTGACCATTTATACCTTGTGCCTGATAACCATAGAAGACGAAGTGGTGGCAATTCAAGAGATTGTTAAGTTGGAGGTAGAAACCCAACCTGTCGTTGAGGTCGTACCGCGCACCAATATTTAGATGTGCATCCACATGATTTTTTACTTCTCCCAGATAAGTCATCATCTTTACTGCTCCATCTATTTTATTGTCACTATACAGCGACCAGTGAGAGTCAATATGCGCTTCTATACGGATTCGTGCATCCCATGCGGGACGATCGTAAACAGTATTGGTCGCAAAACTGTAAAGGTCAGCATCTTCAATATTTTGAGGCGTCCAATGATAGTAATTACCACTAACTAACAAACGGATAATATCTTGATAATGGTAGGTCAGTTCAAGACCCACTTTCCAACGCTGAAAATCACCATAAGTATAGGTTAGGAAGCCACCAGGTTGCAAAGATAATGAATCGGCGTACATAATCGTCTGATTCTTCATATATTCGTAGTGGGCATATACATCCAACAACAAGTTGTCAGTGGCACGAATCTTAAAACCAAGAAAGGCGTCCACCGGAATATAACTGCAAACATGGTGAGAAACAACTCCTGATGCCGCAGAGCGGTATGGACAATAATCAATATGGTTTTCCAAAGTGCCTAAACCGAAACTACCTGTAGCACCGGCATAGACTGCCAACCATGAGGGAATAATACGATACTCGGCAAACACATCCGGAGAAGGAGCAAAAGAGATATCCTTATTGGACGACATCATTTGTCCCTTACCAATATTCAAATCCAGATTCATCCCTACTCGCACGCGCACCCGCTCGCCCACATATTTGTAATAGGGGTGGATACGAATAGCATGACGCGAATTATATGCCCTATTGGTATCGGTCGATTGCCATAACCCATCTTCCACCGCATAAAAAGCATTCTGAACATACAAGTCTGCACCGGCGCGGTGTTCATCGCCGTTCCACTCTACATTGCCGACAGTACGGATTTGATGTTCAGACACTTGAGACGGCAAAATATAGGCCTTATAACCGGTTTGTACCTTGTACATAATATCAGCATTTTTGCGCGAGCGGACGCCTACATTGGCGGACACACCCCAAATAGTCTGTTTATCGTCCTGTAAAAAGTCTTTGTACTTCTTGGTGTATGTTTCCTCTGTCGCATCAAAATAACGCCCATAGCGAGTAAAAAAGGTATTTTTACCTACTACATCAAAAAAGACTTCTAAAGATGAATACTGTTTGACAAAATTCATACCGACTTCGCTGTTAGCAAAAGTTTTCAATCCCCAATCAGCGTCATGCAAAGCATATAAATCAAGTTGCACTCCTTTGGACGCCTTACCCTTAACCGGTACCCGATAGCGGAAATTGAGATGGGAATTGATATAACCTGCACCACCTTCCAGCAAACCTGTTGTTAATTTCGGAGTCGGGAACGGTTTGGAGGGGAAACGCATCGGTTTGGCATAAAACGCCGAACTGTCTGTCGCAGAATATTCCGAATAAACAATATTTGTCTTAGGTTCCTGTATTTCCAAGCGTTGCGGGGATACATTCAACTTGCCTGCGCTTTGGATAATGGGCTGATATTCCCGCTCCACCGTTACAGAACGCGACAGAGTATCCGTTTGAGCATGCAAAATGTCTGCGGACACCAAAAGGATGATAAAAGCCGAAAGATTGATTACATGTTGTTTCATAGTTCTACCTCCTCTTCTTCAATTTGCGGTTGTTCCGATTCTTCGATGCGCAGCAAGCGGTTAGCAACCAAAGTTTGTATATCGTCTTTGCCTATATAGTTCTGCTGCAAAGTGAGCAAATATTGTTTGGCTTGGAAGGTGTCGCCTCGCATCACATTAATATCAGAGAGCAAGATAAGACTCTGTGCCAACCAATATTGGTGTTGCGTTTTCATGCCGGCAAAAGACATGATTTCCTGTTCGGCATCATCCAACGCCCCTTGCTTGAAATAAGTAAGAGCCAACAAGTATTTGGCTTCGGCACCATGCACCAAACGAACATCTTTTGCAAGACGGGTCAAGTCAGTCTTGGCCTGAGCATATTTCTCCAAAGCCACATATGCCTTGGCACGATCATAAATAGCTTCCTCACTCATGTCTTCTGTCAAATCGGATTCGGACAGAATATCTGACGCAATATTGATAACTCCTTCATAATCATTCAACGCAACAGAAGAGCGCAATTGACCTATTTTGGCATTCATCAGGGTCTGGTTTTTAAGCCCCAGACCAATAAGTTTTTCAAAATAAGTACGAGCAAGCATATAGTCTTGCTTGTCATAAGCAATTTCCGCCACTCGGCTGAATGTCTCTTCCTGGTAGGGGTTATTTTCCTCTTTATCTAATTGCAAATACAAACTCAACGCCTCCTCTTTGTCCCCCAAGCGATACCGGCAATCGGCGGCATTATACATCGCCATCATGCAGTGGCGACCACCCGGACAATACTGACTCATATAAGTAGCCATGGCAGTTGCCGCTTCTTTATAATTGCCGAGCATGTACTGCAATTCGCCTGCGGCATAGGTCAATGAGTCTTCTTTAGATGAAACGGACATATTCATGGCAGGCAATTGCTTGGCAAAAGACATATATTCATTTACCTTGTTCTGTTCCACATACACCTGTTCCAAGCCGTCCAATGCCATATATGCCTGTTCTGTGGCAGGGTAAGTTTCAATTGTCTGACGGAACGCCTGAATCGCCTCGTCATACATGCCTAAATTGCGATATATCATACCGCGTTCTAAAGAAGCCGTGCGTGCATAGGAACAATTGGGATAGGCCGTCACCAAACGGGAATAAGCGTTGATGGCTTCCAAGTTACGGTCCTGCTGTAAGTTGGCACGAGCAATTTCATATAAAGCATCATCGGCGTAGTCCGACTTGGGATATGTTTTCAATAGTTGTTCCAAAGCATCTGTTTTATCTCTGTATTGGTGCATCAATCCCAGCACATACGCCCGTTGGAACATGGCATAGTCAACACCCTGACCTCCCAAATCGATTACTTTTTGATAAGTGTCTGCTGCCGAAGATAGTTGACGGGCGTTAAATTGGCAATCGCCAATACGGTTAAGGGCATCGGCAACCATTTTCTTATCGGTTATACTTTCTTTCCTTGCCACATAACACTCAAAACATCCTTGCGCCGTGCTATACTTTTGCAGATTGAACGCCACATAGCCCTGTAAGTAATCCGCCATTCCGTTGTTCTTGGATTGCGGATAAGAACTTTGTTGGCGGTATAACACCAAATCTGCCATAGCTGTCTCATATTGTTTCAAACGGTAGCGGGCTTCGGCGCGATAGAAATACGCCTCCGTTTTATATGTAGATTGTTTGGGTTCGTTTTGAATAACCTCTGTCATCCAACGCACCGTTTCCTGATTTTTGCCCTGCAACAAAGCATCTGCCCCTAACTGATACCGTAAGTACTGTTTGGTTTCCTGCAGTTTCTTGTTGGGGTTTTTGATGGCACACACCGCATCTAAAGCCGCAGCGTAGTTCTTGCTGGTCATATATACGGCTGCCAACATCTCATACACCGACTCCGCATGCTCCGTATTGGGATATTCTTTTAGGAAATCGTTGAATGCATTAATACTTTCACCCAATGCCGTACCATTCTGATAGGTACAGATGGCGTAGTTGTACATAGCTTCCTCGCGCACTTTGGCATCCAACTTATACCGCATGGCTGCTTGATAACTCAATTTGGCTTTTTCAATATCCCCGGATTGGACATAAGCGTGTCCCATATTAAGGCACACTTTTTCAGACAGAGCGTCTTTTTCCAACTTAATACGCTTAAAGTCTTTTATCGCTCCTTTGAAATCACCGGTTTGATAACGGGACATGGCTAACAGGAACACATCTTCGCGCAACACTTCGCGTTCCTGCTCACGGAATGACTGCTCATATTTGCCCAAACGCTCTAATGACTCTTCGTAGCGCCCGCTGTTGTAGGCGATTTCACCGAGGATGCGCTCCATTTCACCGTTGTTCTTGTTATTGGGGTATTGTTGCAACAACTGTTTGGCACGCGCTTCTGCCAAATCTTGATGATGCTGGGCATAATATATCTGCGCCACCAAATAAGGAGCGATATCTTTATACTCAGGGGTATTCTCCAACGATAAGAGGTCTGGCAGTGCCCTGTCATAGTCTTCGCTTAGATACCAACAATAGGCATAGTAAAACTTGCCTTGAACGGCATACGGACTATTGGTCTCCCGCAGGGCTTTGAAACAGGAAGATGCCGCGACAAACTCGTTTTGTTTCAGGTATGCCATACCGCGGTAAAAGAAGAACACCGGTTGTTCACCTCGTTCCAATTGTTTCCACTCTACCTTATCAAAGGTCTTGACGGCGTTCTTATACTTAAGTTTTTCCACCTGTAATACGCCTATCATCGTTTGCACACTGCTGTAATAGGTCGTATAAGGGTAGTCCCTCAAATACTGTTTGAGTTCGTTTTGGGCATTCTTATCCCGCTCGGTATAAGCACGCTTTACGGCATCATATTGGTTTTCAACCTCATTAGCGACCACCATGGTCAGCCATCCGGTTAGTAGACCTACACAAATAAAAAGGCGTTTCATTTACGGTTATGTGTTTTACGGTGTTTGTTTTGCAACGCGCGTTGGTTGCGTTTATTGATAACTTGAATAACGGCAAATAGGATAATCGCCAAAACGATAACCACGATAATGATGACCATTGTCGTGTTTAGATTATCACCCTTTACCCTGTTCCACATAGCAAGCATATTGTCCGTTTGGTCGGCAGCATCATGCATCAACACGCAACGGTCAATAATGCTTCTATCGGGATAAAATACTTGATTGCAATGAACGGCAATGGCGCTATCGCCGAAGAAGTAGGACAAGTCCGCCGTCTCTTCTATTTCCTCATCGCTCGCCCATTCTTGTATTTCAGGTGAAGCAATCACGCTGACATAGCCGATTTCCTCCATGTTATAAATGGCATTCTCCGGCATACACATAAAGTTAATAAAGTAACTGGCGGCTTTTGTATTAACGGCATATTTAGGAATGCACCAACCGTCAAACCATACATTGGAGCCCTCCTCCGGCACAAGATAACAGAGTTCAACACCCACTTCTGCTGCCTCATCTATTGCCCACTGGGCATCACCCGACCAACTAAGATTCATCCAAGAATTACCTTTTGCCATCTCTTCCTTGCCAAAGTCCACTTCCCAGCCGGCAACATTTTCCTTGGCGGCAATCAGGATATCTTCTACGCGTTTGATGCGTTCCGGCGTGATATTGACTACTACCTCGTCCTTCGTAACTTCGCCACGCGCAATTTCATCCTTGTAAGCATACAACACGAGAACGGAATAGACATCACGGAAAGCATCTTTCATAAATATCTTGCCTTTGTACTTGGGGTCAAGAATAGCACTCCACGAGTGCAACTCGTCAGCACTGACAAACTTGGGATTGTACAACCAACCTGTGGTACCCCACATATAACCAACCGTGTAGTCGCTGACAAGGGTATTGGTGTCAGGAGCCATTTGTTGGAACTTATCCACTGCAAAAGGAGCCACTAATTTGGTATAGTCAGGTGTAGTGCCGAAGTTCTTGTTTATTTTAAGCAGCAAATTGTTACGAAGCATGCGCTCAATAATATATTCGGACGGACAAATAACATCATAATCCTCGTGTCCCATTTCAATTTGGGTCAACATAGATTCGTTAATGTCAAAGGTTTGATAACTAATCTCTACATCTTCGCCGGTCTGTGCTTTATACCAATCGGGAAATTTGTTGAGCACATTATTCAAATCAATGTAATCCGCCCAGTTATACACCTTCAGGATGTGCTGACGGTCAGCGGCATACACTTTTTCCGAGTTTAGGACCACAGCGGCTAAAAGTACTGCAAGTACCGAAAGAAATGTTTTTTTCATTTTTTGGTTTGTTGTTTAGATGTTCGTATATTGATTATGATTAATAAAACGAGCAATGTCAAAAAGATGAGCGAGAACAACGGTCGCAATTCGGGGGTCAGACCGCCTTTGCGGGCATCGGCATAAATAAAGGTGGATAATGTTTCCAGACCATTACTGCCTTTGGTGAAGAATGTGACCCCAAAATCGTCAATAGACAACGTCAGACTCAAAATAAAACCGCTCACCATACCGGGACCCAGTTCCGGCACCACCACTTTGCGGAACGCTTGCGCAGGCGTGGCCCCTAAGTCCAGCGCCGCCTCGTATATATTGGGATTCATTTGTTGAAGGCGGGGCATGACTGAAAGCACCACATACGGCGTGCAGAAAACCACATGCGAGATAATAACCGTAGCTAATCCACGCGATATACCCAAGAATACGAACAATAGAAAGAGCGAGATACCGGTTATTACATCGGGGTTAATCATCGGTACCGAGTTTAGGAACATAACCGCCTTTCTATATCGCTGCCGCATATTGAAAATACCTACCGCAGCCAAGGTGCCCAACAAGGTGGAAACCAACGCTGCCGAAACGGCAATAACCGCCGTATAGAACAACGCCCTGTATAAATTGGGATCTACCCGCACATCGGCACTTATGTCATAGCCAGAGAAAAGATTTTCATACAGCCCGAAGGTGAAGCCCGTCCAGTTGCCGAACACTTTACTCTTGGTGAATGAGAAAACAATAATCAGCAGTATGGGGGCATACAGCACAAACAGCAACATCCAAAGATAACTCTGGCTGATGACGCGAGACCAGACGGCACGCTTATCTATTTTGATTGATGTCTTCTGTGTCATTGTTACCAAAGAATGAAGTTACACCGATAATGACCAACATGATGAGCGATAATGCCGCACCGTAGTTCCACATCGTTATACCGCCCTCACCAAAACTGCGCTGTATTAGCGAACCAAACAGCGTTATCTTATTTTGTGTCAATAATTCGGAAATGGCAAAAGTAGAGACGGTCGGCATAAAGACCATAACCACACCCGAATAGACACCAGGCAGCGACAAGGGCAGAACAACCTTGATAAAAGTCTCAAAACGACTGGCACCTAAATCTTGTGCCGCTTCCAATAAACTGACATCCATTTTCTGCAAGGTGTTGTAAATAGGGTAAATCATAAATGGCAGAAAGTCATATACCATACCAAACAACAATGCCCCTTCGCCTAACGGGATGTCAATCATGTGAAACAATTCCACTGTTGCCAAAGTACGCAGCAGGAAATTTATCCACATCGGTAATATAAACAACATTGCCATTACTGCAGGTGTGCGGAAGGACTGCATGGCCATAAAATAGGCGGCAGGATAACCTAACAGGATGCAAATAATGGTTGTTATCAGCGCAATGGCTATCGAATAGATAAAGGTATTCACCGCCTCACTGCGTTGGAAGAACTGCACAAAGTTCTGCAGTGTGAATCCGCCTTGCTGGGATGTAAAAGCATATACGGCAATCAGCACCAGCGGTAGCACCACCAGTACGAACAGCAGCCCCACATAAGGCCACGCACTCGCACTCCTACTCCGAATCGCTTTCATTGTCAGTCTTTTCTGTCTTATATAACCTAAGCCAACTGGGAGCAATCTTAATACCTACACGGTCGCCCTTATCCCATATATCGTTGGTGTCCACATAGATGTCATCGCCATCATCTGTGCGTATTTGCAGATGATAGTGGTCGCCTTTGTAGAGAATGAAATACACTTCTCCACTTAGCGTACCATCTTCTTCGTCGTCTTGTAGGTTGACATGGTTGAAATCCACCTCTATTTCCACTTCCTCTCCCGGCTCAAAGCGTTCCGCCGTGCGTTCCGGCACATCCCATAGTTCATCTAAGAATTCCACCTGGTTGTCGTCCTGCATCACCCCGTAAAACGTGTTGCATAAACGCGATTTCTTCATCACTTGTATGTCGGCTGGGGCTATCAACAATGCAACCCTGGTGCCCAGCTCAAAAGCGTGATAATCCTGCACCTCAATTTCATAACCGTTATCGGTAATAACCGTCATGTGATAATGCACGCCCTTAAAAATGCAGGTACGCACCTCGCCGAATAATTGATAACTGTCTGCATCGGCATTTTCGGCTTCTGTAATCACAAAATCCTCCGGACGAATAACGACATCTACTTCCTCGTCCTTTTCAAATCCGCTATCTACACAATCAAAATCTCGGTCGCAGAAATGAACGAGGCAATCCTTTTTCATTGTAGCATCCAATATATTACTTTCGCCGATAAAGTCCGCCACAAAGCAGTTCTGCGGTTCGTTGTAGATATCGGTCGGAGTACCGACTTGCTGTATCTTTCCCTCACGGATAACCACAATACGGTCGCTCAATGTCAACGCCTCCTCCTGGTCGTGGGTAACATAGATAAATGTAATACCCAACTTGTCGTGCATCTCGCGCAACTCCAATTGCATGTCCGAGCGCATTTTTCTGTCCAGTGCCGACAAAGGTTCGTCCAGTAATAGCACTTCGGGCTCGTTGATAATGGCTCGCGCAATAGCAACACGCTGCTGCTGTCCGCCACTCAAACTATCCACATCACGATATTCATAATCGGACATAGACACCATTTTGAGGGCTTTCTTCACGCGTTTCTCTACCTCACGCCGATCTATTTTTTTCAGGTTGAGTCCGAATGCTACATTCTCGTACACATTCAGGTGGGGGAACAAAGCGTATTTTTGAAACACCGTGTTTACAGGACGCTCGTTGGGTGGCATATCGGTCATGTCCTCTCCGTTCAATAAGATATCTCCCGAAGTGGCACGCTGAAAACCCGCAATACAACGGAGTAGGGTGGTCTTGCCGCAGCCGGACGGACCCAGAAGGGTTACAAACTCGCCTTTCTTGATTTGCAGACTGACATCACTCAGCGCAAACTTACCGTCTTCGAACTGTTTCGAGACATGGTTGACTTCAATGATATAATCGGATTTCATATCAATTTGTAAATGAAAAATGTGTAAATTTGTAAATTATTTTCTGAATAAATCACTTACAAATTTCCAAACTTACAAATTCTTAATTAAATTCTGTCCGGTCATCTCTTTCGGTTGCTCAATGCCCAATATATGGCACAGACTTGGTGCTACATCTGCCAAGATACCGTCTTTCACTTGGGCATTCTTGTTCTCGCTCACATATACGAATGGCACCGGATTCAGACTATGTGCCGTATTGGGCGTACCATCCTCGTTCACCGCGTGGTCAGCATTTCCGTGATCGGCAATAATGATTATCTCATAGCCGTTTTTCAGTGCCGACTTGACTACCCTGTCCACACATATATCTATCGTAACAACCGCTTGTTGAATGCTGGCATATACACCTGTGTGCCCCACCATATCGCCGTTGGC
>JAZUGJ010000167.1:0-19847 GCA_045641145.1 Paludibacteraceae bacterium
AGGTGGTTGGTGGGTTCGTCCAAAATGAGCAGGTTGCAAGGGGATAAAAGCAGACGAATCATCGCCAATCGGGACCGCTCGCCGCCACTAAGCACTTTAACTTTTTTGTCGGACGCTTCGCCACCGAACATGAATGCGCCGAGTATATCGCGTATCTTTGTGCGTATGTCTCCCACTGCCACATAATCAATGGTCTCAAAAACGGTCTTTTCTCCGTCTAACAGGGATGCCTCGTTTTGGGCAAAGTAACCGATTTTGACATTATGTCCCACTTTGAGATTACCAAAATAGTCTAACTGCCCCATGATGCAACGCACCAGTGTGGTTTTGCCTTCTCCGTTTCTCCCAACAAAAGCCACTTTCTCGCCCCGACGGATAGTCAAGTTTACGCGGCTGATAACGGGTTGATTGGCTCCTTGGTATATCTTTTCCAAATCTTCAATGATAATGGGAAAATCGCCACTTCGCGGAGCAGGCGGGAAACGCAGATTGAGTCGAGATGTATCTTCTAAATCAACTTCCAGGCGCTCCAGTTTATCTAATTGTTTGATACGCGACTGCACCTGTACGGATTTGGTGGCTTTGTAGCGGAAACGTTCAATAAACGCTTCCGTTTCCTCTATCATTTTTTGTTGATTGAGGTAGGCGCGTACCTGTTGATCGTGGCGCTCTTGTCGCAATTGGATGAAGCGGTCATAAGGGGCGTTGTAATCATATATGCGTCCGAGAGTAATTTCAATGGTGCGAGTGGTGGCATTATTAAGAAAAGCGCGGTCGTGGCTAACCAGAAGTACGGCACTGGGACTTTGTGACAGAAACTGTTCCAACCACTGAATAGACTCAATGTCGAGGTGGTTGGTGGGTTCGTCTAATAGGAGTAAATCGGGGTGCTGAAGCAGTATCTTTGCCAATTCGATACGCATTCGCCAACCGCCGGAGAACTCGGTGCATGGGCGGTTCATATCTTTACGCTCAAATCCCAGACCGATAATCGTACGATCCATCTCGGCAACGAAACGCGCCTCGTCTTCACCGTGGAAGATGGTCATAACTTCTTCGCGCAATGTACGGTTGTCATGAAAGAGCATGACTTGCGGCAAATAACCGATGGTACATTCACCGTCCCGCGATATACACCCCGAGGTGGGTTCATATTCACCTGCCAGCAAGCGCAAAAGAGTCGTCTTACCGGCTCCGTTCTTGCCGACTAAGGCGATGCGGTCCTTCTTGTTAATCAAGAAAGATATATCATCCAAAACGGGTTTGGACGAAAATTCCATGCTCAAATGCTCAATGCTTATCATGTTGTTTGTCCAGAATACGCCAAAGAATAAAAGTCAGTATGGTCAGCAGTCCCGTTTCGGTACCCAGTAAGAGCCAGAAATTCCAATTCCGTCCCACAATACCGAGTAGGATATTGAACATGGATACACCCATCAAAACAAGCGTGGTTTGCAAGTGGGTCAATCCGGTGCGGAGCAGAAGGTGATGAATGTGGTTTTTGTCGGGCTGAAAAGGGGATTTGCCGTGCTTAATGCGTGTCAGACTGACTCGTACGGTATCGAAAAGCGGTACTCCCAAAATACAGATGGCGACCGCCGGTGCCGCTGACATATGCAGGGATATAGGGATAGTGTTGTAGGCGTTACATTCCAAGAAACGGAATACAAAAGCGGTTAGCAGATACCCCAAAAGCAAACTTCCCGAATCACCCATAAAAATTTTATTCCGTTTGCCGAACACATTGTACACAAAATAGACTATGAGCGAACCGATAATGCTTACCGCTAAAATCGCCCAATCGTTTTCACCCGCCCAATCAAACCAAACTGCAAAAAAGGAGCAGGAAAGGATACCCAGCCCTGATGCTAAACCATCGACTCCGTCAATGAGGTTGATGGCATTGACAATAGCGATGAACACAAAGAAGGATAGCAGATAAGAGGGCACTAATCCGATTTGATTTGTTAAACCAAAAATACCATGTAGGTGCGTAATGCGTATGTCGGCAAAACTGATGAGCAGAATACCGATAAACACTTCACAAATCAATTTAGTGAGGGGTGTCAATACTAGCACATCATCCACAAATCCAACCATTACAATAAGGAACGCCCCAATGAGCAGGAACTGAGATTCCTGCAAGGTGTCGAAACAGAATAACAGATAGGTTATTAAGAATGCAAAACAAATACCGAGGCCGCCCACATTAGGTATCTCACCTTCGTGGCAGGTGCGTTTGTTGGGACGCACGACAAAATGTTTTTCCTTTGCAATACGCAGTACGATGGGCATCGCCAAAGCGGTAATAGCAAGCGATACCAAACCTATCAAATAAATATGAGTGTATAAAAATTCTAACATTGCTTCAAGTATTGTCCTGTGTGGGATTGCCGGCATTGCATGATTTGTTCGGGAGTACCTTCGGCTACGATATATCCGCCTTGATCGCCTCCTTCCGGTCCTAAATCAATTATATGGTCTGCTGCCAAAATGACGGCGGGGTTATGTTCAATGATAAGAATAGTGTGCCCTTTGGCAATCAAACTGTTGAGGGCTTTTAGCAGTACTTTGATGTCGGTCAGACTCAGTCCTGTAGTGGGCTCGTCAAAAATGAAGAGAGTAGGTTGTCCGCTATCTTCGCTGAGGAAAGATGCCAATTTGACACGCTGACTCTCGCCGCCTGATAGAGTGGACGATGACTGCCCGAGACCTATATACCCCAACCCTACATCTTGCAACGGACGGAGGCGACGGACAATCTTATTGCATCGAGGGTCTTCAGAGAAGAAGTCAATGGCTTCATCTACCGTCATGTTGAGTATGTCATAAATAGACTTTCCCCTGTATAACACATCCAATACATCGTGCTGAAAGCGTTTGCCGTGGCAATTTTCGCAGGGGAGTACCAAGTCTGCCATAAACTGCATTTCAATAGTGATGGTTCCTTCTCCTTTGCATATTTCGCACCGTCCCCCCGGAGTGTTGAACGAAAAATGAGCCGGAGTGAAACGCAGTTGCTGTGCCAATTGCTGCTCGGCAAATAGTTGGCGTATTTCGTCGTATGCTTTGAGATAGGTCGCCGGATTGGAGCGGGAGGAACGGCTGAGCGGGTTTTGGTCTACGAACTCGACATTCTTCAGCATAGACAATGATCCGGATAGGGAACCGAAATCGCCGGTGTGATCCGCTATACCACCGTAGTATTTTTTCAAGGCGGGATATAGCACACGACTTACCAAACTGGATTTGCCTGAACCGCTGACGCCTGTGATAACGGTCATAACATTAAGCGGGAAACGGACAGTGAGGTTTTTGAGATTGTTTTCTGAAGCACCTTGTAGTTCTATGTAGTTGTTCCACACTCGTCGGGAGGATGGCCTGTCGTAATGCACATTGTCCAAACGCGGCACACCCTCATAGGTTATTTGGCCGCCAAACCGACCTGCTGCGGGACCGACTTCTATCCGGTAATCTGCGGCGCGCTGGATATCCAAATCGTGCTCCACAACAACAATGGTATTATGCAAGTCACGCAGTTCTTTAAGGGCATGAATCAACATCTCCGTATCGCGCGGGTGCAGTCCGATAGACGGCTCATCTAATACATATAGCGAACCTACCAGACTACTGCCGAGCGATTTGCTGAGATTGATACGCTGACTCTCTCCTCCTGAAAGGGTATTGGCTCCGCGATTGAGCGTTAAATAGTCCAGCCCTACTTCGTGCAAGAAGCGCAAGCGCGACCGAATTTCTTTGAGCAGGGGTGCGGCAGTTAATGCGTCTGTATCGGGCAATGTCAATTGGTCAAACCAAGCGGCGAGATCGGAGACAGGCATTTGAATCAACTCTTGTATCGATTTGCCGCCTACCAATACATATTCGGTTTCCTTCCGCAGACGCAGCCCACTGCATTCGGGACAGGTCGCTTGACCACGATAACGACTTAGCAATACCTTATATTGGATTCGACTATATTGTTTGCTTTCTAATTCCAAGAAAAACTGATTCAACCCTTGGAAGAATTCATTACCGGTCCAAAGTAACTCTTTTTGTTCACGAGACAGGGCGTAGTAAGGTTTATGAATGGGGAAATTGAACTTATCTGCCGAAAAAATCAACGCATCGTTCCATATATGCATCGTTTCTCCGTGCCAGCAGGCAATTGCACCTTCATAAATGGATTTGCTCTTGTCAGGAATAACCAAATTGACATCAATGCCGGTCGTTATGCCGAAACCTTTACAACGGGGACACGCTCCGAGCGGATTATTGAAATCAAATAGATGTTCGGTCGGTTCTTGAAAGGTGATGCCATCGGCTTCAAATCGAGTGGAAAAATTCTTGTGACAGTCTTCTCCATTGTCGTTTGTCCATTGCAGGCGACAAACTCCTTTCCCCTCAAAGAAAGCCGTCTGTACAGAGTCGGAAAATCGGTTGGAAGTGGTTTGCTGATGGTCTACTACAATACGGTCTATCAGTAGATAAGTACTTTCTGTCAAGGTACCGGCATCGCAATCGGTGATATAGTGTGTCTCCTTGGTTGTAGTGTTGTATAACCTGGAAAAACCCTGTTCTGTCCAAATACGCAATCGGTCTTCTGCCGGGCAATCGGCAGTCAAAGCAATGGGGGCTAACAACAGTAAACGCGTGTTCAGCGGCAGTTGTTCCATGGCAGAAACGACATCATGAATGCTGTGTCGCCGTACTTCTTCATGACTTTCGGGCGAGTATGTGTGCCCTACGCGCGCGTACAAAAGTTTCAAGTAGTCGTATATTTCGGTAATCGTTCCGACAGTGGAACGCGGATTACGGGAAATAGTTTTTTGCTGAATGGCTATAGCGGGCGGAATGCCCTCTATTTTGTCCACATCGGGTTTCTGCATACGCCCCAAGAACTGACGCGCATAGGCAGATAGACTTTCCACGTAACGCCTTTGTCCTTCGGCATAAAGGGTGTCAAAGGCAAGTGATGACTTACCTGAACCGCTTACACCGGTAATGACCACCAGTCTATTGCGTGGAATAGACACAGATACATTTTTAAGATTGTGTGTCCGCGCCCCGTGAATATGAATATAATGTTCCGCCACGGTGGGGATTAATGCAGAAATTCGTTTTCCATTTGCCGAATGGTTTCACATATTTCCGGTGTTGCCATCTGGAGAAGGTCCTCGCTCAATTTTGGAATACGGATAGGTGTCCCGACAGGAATGTAGCCGGGGTCTGTCAAGTGGTCTTTGTTGGCATCATAGATAAACACCCACAGGTCTTTTTTTCCGTAGTAGCGGTATGCCATCCATGCGAGTCTGCTGTCTTGATGCATTTCTTCTGTCCCGATGAACTCGGTGTAATCTTGCGGTCGGACAGACGAGTTGGAAACGGACTCGGTTTCTATTGTCGGTTCGCTGACTGCAAGCACGGAATCAATTGCCGATGAATCGGAGTCTGCAGGCATGACGATAGTTTTGGAGTCTCCCAAATCATCGGGTATTTCTTCTTTCATCTCTGCCTGCTCGCGCAGATTATTCAGCCATTGCTCAACCTTATATTGGAAGAAAAATACCAAGCCAATCATCAAGATGATGAAAACCAATACGGTAATGCCGGCGGTCAACCATAGATGCCCTTTGGACTTTTTGGTGGGTGGAGGGTCTTTGTGTGTTGGAGTGGTTGGAACAGCGGGAGTGGAAACTGCCGGTGCCGGTTGGGACGGTACCGGTGCAGAAACGAAGTCGGGCCGACTGTCAGCTTTCGGACCTTGCCCCATCTCACCGAGAATATCCATTATCTCATCGGCTTGATTGCTAAGTTTTTGTATCGGGTCCACTCCAACCTCCAAACGGGTGTCCGTCGTATTGTTCAACTGGGCATCCATGTTGGCGGCCATGGTATAGGTCAGCCGTTGCGTTTCAGGAAGCAGAATGGCTTCGCCGGTGGTTACATCAACACTTTTGCGTGGTTTCATGGTCTTTAGACGGAAAATACCCAAACCGCTTATACGCAGTTCTTCTCCCCGTTGCAGGGCGGCGGTCATTTCTTCCAGCCATATACTCAGAAGCAAGTTGACCTCTTTTTCTGTCAGATTAGTGTTGCGGGCGACTTTCTTTTTTAGTTCAACCCAAGTCAATTTGTTTTCCATATAAATCAAAATCTTCGGCGCGTTCAATATATACTTGTATGAAATCGCCTGTGTGTATCATGTTGTCCGTTGTTTTGGAAATCAGTACCTCGCAATCCACTTCGGGGGAATCATATTCGGTGCGGCCAATCCAATAATCTCCTTCTTCCCTATCAATTAAAACACGGAATGTCTTGCCCACTTTTTCTTGTTGCATCTCTGCGGATATCTCCTGCTGTATATCCATTAGGCGTGCCAACCGTTTTTGCTTGATTTCATCGGGTATATCGTCCTTGTAGTGTGCTGCGGCGTAGGTGCCCTCTTCTTCGCTGTAAGCAAACGCCCCCATGCGTTCAAAACGCATTTTTTGTACCCAATGGCATAGGGTGTTGAAATCATCTTCCGTCTCACCGGGATGCCCCACCATCAAGGTGGTACGCAAATGTATGCCCGGCACTTTTGCCCGTATTCGGCGGATGAGGATATCCTGCTCCTCAGCGGTTAGGTGGCGACGCATTTGGGTCAGCATGTGCGTTGTGCAATGTTGCAGAGCGATGTCCAAATACTTGCACACATTGTCATGTCGCGCCATAACATCCAAGATTTCATCGGGGAAATCGGTGGGGTAGGCATAGTGCAACCGAATCCATTGTATGCCCTCTATTTGTGCCATCTTATCTATAAGTTCCGGCAAGGCGTGCTTGTTGTATAAATCGAGTCCGTAACTGGACAAATCTTGTGCAATGACATTGATTTCTTTTACCCCCTGATCTCTCAGCCAAGTTGCTTCTTGCAGCAATTCTTCCATCGGGCGTGAAATATGCCGTCCCGTAATCAGTGGTATGGCGCAGTACGAACAAAAGCGGTTGCAACCCTCGCTTATTTTGAGGTAGGCAGTGTGGCGCGGGGTGGTTAAAAACCGATCTTGGGAGGAAAGGAACGCTTTGGACACCTCGTTGCCCAACTCATTAACCAACTCCATGTAGTCAAATTTGCCGAACCATCTGTCCACTTCGGGAATCTCCTGCTCCAAGTCATGCAAATACCGTTGACTCAAGCACCCCATGACGAATAATTTATCTGTTTTTCCTGCCGTCTTGCGTTGGGCGAACTGAAGAATGGTCCGAATGCTTTCTTCTTTGGCATCGCCGATGAATCCGCAGGTATTGATAACAACGATACGCCCTGTCGGACGGTTGGAGTCATGTACGCAACGGAATCCCATGGCGTTCAAGCAACCCATCAACCGTTCCGAATCGACCAGATTCTTGGAACACCCCAATGTGATAATATCTATTCGCTGTTTTTGCACAGATTCTTTAATTTCCTAAGTCGCTGTGGAACTTAATCCGTACCAGTCGTACATGCAATTCGTCGTAGTCGTCTTCACCAAGTTCTTGCATGGCAAGTTTGATATTGTCATTTTCGGCGTTGCGGAAATAATCAATGATTTCCTCCTTTTCATCGGGATCTACGACCTCATCGATGAAATAATTGATGTTCAGTTTAGTGCCGCTATATACAATGGCTTCTATTTCTTCCAGCATCTCGTCCATCGACATGCCTTTAGATTCCGCCAAGTCGTCCAATGCTACACGGCGGTCAATGGCTTGAATGATGCTTATTTTGCGTGTAGAGTCTTTGGCTACGGTGCGAACTCGCAAGTCCTCCGGACGGATAATCTCGTTTTCATCGACATATTCTTTGATGACTTTCAGAAATTCTTCTCCGTAGCGTTTGGCTTTTCCGGACCCGACACCCGGAATATTCTGCAATTCTTCCATGGTGATAGGATAGGATGTCGCCATGGCTTCCAATGATGGATCCTGGAAAATAACAAACGGCGGTACATCCATCTTTTTGGATAGTTTTTTACGCATATCCTTTAATATGGAGAACAACACTTCGTCTGCGGCGGCAGAACCGACCATAGGTGCGTCCAAATCTTCCTCATCGTCCTCGTCGTGTATCTCTAACGGCACTTCAAAATGGTTTGGTCGTTTCATCCACTTGCGCCCGTCAGGGGTTATTTTCAAGTCTCCGTACGATTCGATATCCTTGCTGAGATAGCCGGCAAGCATGGCTTGGCGGATAATGGCGTGGAGTACATTTTCGTTCTCGTCTTCCGCACAGCCGAAATTCTCCATTTCATCGTGGTGATAGGAACGAACGGCAGCGGTCATATTGCCGTGCATAATGTCCACAACATGTTCGGCATGGAATTTTTCATTCAGTTGCAGAATGGTTTCCATAATGATACTCAGCAGTTCGCTTTCGTCTTCCATGCGATATTGTTTCTTGCAGTTGTCGCAATTGCCGCAGTTGTCCTCTTCATATTCCTCTCCGAAATAATGCAGCAGCAATTTGCGGCGGCAAATGGGCGATTCGGCGTAACTTTGCGTCTCAAACAGCAGTTGGTTGCTTATTTCTTGTTCTGCTACGGGTTTACCCTGCTGGAATTTGCGCAGGCGCTCAATGTCCTTGGGAGAATAGTAGCAAATACATAGGCCTTCTCCTCCGTCTCGTCCGGCACGGCCTGTTTCCTGATAGTAACCTTCCAAAGATTTCGGAATGTCGTAATGCACCACAAAACGCACATCGGGCTTGTCAATACCCATGCCGAAAGCAATGGTGGCGACTATTACTTGGCATTTCTCCATTAGGAAAGCATCTTGGTTCTCGGAGCGGACAGGCGCTTCCATACCGGCATGATAGGGCAAAGCCGAAATGTTGTTTACACGCAGTGTCTCTGCCAATTCTTCCACCGTTTTGCGTGCCAAACAATATACGATACCCGATTTCCCCTGCATGGAACGGATAAAGCGGATAAGGTCTTTATCCACATCTTCCGTTTTTTGCCGTACTTCATAGTATAGGTTCGGACGGTTGAAACTGGACTTGAATACCTCGGCGTCAAGCATGCCCAAATTCTTTTGAATGTCGTGCTGCACTTTTGGGGTGGCGGTGGCAGTAAGAGCAACAATGGGAGCATGGCCGATGCGCTCAGTCATACCCTGTATATGGCGGTATTCCGGGCGAAAATCGTGCCCCCACTCGGAGATACAATGCGCTTCGTCCACTGCGTAGAAACTGACTTTGATACCTTGTAGAAAATCTATGTTTTCGGATTTGTTCAGCGATTCCGGTGCCAAGTATAGCAGTTTGGTCTTTCCCGCCAGTATGTCATCTTTAACGGCGGCTATTTCCGGACGGGAGAGGGAGGAATTGATGAAATGTGCCACGCCATCTTCCTCGGAATAGTTCCGCATGGCATCTACCTGGTTTTTCATCAGGGCGATGAGCGGACTGACCACAATGGCAACTCCCTCCATTAATAGGGAGGGTAATTGGTAGCACAAACTTTTTCCTCCGCCGGTCGGCATCAGCACAAAAGTGTCCCGACCGTTCAGAATGTTCATTATGATAGCTTCCTGGTTGCCCTTGAAATTATCGAAACCGAAATGGTACTGCAACGCAGCAATTAGTTCTTCATGTGTAATCATTATTGATTGCCTTGCAAAAGTTCGCTTATTTGTTCAATTTTAGTGCAAAATTAAGTAAAAATATCGACATTGCCAAATTTTTTTTCAAAAAAAAAGCAGAAAAGTTGCACATGTTGAAAAAAAAGTGTAATTTTGTAGCCGAAAAATCTAACACAGTACATGGAAAAACGCGACTTGTCTTTCGGACAACTCTTCAATCTCAGTTTTGGCTTTTTCGGAGTTCAAATTGCTTATGCGCTCCAGAGTGCCAATATCTCCCGTATCTTTGCGACATTGGGTGCTGATCCGCACCAGTTGAGTTTCTTTTGGATTCTTCCGCCGTTGATGGGTATGATTGTGCAACCCCTCATTGGTAAGTATTCTGATAAAACATGGTGCCGTTTGGGGCGTCGTATGCCGTATTTGATTGTCGGCGCGTTAATCGCTATCGCCGTCATGGTGTTGCTCCCTAATGCCGGTAACTTTACTTTTGCACAGAGTGCTTTCTTGGGGCTGAATGCCGCCATGTGGTTCGGCTTGTTCTCGCTCATGTTCTTGGATACCAGCATTAATATCGCCATGCAACCCTTCAAGATGATGGTGGGTGATATGGTGAATGAGAAGCAAAAAGGAACGGCGTATGCTATTCAGTCTGCCCTGTGTAATGCGGGCTCCATCTGTGGCTATATATTCCCCATCTTCTTCACGTGGATAGGTATTGCCAATACGGCTGCCGAAGGCGTTATCCCCGATAGTGTAAAATGGAGTTTTTATGTAGGGGCTGCCATTCTCATTCTTTGTGTGCTTTACACTTTCTGCACGGTTAAGGAGATGAATCCTGAGGAGTATGCGGCTTTTCATGGCTTGTCCGGGAATGCCGGTCAATCCGAAAAATCCGGCGAGAAAGAGGAACCGGGTTTTGTTCGCTTGCTGATAGATGCCCCTAAGACTTTCTGGACAGTTGGTTTGGTACAGTTCTTCTGCTGGTCGGCGTTTATGTATATGTGGACATACAGCAACGGTGCGATTGCTACCCTGTGCTTTGACTGGGACGGTGTCTCAACGGCTGCCGAAGCGTTCCAGAATGCCGGTAACTGGGTGGGCGTTGTGTTCTGCATTCAGGCGGTTGGCTCCCTCTTGTGGGCAGTGGTGTTGCCGGTACTGGAAAAATGGTGCGGTAATAAGGGCGCGTATGCCGCCTCTCTTATTGTGGGGGCTGTCGGATTTATTTCCATATTCTTTGTGCATAACCAGTTTGTGCTGTTTATCAGTTACGCATTGGTGGGTGCTGCATGGGCAGCCATGTTGGCGTTGCCGTTTACTATTTTGACCAATTCGCTGAAGGGTGAAAACATGGGGTATTACCTCGGACTCTTCAACTGTACGATATGTCTTCCGCAGATTGTGGCGGCGTTACTTGGAGGTGTACTCCTTAACTATGTGTGTGTAGGCGTGCAGGCAGGCATGTTAGTGGTTGCCGGTGTGTTGTTGCTTTTAGGCGCATTGAGTGTGGTGCTGGTAAAAGAGAAATAACATTTCGTTTACCTTTTACGGCTTTCGCTTTCTTTTTGCTACTATGAGGGTGAACGAAGAGCAAACGAACGATGAGCGAAGGGTGAGCGAACGGTAAAAATGAAATATAAACTATCAAAATAACACAAAATTAACAATTTTACTATCATTATGAAACAAAAACACGTTTTACTTATGTTGTTTGCGTTAGCATCGTGTGTGGCGTTGCAGGCGCAAATCAAAGGTACTGTTTTGGAGGATGCCAGTGGCGAACCTGCCATCGGTGCCAGCGTGGTGGCCGTAGGTACTACCAATGGTACGGTGACTGACTTTGACGGTATCTTTGAACTGAATGTGGCTGAAGGTACGCAGGTACAAATTAGTTACATCGGTTTTGTTACTCAGACGGTGGCTGCCAAAAAGGGGATGATTGTTCGTTTGAAGGAAGAAACAGTCCAACTCAACGAAGTTGTTGCCATCGGTTATGGCTCACAGAAAAAGAAAGAAGTGACCGGCTCGGTAGCAAGTATCAAGGCAGAAGATTTTAATGCCGGTGCCAAGTCCAGTCCTATGGGATTGCTGCAAGGTAAAGTGGCAGGTCTTAATATTACGAATACAACTGCCGACCCAACCCAAGGCGGATATGCTATCCAGATTCGTGGTTTCTCAACATTGGATAAAGGTGCGGGTACTGCTCCTCTTTATATTGTAGATGGAGTTCCTGTGTCAAGCATCGACAATATCGCTCCCGATGAGATTGCTTCTATGGATGTATTGAAAGATGGTTCGGCTGCCGCTATCTATGGTACGCGTGGTACCAATGGTGTCATCTTGATTACTACCAAACGTGGTGATGGATTCTCTGATCAACCGAAGACAAATGTAGAATATTCCGGTTATGTATCTGTAGGTTGGAACAATTCAAAGACTGGTATGGCTTCTGCGGATCAATTTATAAATCTTGATAACCTGACTGGTGGGAAGGTTAAACCTACTCTGTATAAAGATGTCAACGGAAATGTTAATTCGGTAGATTGGATGTCCCAGATGATGCGAACTGCTGCGGTTACCCACAGTCATACCTTAGCGGTTACCGGCTCGCATAAAAAGTTTAACTACCGTGCATCGGTAAATTATAAGAATGCCGAGGGTATCGCTAAGAATAATAATCGTGGTGAAATCAATGCTAAGCTTGCTGCTCAGCAAAAAGCATTAAATGGTTGGTTGGATTTGCAATATGACTTCTCGTATATGCACTATCGTAATGACTATTTTTGTGGTGACTTTAAACAAGCAGCCACAATGAATCCAACATATCCTATTTATGACAAATCTACTCCTTCTGGGTATTTTAAACCGTCTGGAACCGGTCAATCAAACCCGGTAGAATGTATGAATAATAAGGAAAGTTATCAAGATGGTAATTATTTCCGCGGAAGTATCAAGGCCTCTGTAAATGTCAAGGCCGTTGAAGGATTAAAAATTAGCGGATTTGCTGCGATAGAAGAAGGGGATAACCGTGACTATTGGAACAATGGGGTAATTAATACCGATGTAGAGGGTTCTAATAAGTCAGGCCGCAAGAACTCAATGAATTTTAATCAGTTGTATGAGGCGACAATTGACTATGCTCATACTTGGAACAATGCTCACACTCTAGTAGGTGTTGCGGGTTTCTCATATCAAAATTTCTTCTATGATGGCTCTTCTATGGAAAACGGAGGTTACCCGACTGAATCGATGAAGTATTATCAAATGGGGAATGGTGCTGCTGACAAATCAGAAATGAACATTGGCTCATACCGAAATTCTAACTCTTTAGCAGCCGCTTTCTTGCGTTTGAACTATAACTACAAGGAAAAATACCTGCTATCTGCGTCCATTCGTGCAGAGGGGTCTTCTCGTTTTGGTAAAAACAACCGTTGGGGCTATTTCCCTGCTGTCAGCGCAGGTTGGCGTATCGCAGGTGAGGATTTCATGAAAGATCAAGATTGGTGCCAAGAAATGAAACTCCGTTTTGGTTTTGGTGTAACGGGTAATAACCTCGGCTCGGATTTGAAATCTATCGAATTGTTATCCAATAGCGGTACATTCTGGTATGATAATCAGTGGATTTATACATACGGAATTGCACAAAATGTGAATCCCGATTTACGTTGGGAAAAGAAATTTGAGTATAACATTGGTTTAGATTATTCTTTCCTGGATAGCCGCTTATATGGTAGTATTGATGGCTATATCCGTGATACTAAAGACTTGTTGTGGGATTATGAAGTTCCAACTCCGCCATATCAATATCCGACATTGTTAGCCAATGCCGGACAAATGCGTAGTACGGGTGTTGAAATTGCCATATCCGGTGTTCCTGTAAGAACCAAAAACTGGCAGTGGACATCTACTTGGACGATGGCATATAACCACTGTAAAATTCTGAAACTCTCTGACCCGTCTAAGGGCTTCAACTATACACAAACCACTTCCGGCGGTGTTGGAGAAAATGGTATTCAAAATACAAACACTCAAATCCTAGTGGAAGGCGAGTCTATAGGTGCTTTCTATGGCTATCATTTTGAAGGATTTAAGAGCGACGGAACATGGATGTATCGTACACCGACAGGTGGTTATACATCTGATCCAAGTGAAAGTGACCGCCAGGTGATTGGTTCTGCTCAACCGGACTTGACCTATGGCTGGAATAATACAATTCGTTGGAAAGATTTGGATATTACCATTTTTGTGCGTGGTGTCATTGGCAACAAGATTTTGAATGTTACTCGTTGGGCATATAGTCCTCAATCGTCTATTTCTTCCAATGTGTTTATGTACGACATCCAACACGATGGCGACAATTTCTTGAAACAAGGTATTAAATCCTCAACGAAGGCAAACTTCTCTGATTATTTCTTGGAAGATGGCTCTTATTTGAAATTGGACAATATTACGGTGGGTTATACTTTCCGCTTCAAAGAAAATAAGTACGCACAGTCTCTGCGCCTATACGCTACTGCACAGAACTTATTTACCATCACTAAATATAGTGGACAAGATCCGGAAGTGAACACGACTTCGGTTTGGAGTGCCGGTATTGACTATACCAATTTCTATCCACGTACAGCGAGTTGCATGATTGGTGTTAATTTGAATTTGTTCTAATTATTATGAGAAAGGACTTAGTTATGAAAAAAGTTACTAACATCTATGTTATATTGCTTAGTGTAATGTTCTCCATCGGGGTTTCTTCTTGTCGTGATATGCTTGAAGAGGTTAATTATGGTAACCCAACCGTAGAAGAGATGACTCAAGATGAATCGACCATTGTAATGATGGTAGGACAAGCGTATGCGGACGTAAAATGGCTTCATGACCATTGGGGATATTGGGGCGTCAACCTCTTGACGACTGACGAGGGCGTTTGCCCTGTCCGTATGCCTGGTTCACACTGGTCAGATGCGGGCTATTGGCGTAACTTGAATACACACAACTGGAATGCTTTTGGTGATGCTTTCAAAAATATTTGGAACACTACCATTTCGGGTGCAATCCTATGTAACCGATTGATTGCAATGTTGGACTCGAATAAAGATGTAATGTCTGAAGACAACTACAATCTTTATGTGGCAGAATTGAATTGCTTGCGTTCGTATTATTATTTTATGCTCTACGATTGCTTTGGACGTATTCCGTATGTAGAAGATTATAGTGTAACTACGGCTACCCCTCTTATGGAACCTGAATTAGTTTGGGCGCATCTCGTTTATAGTTTGGAGAAGAATGTGGAATACCTTCCGGCTATAGGCATTGATAAATCTCGCGAAGCATATTATGGACGTTGCTCGAAGGCATTTGCCTATACACTTTTGGCGCATTTATACCTGAATGCCCCTTCGTACAACAATTCTATCAATATGGATGATCCGAATGCGTTCATCAATGCTTTAAACAACAATAAAGAAGCACAAAAATTATTAGAGGAATTAAAACTTAATTTCACGGATAATAATGATTTCTATACTCGTGCTGCTTATTGTTGTGAACAGGTAATAAATGGTAGTGCGGGTAATTATTCCATTGAACCGAATTATTTTACAAACTTTACTATTAAAAACCAGGATAGCAGAGAAAATATCTTTGTTATTGTTGAAGACGGACGTGCAAACTTTGACTATCGTGATTATGCAGGTAATATGGCTAACAAACTGCGCATTACCATGCTCACGCTTCATTATTGCCATCAGACTACGTGGGGCTTAATTGAGAAACCGTGGAATGGTTTCTGTGCACGTCCTGACTTTATGAAACTTTATAACGAGGAAGATGTGCGCGGTGCAGGCAATGAGGGGAAGGGTACTAATAACCAATATCATTGGGGTTGGTTTGTCGGTCCGGTTTTCGATGCTGCGGGTAAGGATACTCTTCGAGATGAAAACCAAACTGCGGCTTGTATCGTACCGGAAATCAAGTCATTGGATGAGGCTACTTGGAACGACGGTGCTCGTATGTTCAAATACGAAATAGATAAAGCGGGAACATATAAGTTCTGCGAGAATGATTTCGTACTATTTCGTTTGACAGATGTCTATTGGCTGAATGAGGAAGCTATTAAACGTGGCGGAACAGGAACTTCCCACCTGGGCGATGCCGCATTTGCTACCATTATGGCTCGTGCATTCGCTAACAATAGTAAGACGGATGCGGAGCGCGTAGAAATGTATAAGTCCGCTTATGGAGATCCTGCTTCATGGGATTTAAAGCAAATCTGTGATGAACGTGGACGTGAATTTGCGTGGGAAAATATGCGCCGTCGTGATTTAATCCGTTTTGGCCAGTTCGAGTCAATACAATATGTCAAGAATGGTGGCAATACGGATAAAGCCCGTCGCTGGTTCCCGATTCCTTATTCTATTTTGGAAAAGTGTGAACGTGATGAACATGGGCAACCTATATGGACGCAAAATAGAGGATATTAATAACATACTGCCATGAGGGCAGCTTAAACAAATATTATAAATCTATAAACAAACAACATCATGAAAAAATTATGTTATCTAATGTGTGGTCTTGCCATGATTGGCATGATTCTTACAAGTTGTAAAGACAACGGAAAAGGGAACGGTGATCTTGATAATGTTATTGAAGATGGTTTCTATTGCGTTGGTGAAGCTACTGCGGTAGAGAGTATTACCGCTTCTAACCTCAATGTCGGTCTTATGGGTGCAGGTACCAATGAGGTGGACAAATCGAAACGCGCCGGAATGTACGAGAAGTATGTGTATCTGCTTAAAGACAAGGACTTCCAACTCGTTCTTCATAAAGAAGGGAAAACGGATGTCGTTTATGGCGCTGACTTAAAAGACACTTTGGCAATCTCTGATAATGATCAGATTGAAGTTCGTCAGTACAAAGGCCTTTTGGCTCAAAACATGAAAATGAAAGTGCCGGAAAGTGGATTGTATCACATCATTCTCGATTTGAATGAAGCAGGAGATTTGACCAGTATGGGTGGCGCTATGATTGCTGTCATTCCTTGTAAATGGGGCTTCCGTGGTGATATGAACGCTTGGGGCTTTACAGAAATGACTCTGAAAGAAGAATCTGCCACTAAAGTTGTTTATGAGTATATTCCTGCTAACGGAAGAGATACATTCGAAACAGCTGGTGCTTTCAAATTTGCTCACAGCAATTGTTGGAAGTTCAACTTGGATATGGCTGGACAAGTAAAAGCTGAGAACAGCATTGGTACAGACGCTGCAGAAGATGGAGGAATTTACACCGAACTGCTTGCAGGCGGTAAAAATATCCCATACAAACGTGGTATCTATGACAAGATTACTTTGACTTGGGAACTCAAAGGCGGTCCTATGGCAAAGAGTTTCACATTCAGCATGAATATGTGTGATAAATTACCTGTTCCGGATCCTGCAACATTCATTGCCGGTGTATCCGGTGGCGGTTTGAAGAATCAAGACGGTTCTGCTGTTGCATCTTGGGCTGATCCTGAAGGTTGCGCTTTAGCAGTTTTCGATAAAGCCGCTACATCTGTTAAAGATCAAGAGACCCTTGCTGGAACTTATGTATATAACGTAACTGATCTTTATATTGACGGTGAGTTCAAACTTCGTTACAATGGTGCGTGGTTGGGTGTAAATAACTCTGAAGTTACTATAGTGGGGGTTTCCAGCACTGGTACAGATAATTATGTAATACCAACAGGTGCTTACAACATCAAGATGACTGTAGAATGGAACGGTGAGAAGATGACTTCTATGAAGGCAGAGTTCTCTAAAGGTAAGGACCCTGAACAAAAAACGTATGACTGGATAGAATCAACTATTAAGGTTGATGTAACTACTTCCGCTGTTACTGGCACGTATTATCTGTATGGTTGGGTAGAGGGAGAAACTCTTCCTAATTTGAGCGAGAAAGCTTGGCCGGGTTTGGAAGCTGCTTCTGTTTCTGGTAATATCGCTACTTTCAATGTGAAAATCATTAAGGGTAAAGCTTACAGACTGATTATTAACAATAATGCAGGTTCTCAATCTGGTGATAGCGGTGATTTCACTATCACAGAAGGCGGCACGCTTGAACTTGTTTCAAATGGTACTGAAGCTTTGGTTAAAGCTGATAAGTAATTGTTATAGTACATTTAAGTTTTTTGAGACTGCCTAACAAGCCAAGTTAGGCAGTCTCTTTTGTATAAACTTTTTTGCACTTTTATTTGCAAATATGCAAAAAAAACTATACCTTTGCAGTTGAATTCTAATAAGTAAGCCGATTTTTTGTCGCTTTGCTTGTGAAAATTTAGTGAAATGTAACCTTTTATGCAGACACCTTTAGATAAAATAGGACGCGTTCCATTTGGTTTGGCAGAACTGGCTACGTTGTATCCTCATATCTCGGATATTAAGGAAAAAGCACGTAGATTGGAAATGACAGGACGAATAATTCGTCTTAAGCAAGGACTATATGTGCGTAGTCAGGCAGATATGGAGAAACCGTTGGCTACTTATTTGGTAGCTAATCATCTAAATGGACCTTCGTATGTGTCCATGCTGACAGCGTTACGTTATTATGGTTTGACGCCTGAGGGGGTCTATATGGTTCAGTCGATGACTATTCATTCTTCATGCGAATATCAAACACCTATTGGTCGCTTTACGTATCGTCACGTAACACCTGAATATATGCGCTTGGGAATTACTATGCAAAAAACGGAGGATATATCTTTCTTAATGGCTACAAAGGAAAAAGCATTATGTGACCTTATGGCAACTACCCCGCATCTCTCATTGCGGTATATGAAGGATATGAGAACATACTTGGAGGAAGATATTCGTTTTGATATGGACGAGTTGGATAATTTTAATATTGATTTATTACGGGAAATTGCAGCGGTATCAACTAAGCCGGTGGCAATAAGAACGCTAATTAAATGGTTGAGTCATGAATGATATTTTTGAGTTAATGCTGAATGAGCATAAGGCGAAGGATGAATTAGGTGAAAGAAATGCCTTATATGAAACAATGCAACAAGTTGCTTTAGCTGGTCTGTATAGGGGTGGTTTCTTTAAGGAAGCCGCTTTCTACGGTGGTACTTGTTTACGGTTATTCCATGGACTTGGTCGATATTCGGAAGACATGGATTTTACGTTGGTTCGTAAGAACCCTAATTTCCGTTTTGAGGATTATTTTCCGTATATAGTGGCTGAAGCTAAGGCATTGGGGCGTGAAGTGGAAATCAAGAAGAAAGACAAGGTAAATTTTGGAAGAGTAGAATCGGCATTCTTAAAGGATAATACAGATGTATATAATTTGAGATTCCAAACAGAGAAAATATTAAAAATAAAAATAGAAGTAGATACCAATCCGCCACTTGGCTTTGAAACAGAACAGTTGCCTATGTTACTGCCGTTCTCTTTTTATGCACAATGTTTGTCTTTGCCGTATTTATTTGCAGGAAAGGTGCACGCACTCACATTCCGTCAGTGGAAGACACGTGTAAAGGGGCGTGACTGGTACGACTTTGAATGGTATGTACGTCATCGTATTCCTTTGAATTGGCAGCATTTGCACGACCGTATCTTGGAGTTCACAGGGGAAGATATGATGTTTGATGACTTTGCAACATTATTACATGATAAGTTGCAAAATACCAACATAGAGGATGTTAAGACAGACGTACTCCCGTTCATTATGGATAAGAGAGAATTAGAAATATGGTCCAACGACTATTTCGTGTCTTTAATCAACCAAATAAAATGGCAATAATCTTATATTAATAAATCAAATATTATGGAACTGAAAGAATTGAAACAGGCCTTTATTGAGGCGTATTTGAAACAGGCAGAGCAAATATATTTTGCCCCCGGTCGTGTTAATCTGATAGGCGAACATACCGACTATAACGGAGGTTATGTGTTCCCTTGTGCGTTGAGTTTCGGCACTTACTTGCTGATGGCTCCCAATGAGACTAAACAAATGCGCTTCCGCTCACTGAATGTCCCGGGCGAGGTGGTATTGACTCTGGACCAAATGAATAAGCCCCTGCCCAACAATAATTGGGCGAACTATCCGATGGGCTGTATCGCCCAATTCATCAAACGCGGTTTTCAGTTCCGTCATGGCTATGACATGCTCTTCTGGGGCAATGTCCCTGCCGGTGCCGGTTTGAGCAGTTCGGCTGCCATTGAGGTGGTTACGGCGTTTGCGTTTGCTGACCTGCTGAATGCCGAATA
>JAZUGJ010000168.1:0-27001 GCA_045641145.1 Paludibacteraceae bacterium
TTTATCACTTCGGCTTCGCCGTTGGGGTTGGCAGTGAAATAAACCACCTTACTACCGGGTTTGCCCATTGTCAGGTCATACTCCTTATCGCGCGTTACACCGGTAACGTTGAAGCGCTTCATGAAATACACACCGCCTTTGCCGTCACGGTAGACCACATTATAGATGGTGCGCGTATCGTTCTTGCGGAAGATATCAATATGGATAATGTCCGTACCGACAAACAGTTTATCCGCCACGTGAACAATCTTGTATTTACCGTCCTTGTGGAAGATAATCACATCGTCCAAATCCGAGCAGTTGCACAGGAACTCGTCCTTTTTGAGTCCCGTACCGATAAAGCCCTCCGCGCGGTTGATATATAATTTCTCGTTAGCTTCCACCACGGCTTTGACATTCACATTGGCGAAGTTACGCACCTCGGTACGACGGGGATAGCGGCTACCGTATTTCTTCTGCAAATGCTCAAACCACTCAATAGTGTATTCGGTCAGGTGGTTGAGGTGTTTGACGCACGCCTTGATTTTCTTGTCAAGGTCTTTCATCAATTCGTCCGCCTTCTTGCTGTCGAACTTAGTGATGCGGATCATTCTGATTTCAAACAGTTTCTCAATATCCTCGCGGCGCACCTCGCGAATAAGTTGGGCTTTCCAAGGGTCAAGGGCCTTGTCCACAAAGCCAATCAGTTTATCCTTATCGGGAGCTGTTTCATAGCCCTCCTCCTTATAGATGCGGTTCTCAATGAATATCTTTTCCAGCGAAGTATAGAAATACTGCTCCTCCAACTCGCCTTTTTCGATTTCCAGTTCCCATTTGAGCAGCGCCTTGGTGTTGTCCGTGGATAGTCGCAACAGGTTGCCCACATTGGTAAAGATAGGTTTCTTGTCCTGAATAACACAACAGTTAGGCGATATATTGACCTCGCAATCGGTAAAAGCAAACAGGGCATCTATGGTCTTGTCCGAAGACGAGCCGGGAGCCAGTTGCACAACAATACGCGCCTCCTCAGCGGTGAAGTCGTCCACTTTCTTCACTTTTATCTTGCCTTTCTGATTCGCACGCAGAATAGTCTCAATAATCTTCGTGGTCGTAGTACCAAAGGGTATCTCAGAGATAATAAGTGTCTTGTTGTCGTCCGCTTTTTGTATCTTGGCGCGAATACGAATAGTGCCCCCTCGCTCGCCGTCGTTGTATTTGCTGACATCTATTTCGCCGCCTGTCGGGAAATCGGGGTATAACTGAAACTCCTCGCCACGCAAGTAATGCAGCGATGCTTCACATAGTTCGTTGAAGTTATGAGGGAGTATTTTGGAGTTAAGTCCGACGGCTATACCTTCCACGCCTTGCGCCAGCAGCAACGGAAATTTGACCGGCAAGTGGATAGGTTCTTTCTTGCGCCCGTCGTAAGACAGCATCCAGTGGGTCGTTTTGGCATTAAAGACCGTTTCAAGAGCAAATTCCGAAAGGCGGGCTTCTATATAACGCGGTGCAGCGGCACCGTCACCGGTGAGTATATTGCCCCAGTTACCTTGGCAATCAATCAGCAGGTCTTTCTGCCCTAATTGGACAAGGGCATCACCTATGCTGGCATCACCATGCGGGTGGTACTGCATCGTCTGCCCGACGATATTCGCCACCTTGTTCATCTTGCCGTCGTCCACACACTTCATGGCGTGCAAGATACGGCGCTGAACGGGTTTGAGTCCGTCCTCAATGGCGGGAACAGAGCGGTCCAAAATAACATAGGAGGCATAGTCCAAGAACCAGTCTTGGTACATACCTGTCAAATGATATTTGATTGCATCGTTAAACTCTGCCATAACTCTTTATTGTATTGTAACACTTGCCCACTCAACGGGGGCACCTACGGGCGGGTTTTTCTTCTTCACCGTCACCTCCACCCGTGCCTGCGGATACTGCTTCTTCAAGGCGTTATGTATGCGCCCCACTACATGCTCCAACAAGTTGGAGGGTTGTGCCATTTCGGCGGCTATTATTTGGTAGATCGGGCGATAGTCCGCCGTATCTTCTATTCGGTCGGTTTGCACGCCTGCCGTTTCGGGCACAGCCAAGCGGACGGAAACGAGGAAAGTATTCCCTTCCTTTCGTTCTTCAGCCAATACGCCGTGGTAAGCGGTAAACTGAATATTCTCCAACGCAATAATCACTTATTGCAGCGTCGATTGAGAAAAATATACCCCAAAATGCCTGCCACTTCCAGCACCAAACTAATGACTAACAGCCAGTTAGACGGGATAACTGCGAAGTAAAGAACGAGCATCAGCACACCGAGCAATACCAAAATAATTCCTAAGTCTTTCATATTATTGATTGCGTTAAAATTCGTATCAGCCGAAACTTTCGGACTGCAAAGGTAATATTTTTTTTGCAAATATGCAAATTTTTGCCGATTATTTGCTTAATTGAAAAAAAAATAGTACCTTTGCACCATGAACGAGCGATACGAAAAAGACGATTTGCGCGAGGCGGTACGGGTAATGCGAGAAGGAGGTATTATCCTCTATCCTACTGACACCGTGTGGGGTATAGGGTGCGATGCCACCAACGCAGATGCCGTTCGCAAAATATACGCCCTTAAACGACGCGAAGATAGCAAGTCGATGCTATGTTTATTGGACGGCGCGGGCAAATTGCAAGGTTATGTAGATGTGCCGGATGCGGCTTGGCAACTGATAGAAGCCACTGCGCCCGAAGAGGGTTGGGAGCAACGCCCGACCACTATCATCTACCCCAACGCCCGCAATGTGGCTGCCAATCTGATTGCAGAAGACGGCAGTATCGGTATTCGCCTGACGGACGAGCCGTTCAGCAAAGCATTGTGCGAACAGTTGCGCCACCCCGTTGTATCGACCAGCGCCAACATAAGTGGCGAAGCAACCGCCAAGAACTTTAAACAAATAAGCGAGGAGATAAAAAACGGTGTGGACTATATTTGCCGCTACCGCAGAAACGACACCACAGAGAAAAAGCCCAGTTGTATCATCAAAGTGGGAGTACATGACGAAATAGAAATAATACGCAAATGACCGCTTACCGCAAAAAACAATTGATTTATATCGTTACGGACGCTTTGAGCGCTGTAGCGGTGTGGTTGTGTTTTTTACTATTCCGATGGCTCATCTACGAAGGCAAGGTATTCGGAGTGGACTCTATTCTGATACCTGCATTCAGTTTTTGGCGACCACTGGTGCTGTACCCTATCGGATGTCTGTGCGTGTATTACTTGAGCGGTTATTACCTGCGTCCGTTCCACAAACGCTACGGACAGGAATTGCGGACCACCATAATCAGTTCCGCTATCATCGCTCTGACAGCGTTTTTCTTTATCGTGATAGACGACCCCGTGGCGCACTATAACCGCTACCTGTGGTCGTTGGCGGTGCTATTCGGTCTGCAATGGCTATTATGCTATGTGCCGCGTCTGATTATTACCACCCTCTCCCGCAGCAAACACGAAGAAGCGGAATATGTACGAATAGACCACTTTAAGGGAGAGGAAGATTTATACGAACAAATTGCCCGCCTATACCCGACCGGCAAAGAGATATATGTGACCCCGCGCCTACTGGATATCGTAACAGGAGCCGCACATATAGGCGAGTTGAACGACAATCCGTATATCTGCGTCACCGAACAGCACATGTCGGACGCCGAGTTATGCATCAAGCGGGCTGCCGATATAGTGCTATCTACCACGATGATGGTCGTTCTGTCCCCGTTGTATATCGCCTTGGCACTGACCGTCAAATGCAGTTCAAAAGGACCTATTATTTACCGTCAGGAGCGAATCGGGTTACATGGTTTGCCGTTCACCATCCTTAAATTCAGAACAATGGAAGACAGTGCCGAAGATGGTATTCCACAATTGGCGAGCGAAAACGACCCGCGCATTACACCCGTCGGGCATTTTCTCCGCAAATACCGTTTGGACGAATTGCCCCAATTTTGGAACATTATCCGCGGCGATATGTCATTAGTCGGTCCGCGTCCCGAACGTGCCTATTTTATCCGCCAAATAGAACAACAGGCACCCTATTACTGCCTTATCTATAAAATCAAACCCGGACTGACCAGTTGGGGGCCTATCAAAGTGGGCTACACAGACACGATGGACAAAATGATTGAACGGCTGAAATATGATATCGCATACATGGAAAATATGTCCTTAACATTGGACATCAAGATACTACTCCGCACATTCCGTGTTATCTTAGACGGGAAGGGTAAGTAAATGATTGATTAATGCTTAATGATTCGTGATGAGTTACGACGAAAACATACAAAAAGCAGAAGCCATCGTAAAAGAACTGGAACAGGCGGAAGCCCTTTCCATGGAGGTGTATAAAGAGAAAGCCGCATTGGTAAAAGAGTTATTGGACCAATGCGAAAAGCAACTGACTGATATGCAGCAGCACTTGCAACAGGATTAAGCAGAAAAAGTTACTCGTCGGACAATTTGACCAGCACTTCGCGATAAGAATTGAATATCTTGGATTTGCTCACCATTCCGAGATATTTTTTATTTTCATCCACTACGGGCAGATTCCACGCACCCGTATCTTCAAAGACCTCCATCACTTTTTCCATTGCCATATCTGCCGTCAAAAGGGCAGCGGGCGAGGTGAGCAAATCACCCACCGTAAAACGGTCGTATAACCGCCGCTGGAACATGATATTGCGTATTTCGTCCAACAGCAGCACCCCTTTTAGCCGACCGTAATTATCCAAGACGGGGAAGATATTGCGCTTGCTACCGGCAATGACCTTGATCAGTTCGCCCAAAGTCATTTGGGGAGATAACGTAATCAAATCGGTTTCCAACACTTGCTCCAAGCGCATGAGGGTCAGCACAGAACGGTCTTTGTTATGAGTCAGCAGTTCGCCTTTTTGCGCCAAACGCATAGCGTACAAACTATGCGGTTCAAAAAGCAAAATAACCAAATAAGACACTACGCTGACTATCATAAGTGGCATAAAGAGGTGGTAACCGCCGGTGAGTTCGGCAATAAGGAAAATACCTGTCAGGGGGGCGTGCATGACACCCGCCATGAGCCCCGACATACCAGCCAAAACAAAATTACTTTCCGGCAAAGATAGTCCCAATATATTGAGCGACCGCGCCGCCACAAAACCGACGACGGCACCCATAAATAGACTCGGTGCGAATATACCTCCTACACCGCCTCCTCCATTGGTGGCTGCAGACGCTACAATCTTCATCAGTAGCACCAAAACCAAATAGCCGACCAGCACCCACGATGCCGAACCCAAGAGGGCAAAAGGACTATCCTCAATGGTGCTTTCTGCTCCGCCATTCAACAGGGCGTGGATAATATCATATCCTTCGCCGTACAAAGGCGGGAACAGGTAAATAAGTACGCCCAAAATAGAGCCACCCACTAAGATTTTCACCCCAATAGAACGGATATGCCGCTTAAAAAAGCCCTCCAATCGATTCATGCCCCGCGTGAAATAAAGCGATACCAAGCCACAAAGGACACCCAAAATTAAATAATACGGTATGCGGGAAAGGGAGAACGGCTCAGTGAGGAGCAGTTGGAACATAGAGGTCTGGTGGGTATAGAGAAACGAAATGACCGTCGCTGTAACAGATGAGATTAGGAGCGGAGCCACACTCGTCATTGTCAAGTCCATCATCAATACTTCCAATGTAAAGACAAAGCCCGCAATAGGCGCTTGAAAAATACCTCCGACAGCACCCGCTGCGCCGCAGCCAATCATGAGCATCATTGTCTTCTGGTCTAAGCGGAGCAGTTTTGCCAAATTACTGCCGATAGCAGCCCCCGTCAACACGATAGGCGCCTCAGCACCTACTGAACCACCAAAACCGATAGTCAGCGCCGAACCAACCACCGAAGACCATGTGTTATGCAGTTTGATAATAGACTTGCGCTGGGAGAGGGCATACAAAATCTTAGTAATACCATGCGAGATGTCGTCTTTGACAATATAATGCACGAAAAGAGACGCCAAGGCAATACCCACCATCGGCCCGATAAAGAACCATATATGACTATGTTCAGACGCCAATTGGTTGGCGATAAGGTATTTAATGAGATGAATAAACTCTTTGAGGACAATAGCCGCTACCGCAGACAAAATACCAACGACAAAACTGAGCAAAAGGACAATATTCTTTTGGCTGATATGCTTTTCGCGCCACTCAATGAAACGATCATATGTCAATCTTGTGTGTCCCAACCGATACCTTGGTATTTACTGAGGTCCCAATCTTCCTCCACTTCGTTCAAATAAATGGTGCCTGACTGTTCTTCCATGTCATTGTTCGCCGTCGGTTCGCCGTCGGCAAACCCCCGGTTCTCCACCTCAATTGGCGCGTGCGAAATTTCAATGATTTGGTTCTGTTCTTTTTGCAGTTCGTCCCACAATGCGTCTTTGAGTTCATCAACGCCAAGATTACTCAAACTACTGAGCAAAATAATCTTCACACCCAACTTTTTCTCCAAACGTTTCATCTTGGCGGACAATTTCTTGAGTCCTTCCTCGTCCAATGTGTCACACTTGCTGACAGCCAAGATACGCGCTTTAGAAAGCAGTTCGGGGTTGTATTTCTCCAATTCGGACAGGAGAATGCTGTATTCTTTCTCTATTTTTTCCGTAGTAGCGGGAACCATGAATAGCAACACGGCATTGCGCTCAATATGCCGCAAGAAACGCAAGCCGAGTCCTTTGCCCTCGCTGGCACCTTCAATAATACCGGGTATGTCCGCCATACAGAAAGAGCGGTTATCCCGATAAGACACAATACCCAAATTGGGGGTCAGGGTGGTAAAAGGATAATCTGCTATTTCAGGTTTTGCGGCACTAACCACACTCAACAGGGTTGACTTACCCGCATTGGGGAAGCCCACCAAGCCCACATCTGCCAGCACTTTGAGTTGCATGATGATGTTCTTCTCCTGACAGGGTTCGCCGGGTTGGGCATAACGAGGGGTCTGATTGGTAGCCGTACGGAAATGCCAGTTGCCAAGTCCGCCACGACCTCCTTTCAATAAAGTTACCCGTTCGCCGTGTGCCTTTACTTCGCACAGCCATTCTCCCGTATCACCGTCATAAACGACCGTACCGCAGGGCACCTGAATAATCTTATCCTCTCCGTCCTTGCCGAAACTGCGGCTTTGACCTCCGTGACCGCCGTCCGTGGCAATAATATGCTTTTGATATTTGAGGTGCAGCAAAGTCCAAAGATTACGGTTTCCCTCTAAAATAATATGACCGCCACGCCCGCCATCACCTCCGTCCGGTCCTCCTTTTGGGACATACTTGGCACGGTGCAGGTGCATACAACCCGCACCGCCCTTTCCGGAACGGCAGTAAATTTTGACATAGTCGATAAAATTGGCAGCCATAAAGTATCTTATTTTTGTAATAGTTGCAGGATTGTATCTATCTGCGCAAACACTTGTTGCATAGATTTATTGCCGTTCACGGCAAAATAGTTATGATGTTCCAAATAGTAGTCTGCCACAGGTGCAGTCTGGGCATGGAAAACAGCCAGACGCTGCTGGATAGTTTCTAAATTGTCATCTGCGCGACCGCTTGTTTTGCCACGGTTAATCATCCGCTCGATAAGGGACTGTTCTTCTACCATCAAATCGATTAATGTTGCGGTCAAACAGCGTTTTTGCAACATGGCGGCAAGTGCCTCTGCCTGCGCCACAGTACGGGGAAAACCATCAAAGATGACCCCTTTACAATCAACAGGCAGGGAGTCCAAAAAGTGTTCCAGAAGGGCAATCATTTTGTCATCCGAAACTAAATGACCTTGAGAAATAACAGCATCTATTTCTTTACCAAGCGGTGTACCCGCCTTAATTTCGGCCCGTAATACTTCGCCTGTTGAAAGGTGCGTCAGACCGTATTTCTCCACAATAAAATCCGATTGCGTACCCTTACCGCTACCAGGTGCGCCACACAAAATGATATTCAACATATTCGTAATTTTTTGTACCTAAATTGTCGTTTCACAAAAAACGAGTTGCCCTGTCGAGCAACTCGCTTTTATGAAAAAAGATTGCTGATTAAAGAGCCATTTTGGCACCAGCTTTGAATTTAACAACTTTCTTTGCAGGAATGTTGATAACGGCTTTAGTAGCGGGGTTGATACCCTTGCGAGCAGCTTTCTTAACAACAGAGAAAGTACCAAAACCAATCAATTGAACATTCTCACCCTTTTTCAAGGAAGCGATGATAGCGTCAATAACACCGTCGATAGCAGCAGCAGCATTAACTTTCGACATTTCAGCTTTAGCTGCAACGGCAGCTACGAGTTCAGCTTTATTCATACTAATAGGTATTAAAATTAATAAATATATTCTGGGAGTTCCCCATTTTTATTGTCTTACGAATGCAAAGATACAACTTTTTTTGCAACCCTACAACAATTTACACAAAAAAAATCACATTTTTTACATTTTTTTCGAAAAATACACCTTTTATTCCTTTTGTGTATGGTTATTTGGCATTTTTTTTGTACCTTTGCACTCGCTATGAGAAATTTACCGCCTATTACCAAATGGCTGCTGCTTGCCAACACTATCGTTTGGTTGTTGAGCAGTTTACTGCAACGACAAGGACTATATTTGAACGGAGTACTCGGTCTTTGGAGTCTACAATCAGGAAACTTCCATTTCTGGCAGCCGCTGACCTATATGTTCGCCCATGCAAATTTTGAACACTTGTTCTGCAATATGTTTGCCGTGTGGATGTTCGGTCCCGTATTGGAAGAGAACTGGGGAAAGTGGAAATACTGCCTATACTATGCCGTGTGCGGTTTGGGAGCAGCGGCAATTCAATTGCTTGTTTGGCATTGGGCGGGGATGGCAGGTCCTGCGGTTACAGTAGGCGCCAGCGGTGCCGTATTCGGCATACTGTTCGCTTTCGGGTGGTTATTTCCAGATGTGCCGATGTTCCTTCTATTTATCCCTATTCCTATTCGCGCGCGCACATTCGTGTACATATACGCTGCCATTGAATTATTTGCGGGGTTGGCGGATTTCTCCTTTGACAATGTAGCCCACTTCGCTCATCTGGGAGGAATGCTATTCGGATGGCTATTGCTGCTATGGTGGCGCAATAAAGACCGTTTGCAAATTCCACATATCCGCAGGGACGAAAACGAAAGTAAAAAAGGAAAAGATTTTAGCGATTACCACTACCAGGAACCCATTCGATAGAGGCGATTACGGGGAAGTGGTCAGAAGCAGATACTTGATCCACAATACACCGATAGGGTTTCAAGCAGCAGGAACACAGAATATAATCTATTCGCGCACCCCATAAGTCGTGCACATAAGTCAAGCCAAGCCGCCACCGACTGGTTTCCAAGAAACAATCCCGCACTCCCAATTTAAGCATTTGGTATGTTAAGCCAACCGGTAGGGAATTAAAGTCACCAACCACTATCACCGGATAGGGAGATTGAATCATGGCTTTTTTCACACGAAGAGCCTGTTTCCAGCGTATCTTGCGTGCTATTTTCATTTTTTCGATAAGTGTGTCGCGCTGTTCATGGAACGACAGCCGATTAGACTCTAAGTGGTTAACCATCAGCCGTAATGTATCCTCACGGACTACAACATCGCAACAAGAAGTGATATTCCCTCGCGACTCATAGCGTATGGTATGCTTATTGACAAGCGGATAGCGAGAAAAGACCACATTACCATATTGGCGGCGGGAATTAAATACTTTAAAATCGTAATAAGTATAGGGATACTCCGTAAATGCATCACGCAGTTCGGGAAGTGTCAGATAGTGTCCGTCTTTATATACTTCCACCTCTTGTAGACATAGGACATCCGCATCCGCTTGTTGCAAATACCGAATGACCTCGTTATTCCCCACCTTGCGGAAATTACCCATCCGTTGTGTGTTATAGGTTAGTACAGACAACGTAGCATTACCTTCTGCAGGGGACTCAGACAAATCTCTCAGCCGATGTGAAACGAGGCACGACAAAGCCCACAGCACCGCCAACAAGAACACAATAGCTATACCACGAAAGAAATGTTTCATTTGGGTTCCATTGTTATTAACGGAATTAACATCTCCTCCATCGAAACGCCTCCGTGTTGGAAAGTATCGCGATAAAACTGAGCGTAATAATTGAAATTATTGGGGTAAGCAAAAAAATCACCACCCGTACAGAACATATAACTGGACGACACATTCGGACACGGCAACCCAACCTTTTCCGGATGGGTAATCTCAAAGATATTCTTGTCTGTACAATTCAACGACTTGCCCACTTTATAGCGCAAATTGGTATTGGTATTCTTATCGCCTATTATTTGCACCGGTGTATCGGTCAAAATAGTGCCATGGTCTGTTGTCAATACCACTTTGTAGCCCAAGCGGGCAATGCGACGGAATAAAGCCAAAGTGGGCGAATGACGGAACCAACTTAGGGTCAAACTGCGGTAAGCCGCATCGTCCGCCATCAGTTCCCGCATCATTTTGGAATCGGTACGCGAGTGGGATAACATATCAATGAAATTAATAACCACTATATTCAGCGGTGTTCGCAGTTGCTTGAACTGTTTGGTTATTTTTTCGCAGAAATCGCTTTCGTTGATTTTGAAATACGAAAAGTCGTAATGTTTGCGAAAGCGGTCCAATTGGGTTTGTATCAAATCTTTCTCATTAAGGTTCTTACCCTCCTCTTCGTCCTCATCTACCCATAAATCCGGCACCATATCCTTTATTTGTATCGGCATCAACCCCGAAAAAATGGCATTTCGGGCATATTGCGTGGCTGTCGGCAGGATAGAAGTATACATATTCTCGTCCGTAATAGTAAAGAACTCCGAAAGTAAGGGTTGGATAACTTTCCATAAATCGTAACGGAAATTGTCGATAACCACCAAAAACACCTTGTCACCATTGTCTAACATGGGAAAGAGACTGTGCTTAAATAAATCCGGTGACATCAACGGCCGCTCATTGTTTTGAAACCAATTCTCATAATTTCGCGTAATAAATTTGGCAAACGTGGCATTGGCCTGTTTGCGTTGTTGGGACAATATGTCACGCATCGAACTATCCGCATCGCTCAACTGTAGATCCCACTTGGTAAGTGTGCGATGTATCGCCATAAACTCGGGCAGTGTTGTGGCAGTATCTATCATATATGAGATATCCGAAAACTCCTCCCTATAAGAGCGGTTGATTTCCTGTTCCACAATCTCTTTTCGGTGAATATGTTTTTTCAGGCACATCAGTATCTGGTTGGGGTGGACCGGCTTAATAAGGTAATCGGCTATTTGTTGCCCAATTGCCTGCTCCATGATCTGTTCTTCTTCGCTCTTGGTAATCATCACAACCGGCAGTTCGGGATAGCGATTTTTTATCTCCTGCAAAGTCTCTATGCCACTTATTCCGGGCATCTGCTCGTCCAGAAAAACGATATCCGGCACATACGTAAGGCAACTATCAATCGCGTCTTGCCCGTTATTGACAGTCATCACCTCATATCCTTTTTCCTGTAAAAAGATAATGTAAGGTTTCAGTAATTCTATTTCATCGTCAGCCCAGAGTATTCGGTTCATAGTTTCTCCATTTTTCAATTACATTCTTCATGTCTTCCGGCCACTCACTATCAAAAAACAGCCGCTCGCCGGTACGAGGGTGGGTAAACGCCAGCGTCTTGGCATGCAGCACCTGACGGGGGCACAAGGCAAAACAATTTTGAATATATTGGCGATATTTTTGTGTGGGCAGTCCTTTCAGTATCTCCATTCCTCCGTATTTTTCATCGGCAAATAACGGATGACCAATTGTTTTCATGTGCACCCTGATTTGGTGAGTGCGCCCCGTTTCCAATCGGCATTCAATCAGCGTTACATACGGGAAACGCTCTTTAACCTGCCAATGGGTAACAGCATGTTTGGCTTCGGGATGTTCCTCGATATCATACACCTTATATAAGGTGCGATCACGCGTGTCGCGCGCGAGCGCCCCATCTATTGTTCCACTATCTTCTTTAAAAGTTCCCCACACCAATGCATTATAGGTGCGCCCGGTGGTATGCTCAAAAAACTGCAGAGCCAAATCCGTCTTTGCTTCCGGCGTTTTGGCAATCAATAACAAACCGCTGGTATCTTTGTCGATACGATGCACTAATCCGATATTTGGATTATTCATATCCAATTGATCACCGAAATAGTAGGCAAGTGCATTTAACAACGTGTGCTCATAATTACCATGCCCCGGATGCACAACCAAGCCGGCGGGTTTATTGATAACCAATACCTCATTGTCCTCGTAAACCACCGTTATAGGTATATTCTCCGGGACAATGGTATAATCATGTGGCTCATGGTCTAACAGAACCTGAATGACATCGTTAGGATGCACCTTATAGTTATTCGCCACGGGTTTTCCGTTCACCCATATATGTCCAGCATCGGCGGCATTCTGAATGCGATTGCGAGACGTGCCTGCCATATGTTCCGACAGATACTTGTCGATTCGCAACGGTTCCTGTCCTTTATCTACATCCAGCCGCAAGCGTTCAAACAATTCCTCGCTATCTTGCTCCTCAGAAAAAGTTTTCTTCATCATCTACATTGTCCGCTGTTACGGATTTTTCCTTATCTTTCGACAATTTTACCTGTACCGCACTGCCTTCCAATAGCATGGCACCCGATTGGGGCTGCTGCAAATAAACGACATATTCCTCTCTGTTTTCCTCTGTCGGTTCTTCGTCATATTCGGCGTTTCCCATCGTCAAGTGAGACGCCAACAACAGACTGCGTGCTTCCACCTGTTTGAGCCCAACGACCGGCGGTACTTCCACCATTTCGGTACCTTGTCCCTGACCAACTACAAGCGTGATTACCGTACCACGCTTTAGTTTGGCACCCGTTTCCAACGACTCCTCGCCGTTCCGCAAATCTAAAATCAAATCCCTATATTCGCTGGGTTCGTATTCTGTCTCTCCTATCTCCAATCCCAATTGGCGCAAGATACTTTCCGCCTGACGGTAACTAACATCGTGCAATTCCGGTAACACGACCTGTCGCTCGCTATTGGCATTGACGACCACATAAATACACCGTCCTTCTTTCACATGTGCTTCGGCCGGCGGGTTTTGCTCGACAATAGTACCGAGTGGCACCTTATCAGAAAATGTGGAATCAATCACTTCCAGTCGCAGGCCCGAACTGCCCAACAAGTATTCGGCTTCAGTCTGATATAGCCCTGTTATTTGCGGCACCTCTATTTCGTGACCGTGGTCCGTATATTTTTTCAGCCAAACGACCACTACCACTATCGCAATAATGATTAAAACGAGCGCAACCAGCACATTTATGCCGATAAATTGCCATTTCGAGTCCTTTTTCTTCATATTTTCCACATTTTTTGCAAAAAAAAACAACAAAATTCATGCAAAAGTACAATTTTTTTTGCATATTTCCAAAATTCGTTGTAAATTTGCACCGTTTTTCGCGGCAAAAGATGTTTTATTATCTGTTTGCCCTCCGAGAACGAACATAAATAACATAATAAAACTAGTTTTAGGTTATGAAAAAAATGATGTTCCTTGCCGCTATCGCTCTGTGCGCTATGAGTTGCGGTAACAAGGCTGCCAGTGAGGAAGCTGCTGCAGAAGAAGCTCCCATCGTAGAAGAGGTAGTCATGGAAGAGGCTATTGAAGAGGTTGCTGACAGCGCTGCTGAAGTAATCGAAGAAGCCGTTGTTGAAGAAGTTGCTGAATAATTTTAGCATCGTTCAACGCTAATGAGGATTACCATTCGGTTAATCCTCATTTTTTTTGCGTTTTCAATTGCAGAATAAATAAGAAGGGCTTCCGATGGGAAGCCCTTCTTATTTATAGTATCTGTTGTTTAAATCCAACGAACATAGGCAAAGTCCATACGATGAGGAAGCAGCTCGTGAGTAGGATACATACGCAGACCAAATTTCATACCGCCAGCGTAATTCAGACGATACTCCGTTTCAAAATACATATGCGAACCCTCTATCTTGACATTCTTCAACGGCACAACCTCATATAGTTTGTCATTATTGTGGGTTGAAGTACGCAGAACGACCAACTCAACACCCAGCCCATTGTCATGCAAGTTGTGCGTATCAATCTCTACAGTTACCTTATACGAACAGCCCACATTGGGTACATCTTCATAATTCGTATTGGGCAATTCTAGATTAACCACTTCTATTTCGTTCCAGTGGTTGACCATATTCTCTTTCCAAGCGGCTATTTCGCGGGCTTTCTCGTAGTTGTTCTTAGACAACAGCGCATGCCTGTTAGCAAGTTTGTTGTAGAAACGGTCGAAATAGTCGTCCATCATACGCTTGGTTGTGTAGAACGGCGTGATTTGCGTAATGGAGTTCTTAATCGTCTTTATCCATTCCGGGCTGAAACCTTTGGCATTCTTGGCGTAGTACATGGGGATTATTTCATTCTCCAACATAGTGTAGATAGTAGCGGCATCCAATTGGTCCTGGTGGGCTTGGTTCTCATAGGTGCGTTTGTCGGTCAATGCCCAACCGGCACCTTTACGATAACCTTCGTACCACCAACCGTCCAGTACAGAGAAATTGAGCACACCATTCATTTGGGCTTTCTCTCCGGAGGTGCCACTGGCTTCCAAAGGACGAGTCGGAGTATTCAGCCAAATATCGACACCAGAAACCAAGCGTTTAGCAAGGCGCATATCGTAATTCTCAAGGAAAATAATCTTGCCCAAGAACTGAGGCATACGACTGATTTCGATAATGCGTTTAATCAATCCCTGACCGCCACCATCTGCCGGATGCGCTTTACCCGTGAACAAGAATTGGACGGGGAATTTGGGATTATTAACCAACTTATCCAACCGCTCCAAGTCAGTAAACAGCAAGTGGGCGCGTTTGTAAGTAGCAAAGCGACGACCGAAACCGATGATGAGGTTATTCGGATTCATCTCGTTCAAGGCGCGAACAATGCGGGCAGGATCACCCTGACTTTTCATCCAGTCCTCTTGGAATTTCTGTTTGATATAGTCAATCAGTTTTATTTTCAACTTCATACGAGTCTGCCAAATCAACTCATCCGGTAATTGAGCAAACGGCGCCCACATATCAGGGTTGGATTGGTCGTTCCACCAATTCTTCGGCAGATTCTTAAAGTAGATATTTTTCCACTCGCTGGCAGCCCATGTCGGCATGTGTACACCGTTGGTCACATAGCCAACATGCAGTTCTTCCGGATAATAACCGCGCCAAACGGGAGCGAACATTTTCTTGCTCACCTCGCCGTGCAACCAACTCACACCATTGGCTTCCTGACAAGTGTTGAGAGCAAATACGGACATTGAGAATTTCTCATTGTTGTCCTCCGGATTTTGACGACCCATGCCAATCAAATCCTTCCAATCTATACCGAGTCGCTCGGCATACGAACCAATGTATTTATAGAACAAGCCCTCTTCAAAATAGTCGTGTCCGGCAGGAACTGGCGTATGACAGGTATATAGTCCGCTGGCGCGCACAATTTCCAATGCTTCTTGGAACTTCAAGCCATCGCCTTCCACCAAATCAATAAGGCGTTGCAAGCCCATCAGTGCGGCGTGGCCCTCGTTGCAGTGGTACACATCTTTCTTGATTCCCAATTTATTCAGCGCCAACACACCACCTATACCGAGCATTATCTCCTGTTTAATACGGTTCTCCCAATCACCACCATATAATTGGTGTGTGATTTGGCGGTCGTACTCCGAGTTCATCTCGTTATCTGTATCCAACAAGTATAAGTTGATCCGCCCTACCGCCACTTTCCACAAGTAAGCATACACCACGCGGTCAGGATAAGGCACCTCAATTGTCATCTGCTGCCCATCCTTGTCCACTACGGGAGTTAAAGGCAGTTGACTAAAGTTCTGCGCCTCATAGTTGGCAATTTGTTGTCCTTCGGGGGACAATGTTTGGGTGAAGTAACCATAGCGGTACAAGAAACCGATAGCCGTCATATCCACATTACAATCGGATGCCTCTTTCAAATAGTCACCCGCTAAAATACCCAAACCGCCGCTATATATCTTCAAGATATGCGATAAGCCGTATTCCATTGAGAAATAGGCAATCGACGGTTTTTTGTGATTCTTTGGGGCATCCATGTAGTTACGGAAATCCTCATAAGTTTTGTCCAACTGTGCCATAAAATCCGTATCTTCGCTCAACTCTTTCATCCGTTCATACGAGATGATGTTCAGCAGACGAATGGGGTTAGACTGTGCCTCATGCCATTTGTCGTTATCAATGTAACGGAATATATTTTTGGCATCGCTATTCCAAACCCACCACAGGTTATAGGCGATTTCTTGCAGTTTTTTCAAATTTTCAGGCAGATTAGCCCTAACGGTAACTTCCAACCAGTTAGGTTGGTTTACATTACTGACTTTAATTTTACTCATGTCTCAATAATTTAAATTACGCTCAAAAAGCGTGCAAAGGTACGGTTTTTTTTTGAAATATGCAAATTATTTTGTAATTTTGCAGCACAAATCAACCCGAAAGTGATTTCCGATTCCGAAATACTACGACGACGAGATATGCGTGATACGCTCACCTTTACCATCGACCCTGCCGATGCGAAGGACTTTGACGATGCCGTCAGTTTTGCACATCTGGAGAATGGTGATTATCAGGTTGGTGTACATATAGCCGATGTAACACACTATGTTACTTCCGGCAGCAAAGTGGACAAAGATGCGTACCAACGCGGTACAAGCATTTATTTGGTTGACAGAGTGTTGCCTATGCTTCCCGAGCAGTTATGCAACGATTTATGTTCCCTCCGCCCGGAAGAGGACAAATTATGTCTGTCTGTTGTTTTTACCCTCTCGCGCGGTGCGCGCGTGATTAAAGAAAAGGTGTGCCGCACCGTTATACGCAGCAATTATCGACTCACATACGAGCAGGCCCATGTACTTCTCCAACACCCCAATCACGCCGACCCCCTTTCGGACGCTCTCACCACCCTCCATTTCCTCGCCTCCGTGTTACGACGCAAACGCATGGATAACGGCGCGTTGGATATCGAGCAAGAGGAGATGCGTTTCACCTTAGACAAGAACGGGCACCCCACTGACATCTATTTCCAAACACCTACGGAAGCCCACCACCTCATCGAAGAATTCATGCTCCTCGCGAATCGCACCATTGCCACACTGCTCGGCAAGACTGGAAAAGAAACACTTTGGCGCGTTCATGATAAACCCGATAAGGACAAGTTGGCTGCCCTACACCGCTTCCAAAAACGCTTCGGCAACCATGTCCCGCAACAGACTATTGATATGCTCACTGTCCGCGCTATGGCTAAAGCCGTCTATTCACCGGTCAATATAGGACATTACGGACTCGCGTTTGATTTCTATACCCATTTTACTTCGCCTATCCGACGCTATCCTGATATACTTGTCCACCGCTTAGTCGCCAAATATCTTTTGGGAGAGCGGGGTGTAGTGCTTTGTGACGATTTATCGGAGGCATGCGACCATCTCAGTGCCTGCGAACAGAATGCCGTATTAGCAGAACGCGATTCACAGAAAGACTTTCAGATTCTATGGTTACAGGACCGACTCGGACAGGATTACGATGCCTCCATTGTTAATGTGACTCCATACGGACTATTTGTCCGACTCAATGATACGCACTGCGAAGGGTTGGTGCCTATCCGTTCTATTTGTTCAGATGATTTCATGGAGTTGGACGAGAAGAATTTCCGTCTTTGCGCCAAGCGCAGTAAACGTTGCTTCACATTGGGCGATGCCGTGCGCGTGCGCCTTATCCGCGCCGATTTGGACCTCCGCCAAATTGATTTCCAACTCCTTAACCAATAAGCCAACATGAAGAAATACCTTTTTTTCATCATCCTCTCCTGTCTCCTTACCCTTCCATTGCATGCAGAGACGATTTTCCTGCAATCGGGACGCAGTGTGATTGGGACCGTCTTGCTCAATAACGAGCAAGTCGTTCTCCTACAGGATAGTGAAGGACGGCGGTTCCAGTTTCCGCGTGAAGAGGTGGTTAGCATTCAAGCGGACAGCATCGCAGCAAAGGAGATTGCAACGAGCGAAGAAGAAACGGGTGAAAAAGGAGTTGTGGCACTGCGGCTTGATTTTTCAGGAGGTGCTTTATGGGTCCCTTCCTTGCATGACGGTGGGTACGGTAGCGTTGATTTACAGATTGGTACACGCGCCATAGGTGATAAACGCATTTTTGTAGGCGGAAGTGTCGGTTATCAAGCGGCCTGTGCAGGTCAACTATATAATTTCTTACCACTCATGGCCGTTGTTTCCGTTCCTCTTACAGACGGTAAGCATGCACCCGAGATAGGTGCCGGACTGGGCTACGGTTTTGCACTAAAAAAGCCGCAATGGGGCGGCATGGTGGCACAAGCGGATATCAGTTGGTGCTATCAATATAGCACAGCGTCGGCGATGTTATTGGGTGTCAGAGCACGCTTCCAACAGGCGCAGACAGAAATAACAGAAATTATAGACGAACAACCTTATTCGGCGGTGGTAGGAAGGGGTTTTGTCTCGTTGGGGTTGCGACTGGCTTTTGTTTTTTAGTATGAGGAAAGCGCCACGCACAAATAAAGTAACTATCCTGCTCAATGATGCCGAACAGCGAGCCATAGACCGATATTGCGAGCGGTATCATATCTCCAACCGCTCCAAACTAGTGCGTGAGACCCTTATTCGTTCTATCCTTCAACAAATGGACCTAGACAACCCTACCCTTTTCTAATAATTAGTGAAATAAAAACGGCTTTTTTGTGAAAAAAGTGTATTTTTATTTGGTCAATTACCAAAAAAGTTGTATCTTTGCACCCGCTTTTGAGAAAATATGACACAGGACAAAAACATTCCCTTGCTGGATTGTCCGGTTGATTATCTAATCGGTGATGCCAGCGGAAAAATAATGAACGAGTACGGGCGTTTCCCTTGTAAAATCAAGTGCGGCGTATATGCGTTCATGGTGAGAGGAAGTGCTAAAGCGACCATTAACATTACTCAATACGAGTTCTGCCAACATGATGCTTTGCTTTTGGAACCGGGCAGTTTCCTGCTTATTCACGAGTTTTCGGAAGATGCTTTAGTTTATTATATACTTTTCTCATCATCGTTCCTTGAAAAGAATACCTTTTTTAACCGCATGTCACTGGAGGCGTTGCAGTTGAAAACCCCTGTACTCCATTTGGAACAATCGCATGTAGAGATTGTAGAGGGGCTGTACCAACTGCTGTTAAAGGCAGTTAATTGCCAACCGTCAGCCATGTCGCCGGAAAAAATGGTACATGTGTTTAATCTGTTGCAGTTATCCTACGCGCAGGTTGCACATGAAAACGAAGAATATACCATCCAGCCGAAAGACCGCCGAAGAGAGATATATCAGATATATACCAAGTTGGTGTTCAACCATTACCACGAGTGGCATAAAGTGTCCCAATATGCAAACGCGATGAATCTGACACTGCCGCATTTGTGCAGCACCATCAAATCAGTGAGCAACAAGACAGCGGGAGACATTATTGACGAAGCCATCCTGACAGATGCCAAGGCGCAGTTAAAGATATCACCCACGCCGGTCAAGGAGATAGCAATCAATCTGGGTTTTGAAACGATGGCGTTTTTTAACCGCTTTTTTAAAGCCCATGTAGGAGTAACGCCAAAAGCGTATAGAAGTAGTATTAATTAAATCGAGAAGTAGCGCAGTTGGTAGCGCACCACGTTCGGGACGTGGGGGTCGGGCGTTCGAGTCGCCTCTTCTCGACCAAAATAAGGGATCCGTTTGGGTCCCTTTTTTGAATTCTCCTCGACCCTCCCCCTCAAATGCACAAGGTGGGGTTAAAGTGTGCAAAGGCGGTAAGTAAGATAGGCGGCATAAACGAGCAGCAACAAGAGGCCATGCCAGCGCTCAATGCGATGATTAGGAGTCAGATAAACAAACGCCATCACCATCAATGACGACAAAGTCACCATAGCCGCATCCAACCACAAACCCGGATAGATAGGCAACGGGTGGATACAAGCACCTGTTCCGAGAATAAAAAAGACATTGAAGATATTGCTGCCTATCACATTTCCCAATGCCAAGTCACAGTTATGCTTCGCCGCAGCCATACAAGAAGTTGCCAATTCGGGGAGGGAAGTTCCTAGTGCCACAACGGTCAAGCCGATAATGGCATCACCAACCCCTAATGCCTTGGCGATAGAAGTTGCAGAACGCACAATGAGTTCTCCTCCAATAATCAACCCCGCCAATCCGACCACGACTAACAATAATGCACGCCACAAAGCCATCGGAGGGGCTGCTGTGTCCTCTTGCTCCGACCCTGCCTTGGCAAAATGAAAACTATGCCACAGGAAAATACCGAAACAGAGCAACAGCACAACACCACCTATACCGGAAATAAAACCAAATTGGAAAGAGAACGCACCGAAATTGCCCCAACGGAAGTGTACCGGCCGCGTGTAGGTGGCAAACAACAGTACCAAGACACCCGCGAGGAGACTCCAAGGGATATCAAACTTACGGCTCTGCGGTTGTGAAGCAACGGGATAAATAAGCGCTGTCAAACCCAAAATGACAAATATATTGAGCGAGTTACTGCCAAGTATATTGGTGATGGCAATCTCCGTATTATGCTCCAATGCGGCAATCGTACTGACAATAAACTCCGGCATAGAAGTGCCGAAAGCCACGACCGTCAAACCGATGACCAAATCGCTAACACCATATCGCTTGGCGACAGCCGAAGCACCGTCAACCAACCAATCCGCCCCATAAACGAGGAGAACAAAACCAACGAGTATCAGTATAACAGAAAGAGCCATAAAGTCCTATATCGTATGCTTGAGATTCCGATGAAGTTCCGATAAGATTCCGATGAGGTTCCGATAAGGTTCCGATGAAGTTCCGATAAGGTTCCGATGAGAACAGGGGGAATTATACATTAAATAAGAAGTGCATAATGTCGCCGTCCTGTACCAGATAGTCCTTGCCTTCCATTCCTAATTTACCGGCAGCACGGCATGCCGACTCACCGCCCAAGGAAACAAAATCTTCGTATTTAATGACTTCAGCACGGATAAATCCTTTTTCAAAGTCGGTGTGAATGACACCAGCGCATTGGGGTGCTTTCCATCCGGCGCGGAAAGTCCACGCACGCACCTCGTCGCTTCCGGCAGTGAGGAAAGTACGCAGGTTGAGTAACGCGTATGCCGCCTTGACAAGACGATTGACACCCGACTCCTTAAGACCTATCTCTTCGAGGAACATCTGCCGTTCTTCGTAACTTTCCAATTCGGCTATTTCAGACTCTATCTTGGCCGCCACAACGATGACCTGTGCGTTCTCGTCCTTGACGGCTTCGCGCACCTGCTCCACATAACTATTTCCGCTCACAGCAGCCCCCTCGTCCACATTGCAGACGTAAAGAACGGGTTTGTTGGTTAGCAAGCACATCTCTTTGGCTGCGGTTTCCTCTTCCTTATTCATTAATTCAACCGTTCGTGCGTTGCGCCCCTGCGCGAGGGCATCACGATAGCGGAGCATAACTTCCAACGCCAATTTGGCTTGTTTGTCGCCGCCCGCTTTGGCTTGTTTCTCGGTTTTTTGAATGCGGGATTCGATTGTTTCCAAGTCTTTGAGTTGCAGTTCGGCTTCAATAATCTCCTTATCGCGGACAGGATTGACCGAGCCGTCCACATGCACCACATTGTCGTCGTCAAAACAACGCAGGACATGAATGACCGCATCGCAATCGCGTATGTTAGCAAGGAATTTGTTTCCCAAACCCTCCCCCTTGCTGGCACCTTTGACCAGTCCGGCGATGTCCACAATCTCAACCGTGGTAGGAATAACGCCCCGCTCGGGCTTGCATAACTCACCGAGTTTGACCAGACGCTCGTCCGGCACGGTAATCACCCCTACATTGGGCTCAATCGTACAAAAAGGGAAGTTCGCCGATTGCGCCTTGGCGGAAGACAAACAATTAAAAAGCGTCGATTTGCCGACATTGGGCAGCCCGACAATACCGCATTGTAAAGCCATTTTGTGTAATTTTTGCCAAATTTTACGCAAAGATACAGAAAAATTTGGACATCTCCAAAAAAAGCATTAACTTTGCACAAAATAAATCAAAAATACTAAAAATTTGTCAATATGAAAAAAGCACTCAACAAACAGACGGCTCCCAAAAGCGTGATGCCGGAACGGATTATCCAATTTGGCGAAGGCAATTTCTTGCGCGCCTTCATTGACTGGATTGTATGGAACATGGACGCAAAAACCAATTTCAACGGTTCCGTAGTGGTTGTTCAACCGATTGAAAAGGGTATGGTGGATTGGTTGAACGGCCAGGATTGCCTGTATCATGTTAACCTGCAAGGTCGTCTGAACGGCGAAGCAGTCAATTCGTTGGAGCGCATTGATGTCATCAGTCGCGCATTGAATCCGTATAGCCAAAACGCAGCATTCATGGCTTTGGCAGAACAGCCCGACATCCGTTTCGTCATCAGTAACACGACGGAAGCAGGTATTACTTTTGACCCTGCCTGCAAGTTTGCTGACGCTCCGGCAAGCAGTTATCCGGGCAAACTGGTTCAACTGCTTTACCGCCGTTACAAAACATTCAACGGCGACCCCAAGAAAGGTCTTATTTTCATGCCGTGCGAACTTATTTTCCTGAACGGACACCACCTGAAAGAGTGCATCTTCCAATATATCGAGTTATGGAAAAATGACCTCGGTGCCGACTATGCCGGCTTCAAAGAGTGGTTTACCAAATACAACTATGTATGCGCCACATTGGTGGATCGTATCGTACCGGGCTTCCCGCGCAAAGATATCGCTGCCATTCAGGAGAAAGTGGGCTATAACGATAACCTCGTCGTTCAAGCCGAGATATTCCACCTGTGGGTCATTGAGAAACCCGAAAATATGTCGATTGACGAACTCCGCGCCGAGTTCCCCGCTGACAAAGCCGGTCTGCATGTGCTGATTGCCGAGAGTGAGAAACCCTACCACGAGCGCAAAGTTACGCTGCTGAACGGTCCCCACACTGTATTGAGTCCGGTGGCTTATCTGAGCGGCTTGAATATCGTACGCGACGCCTGCAACCACGAGATTATCGGCAAGTATATCCATAAAGTACAATTTGAAGAGTTGATGGAAACCCTCAACCTGCCGATGGACGAGTTGAAACAGTTTGCTTCCGATGTCTTGGAGCGTTTCAACAACCCCTATGTGGATCATGCCGTGACAAGCATCATGCTGAACTCATTCCCCAAATTCGAGACCCGCGACCTGCCCGGTTTGAAGGTTTATTTGGAGCGCAAAGGTTGCCTGCCGAAAGGATTGGTATTAGGTCTTGCCGCTATCATCACTTATTACAAAGGCGGTGTGCGTGAAGACGGAGCCCCCATCGAGCCAAACGATGCACAGGAGATTATGGACTTGTTAAAGAAACTATGGGCTACGGGCGATACCCGCAAAGTGGCAGAAGGTGTATTAGGCGCCACCGACATTATCTGGAAAGAGAGTAAACAAGACCTGAATAAAATCCCCGGTTTGACCGATATGCTGGTCGGATTCCTGAACGACATTCAAAGCAAAGGCATGTTGGAAACCGTAAAGAGTATTCTGTAATCCGAATCGTCAATGAATCAGATTTTGAAGATTAACTCTGCCGACAATGTGGTTGTAGCCATGCAACCTCAGTCGGCAGGTGCCGTTTTAGATATAGACGGCAAGTCCGTTATCGTGCGAGAAGATATTCCCGCCGGACACAAAATAGCCATCTGTGACCTCAAAAAAGGAGACAATGTTATCAAATACGGCTTCCCTATCGGTCACGCCAAAGAGAATAAACCCGCCGGGGCATGGATGAACGAAAACAATATCCAAACCAACTTGGCAGGACTGCTCAACTATGAGTACAACCCCAAAGATGTTGTGCTGCAAATAGCCGATGAAAAGAGAACATTCATGGGTTACCGCCGCAAAGACGGGCAAGTGGGTATCCGTAACGAAGTGTGGATAATTCCAACGGTGGGCTGTGTGAACGGTATTGTAACCAAACTGGCACAGCAACTGCGTGAAGAGACAGGTGCGGATAATATTTTTGCCTTCCCTCATAACTACGGCTGCTCCCAATTGGGCGACGACCACGAGAACACTAAAAAGATATTACGCGACATGGTGCATCACCCCAATGCCGGTGCCGTGTTGGTAGTCGGTTTGGGTTGCGAAAACAACCAACCCGATGTGTTTGAGCAGTTCTGCGGCGCATATGACAAGGAACGCGTCAAGTTTGTAGTCAGCCAAAAAATACAAGGCGACGAGGTGGCATATTGTATGCCTATCCTGCGCGATTTATATCTCAAAACAACCAAAGACCAGCGCGTGGCATGCCCCATGAGCGAACTGCGTGTGGGTCTCAAATGCGGCGGAAGTGACGGTTTTAGCGGTATTACCGCCAACCCGTTGTTGGGTGTGTTCAGCGATTGGCTCGTAGCACAAGGCGGTACGACAGTACTGACTGAAGTACCGGAAATGTTCGGTGCAGAAACTATATTGATGGACCGCTGCGCCAACCGTGAACTCTTTGACCAAACCGTCAAGCTTATCAACGACTTTAAAGACTATTTCCTTAGCCACGGCGAACCGGTGGGCGAGAACCCGAGTCCCGGTAACAAAGCCGGCGGTATATCCACTCTGGAAGACAAAGCACTGGGGTGCACCCAAAAATGCGGCAGTTCGTTGGTGCGCGGCGTGATGAGTTACGGAGAACGGCTACAAGTAAAAGGACTAAACCTGCTTTCTGCACCGGGTAATGACCTTGTGGCATCCACCGCGTTGGCTTCAGCAGGATGCCATATCGTGCTTTTCACCACCGGTAGAGGCACACCGTTCGGCACTTTTGTCCCGACCATGAAAGTATCCACCAACAGCAATCTATACCATAATAAACCGCAATGGATTGACTTTAACGCCGGCGTAATCGCCGAGGGCGAAAAAATGGACGATGTGGCACGACGCTTTACCGATTTCGTCATTGCGATTGCCAACGGACAGCCCACTAATAACGAGAAAAACGGTTATCACGAGATTGCCATTTTCAAAACCGGTGTTACTTTATAACAGTATATTAGACCTGTTTTTCCCAAGAACCTGTCCCTGCTGCGGGCAGGTTCTTGCTGATTATACCTATCTCTGCAACGAATGCGTGGCGCGCCTTGACCGTACCGAACAGGCCTTGTTGCGAGATAATTCGACCGAAATACTATTCCATCAATTACCCCACTTCGCTTACGGCGGTAGTTGGTTGCATTATGTCAAGCATACCCAACTGCAACGCCTAATACATCTTTCCAAGTTCGGAAACGGCAACCCTCCCCTCTTGCGGCAATTAGGATCTATCGCAGCCACCGAGTGGAAAGATACCGGATTTTTTGACAATATTGATGTCCTTGTGCCGGTCCCATTGCATTCACACCGCCTCAGGAGCAGAGGATTCAACCAAACGGAATATATTGTTCAAGGCATGGCGGAGGTATTGCACCTGCCGATAGACACTACTCATCTGACCCGTCAATATGATAATCCACAACAATCCCTCTCTTCCGCTAAAGAACGGAAGCGTATTGCCACCAACTTATTCGCGGTCAACCACCCCGAAGAGTGGTATGGCAAAACCATTCTTTTAGTGGACGACATCATCACTACCGGCACCACCGTTTCGGCTGCCATCACGGCAATGAAAAAGGTGCATCGTTGTAAAATCGTGGTATTCGCTTTGGCAAAAACCAAATAAATTTGCATATATCATAAAAAAAGCGTATTTTTGTACGCTTGTTTTGAATAAACTATGTTATGACTAAAAAGTATGATTTTCTCATCATCGGCGGCGGTGTTGCCGGTATGAGTTTTGCGTTAAAAGTGGCGCGCGAGCAGAAATATAAGATTGCCCTCTGCTGCAAGACAACTTTAGACGAAGCCAATACCGCCAAAGCGCAAGGAGGTATCGCCTCGGTGACCAACCTGCTGGTGGACGATTTTGAGAAACATATTCACGACACCATGGTGGCAGGCGATTGGATTTCCGACCCTGCCGCAGTGGAACAGGTGGTAAAGAATGCACCCAAACAAATCGCCGAACTGGTCAATTGGGGCGTCAATTTCGATAAGAAAGAGGATGGCCATTTTGACCTGCACCGCGAGGGGGGACATAGCGAGTTCCGCATCCTGCACCACGCAGATGACACGGGTGCCGAGATACAACGCGGACTGATGGAAGCTGTACGCCACAACCCCTACATCGATGTAATGGAAAATCATTTTGCGGTAGAAATTATCACTCAGCACCACTTGGGAGTACGGGTTACACGCCGCACACCGGACATTGAATGCTACGGGGCTTATATCCTTAATCCTAGTACCCACAAAATAGATACTTATCTCAGCCGTGTTACCCTCATGGCAACCGGCGGCACAGGGGCAATTTATGCCACTACCACCAATCCCGATATCGCCACCGGTGACGGTATCGCCATGGTTTATCGTGCCAAAGGACAAGTACAAGGCATGGAGTTCGTCCAATTCCACCCAACGGCTTTGTTTCACCCCGGCGAAACGCACCCCGCATACCTCATCACGGAAGCCATGCGCGGTTATGGAGGTATTCTGCGCCTGCCCAATGGTGAGGAGTTTATGCAGAAATACGATGAACGACTGAGCTTGGCTCCTCGCGATATCGTAGCTCGAGCCATTGATAATGAGATGAAAATTCACGGCTTAGACCACGTCTGCCTTGATGTGACCCATAAAGACCCTGAAGAGACCAAACACCATTTCCCCAATATCTACGCTAAATGCTTGAGTATCGGTATTGATATAACGAAAGAGTATATCCCTGTAG
>JAZUGJ010000169.1:0-9096 GCA_045641145.1 Paludibacteraceae bacterium
AAGAGGTATAATGCTCTTGGCTTTTAATGCTAATTTACAAATTTACAAACTTACAAATTATGAAACACTATATAATGCCTCAAACTGAGGCGCAAAATATCACAACCGGTCAGTTGATTTGTACCTCTCCCGATCCGACGATTCCAAAAGGCGATCCCGTTCCTCAGAACCCCGGACAGGGCATCTATTGTTAACTTTATTGTATTTTAGGAATAAGCGGCTACGCGCACGAGCGCAGCCGCTTTTCTTTTTGCTCTCCCCTATAGGCGCTTGCGCCGTCCTCTAAACTTTCACCGTGCATTGTGCATTGTGCATTGTGCATCGTGAAGAAACTTCACGCATTTCGCGTGTAACTTCTTCACCCTATCATACGACAATCCCATTTGCTTTGCAATCTCCTTCATCGGTACGGCATCGCAGTCAATGCCATATCTCTGCCTAATGATTTCTTGCTCGCGTATGGGCAGTCGTTGTATGGCTTCTTGCAAGCGGTCAAGTTGTTGTTGCTGCGCCTGTTCCTCATCGGAATCCGTGTCATCGGCTATGCAATCCGCAAAAGTGATGGGGTCGCCGTCCTCCTCGTACAGCACGGCATCTACGCCTTCGGTGATATGGTCGAAGATGTCTTGGTTAGTGAACGGCAGACTGACCGTCTGCCCATAGCGGATGATCCACTCTCTCATATACTTGCGTACCCACCATGAGGCGTAGGAATCGAATCGCACCCCTGTTGTGGGGTCATACCGTTTGGCGGCTTCCATCAGACCGATGTCGCCCTCTTGCATGAGGTCTTGTTGGTCATCGGGGTTCTTACAGAATTGTCTTGCAATAACTTTTACTAACGGTTCGTATTGTTTAACATTGGTATTGGTAATATTCATTTTCATAGTTAATGGTTTTGGGGGTTATTGGGAAGATTGTGTATATTTTCACCCACTTCAAAGTGGTGCGCACTGCTTTCTATAAGGAGTTCTACTCAACCCACTGGGTTTCGTCTCGCGTTTCGACATCTATGCCCTTCGTGCGTCGTAAACGCTTCATGTCCTTATCATCCAATTGGTCTTGTGCCAGAGAGAAGAACGGTTCCCACGAAACGCAGATGCAGGTGCGTCGGCACCTTCGGTGGTCGTGGTGGTTGATTTACTTGATTTGGTTGCAGGTTCACTGCATTTCTTGCCATTCTTAACACCGAAGAAAAGGATCAGTGCAATAGCGATGATGAGCAAAATGCTCACGGTTGAAACTTTGTTTAGCATAGTCTTTTCGTATTTAGTTGATTTGTTTAGTTGCACTTTACCGCTTCTACTCGTTTATGCGTGTCGCGATGCCTAAGCATAGGCGACACAAACGGGCAAAAGCGTTGCCCTGACTACTCTCGTTGTGTATCCATTTTCAGATCAATGTAGGTCATTCCTGTGCCTCTCACCCTACTCATGTTGCTTTTTGATTTCGTACGCGCTGTAATTCTTTTTGTTTTATTAAATGTTATTGTGCTTGTGCCTGTAAATAAAATATATCACAATCGCAATAATTCCAATAATCAGTAGCCATTTGCCACTCCCGCCTTTCTGAAAAAAGTCTAACATAGTGTTCTCGTTTTTGTATGGTTATTCATTTGTTGAGCCGCCCATTTTGTCCACACATAGCAACAAAAAAGCAGTCAATTCTGAGTTCAATCTCAAAATCGACTGCAAAGGTACAACAATCGCAAACCTAATTGTCCATTTATGGCGGACTATGGCGGATTATGTCTTAATTTGGCGGACTAAAGTACGTTTTTTATGCCGCTATTTTAATAATACATCTCAACATATTTATATGCTTTCTCAAAAACCTCTTGGTCTTTGATTTTGTATTTGAGCCAAAGAATGGAACGTAACTCTCTACGAACCTCTTGCTGCCCGGATACAACATGAAAAGCGTTATTGAAGCGACGAACAATGGATACTACTTTTTCGTCAATATCGTTAACCACATTTTCCACCACAATAGGTGTTTCCGGTGTCTTTATGGATTCAAACAATTCAGTCAAAGCATTCCGTGCTTGTTGGCGTTTGTCAATAGGTTGAGAGAGTTTCTGTTCAATGGTAAGCGTTTCTTTAGCCAAATCCAAAAGTTCCTTTAGGAAGTTGATGCTATCCTCTAAGTTCTTTGCCATGCGCTCTTGTAGTTCACGCAATTTGTCCACTAATGCTTTGAACTCTTTCTCTCCGCCGGCAGGAGGATTGCCTAAACGAAGCCGAAGCATTTTCTCTATCTCAATGATAGTACGGTTGCGTTTGTTCACATCATTAAGGCATTCTTCGATAATACGAGAATTAACAACAAGGTCTTCAATGTCTGCTCCGATGTCGATGCGTTCCACATTTTCGTGAATTAGTTCAATGGTTTTAGGGCCAAGCATTGTCCAGATAATTTTACCGTTCATACCAGATCCGGGATGTGCTGGCTTTACGGACTCATACACTTGACTAAGCCAAATATAATCCATCTTTATCGGTAGCAAATCGTTGTCTGGGCTTACGACCTCCCATGCTTTTTGCAAACGATAATAATGGGCAGCAAACTTATTGCGTTTCTCCTCATCTCGTAATGCCTCTTGCGCTGCTTGTAAACCGGCAAAGCCGCCGACCGTTCTATCTACTCCGGGGAAAAAGTCTAGACAATCCTTAATAAATCCGGGAATTTGCCCCTTTATCTCGCGAATATTTTTGATGACTGTCTGGACTGACTTCTCATCGAAATTCAAAGATTTGAATACATTATCAAATACCCCCACATAATCTACTATCAGACCGCACATTTTCTGGGCATCGTATGTTCGATTGGTGCGGCATACTGCCTGTAATAATGTATGGTCTTTCATCGGTTTATCCAGATACATACATTGCAGGATAGGTGCATCAAAGCCAGTCAGCAGTTTGCTGGTGACAATAACGAATTTAAGTGGTGATAACGGGTCACGGAACTTGTCTAACAGTTTGTTCTGTTCATGGTCAGATAATTTATATTCTTCATACAAACCTGCTTTGTCCCCACTTGTATGCATTACGATAGCAGTTTCATGACCGGCAGGCAACATAGAATCCAATTCTTTTTTGTATGCCACACAGCAAGCTCGATTATACACTACCACTTGACATTTCATTCCCGTCGGCATAATGTATTGACGATAGTGCTCTACAATATGTTGGCATACATCATGAATGCGTTTATCGGAGGTAAAGAAGGCCTCTACAGAGGTACGACGGGTCAGTATATCCTTTTCTTCGTCTGTGAGATTATTTTCTTTAGCCATCTCATCAAACGCCTTTTGCAGATTTTTCTCATCCATGTGCAATTGCACGGGAACTTCCTTAAAATTAAGTTCCAATGTCGCCCCATCATCGATAGAGTCTTGATAGGTATATTTGGACATATATCCACCTTCGTCCTCTTCTGCACCAAAGCACTTGAAGGTATTTTTGTCTTTTTTGTTGATAGGTGTGCCAGTTAAACCAAAGAAGAATGCTTCCGGTAAGGCAGTACGCATACATTCGCCCAAGTCACCCTCCTGAGTGCGGTGGGCTTCATCAACAAGCAGTATGATGTTCTGACGCGTATTCAGCGCTTCGCGTATTTCGCCAAATAAGAATATGGTTGTTATAAGGATTTTACGCTGGTCATCTTTGAAAAACTGTTTTAATTCTTCTTTGGTGTAGGCAAAGTCCAAATTGGGGATTTCTGCCCGTGTAAAGTCTCCTGTTATTTGGTCACGTAAGTCTCGACGGTCGTCAACGATTACCACAGTAGGAGCATTCAAATTTTCCTGCTTCATCAACATCTGGCTGGCGAATACCATAAGCCATGATTTGCCGGAACCTTGGAAATGCCATATCAGTCCTTTCTTTGGACCGCGTCCGCTAACGGTGCGTGCCATAACACGATCTACAATGGCAATACCTCCGTGATATTGTTGATAACGGCATACAATCTTTATTTTTTGCGAACTTGTTTTGTCCGTAGTAAATACCGAGAAGTAGCGATAAATGTCTAATAGTCGCAGTGGGTCTATTAAGTGAATGAGGTTTTGACTGACATATTTCAAATCCCCATGGTTGCGCTCATCGGATGCGAACCAAGGTCCCCATTTCGTTAGGGGTGTACCTATGCCGGCATAGTATAATTCTCGACCCTCAGTAGCAAAGGAAAGTATATTCGGCACGAACATCTCCGGAATTGATTTCTGATAATCAATAATATCTTTAGCACCATCCACCCAACTAACAGAACTTTTGACTGCTGTTTTCGTTTCAGCAATCACCATCGGAAGACCATTGATAAGCAGAACAACATCAAGACGCTTTCCTCCTTGCATACTCGTTTTGGGAAACTCCCATTGATTGGTGACAATATAGGAGTTATTATGAGCCGCAGTTACGGGATTGGTATCAAAGAATTTAACTGTAATATCCTCTCCGTCTTTACCAAATGGGAAGGAGTTTTTCTCGAAGAATAATTCGCGCAGTTTCTGGTTGGCAGTAACGATGTCCCCGCCCATACCGGCAGCGATATGGGTACGCACTTTCTCCACAACGAATTGTGCTTGTGCTGTTGTGATGCCATTAATACGCATCAGGGCATCTGCTAATTCGTGCTCAATGATAACGGAGGATTTGTCCGCACGGAGTTCATCTGGTTTGGCATAGGTATAACCTGCCTTTTGAGCTACTTCGAGGCAGAGAGCCTCAGTTACATTGTCTTCGTTAAATATATTGACCATAATTTAAAGATTTTCGTTAACGATATCAAATTGAATGATATTGCTTGGGAGTTTTTCGAATGGCATCGGCTCGCGCAATAATACCTCCCTATGTATGGGTGATTCATCATGTACACGCATCCTATACTTCGCTCCACCAATATTTTCCAAACTATCTATCACGCAATTGTCATAACAGACATACGGATACTTGATATCAAATTTGTGTTCGTTGAATGTAATTGTATAACTGGGCTTTGTCATAAATAATCCCCACTTTTGCCCATATATTTTATCTTGCATACTATCAGGACGACTCTCACAATCAAATTCAAGTGTTAATATTTCTCCTTTCTCAGAATTAGATTTAATGTATATCTCTTCTCCACGTAAAAAGTTAACTAAGATTCGAGCTTGTTGGAAACGACTCGGAGTAAAGTTATAATATGTTGTGAATAGGATATTCCCCTCGTATTCTATATCTTTTACTAATTGAAAATATTCCTTGTATTGCGGGAATGGATTTTTTTCTTCTTTTGGTATTTGAATAAAGGCGTTAAAAATATCCACAAAGTAAATTTCTTCATTACAATATAGTGCATCTAATAGTTCTATCCAATGTATCGCGTTATCTTGATTTTTGTATGTGTCCTCCATTTGAATATTAAGTTGGATATTGAAATAACCTGTAGCCACATCAACTAATGTCATGACCATTCGTAACTTAAAAAAATCGAAATCAAAAGTATATGCTCTTGATTGTGGACCAATCCTAACTGATCTATATTCTATTTTGTCCAAAAATTTACGACTCGGAATCTTGATACGTGTAATTTTTCTCTCTTCTAGAGGCATTAGATATAGTGCCTGAATATCCTCTTTCTTATTTATTAGTAAACCATTAGCTCGATGCTCCAATTTTTTGATATGGTCCGCAGGGATAACGATGCCGTATTTACCCTTTAATGGTCCATCTTCTTGAATAATGCTACTACATAAACAACTCCCATCTAATTTCTTTTCTGTTGTGAAGGTTCCTTTGATTTCGTTATTTACCGATTTGTTGGCATAACCTTTTAATGCGACAACTTTATTTTCCTCAACATTTTCTTCGATTGTAGGATTCAAGTCGTGTATATGGCAAAAATCTATAAAAGTTTTATCACTAACTTTTTTGTATTTAAAATCTTTGTAGATGTGATCCAACAATGCTTGTTCAAGTTCGGTTAGAAAGTCTTCCGCCACCGTTTGTATCCACGTGACATTATAACGACGAAGTTTTTCGTATTTATAATCTTCTGTTCTAGGGGAAATCATAAACATTTCCCTTGGTGAACTGCCGCATATATTTCTTATGTTGGTAATCATTCGACATATATTGCTGTCATCTATACTATATCCGATGAAAACAACATGCGTTTGCATGAATGCGGTCTTTAATCTTGCCCACATCAAAGGATTGTTTTTGTTTTCAAAGTAATTATCGTAATCATCACGAGTTAAAATAATGTTTTCTGGAGAAACAAAATCCCCATGCAGTTTGTACACTGTTACATTGTTTTCATCAGCAGAAAAGTCCTTATCAGTTCGTATGATTCGGCATTTAGACGAATAGGCATCTTCAATATAGGAATCATAGTTTGTGGTAAAGATTTCGTGTATATGCGGTATACGGGTTAGTGTCCTTTGGCAACTATCATCTTGTGCTTGATCTGGAAACAAACCTTCCACCAATGATATGAGCATTTCCCTGTTTTCTTTATGACGCTCATAGAATTCTTGTGTTGCACCTTGTAGATCTATAGACTTGAGCTCGGGACACTTTTGCTTTAGTTCGTCTATAATACGACTAGCGCTTGGAGCACCTGCCCTAAGTGAAAAACCAGAACCAACGAAAAAAGTAATTTTTTCTTGTCGGATTTTCTCAAATAGTCGTTCTATGTCTGATTTTGTCCCCATTTATAGATTTTCATTGATTAAATTGCGTATTACCTTGTCAATCGCTACTATGGATTGATTGAGAGTAGCGATGGTTGATTCCGCTTGTTCGGCAACGGCTACAAAAGATTGCTGATTTTTTTTCGGAATCAAAGGTAATTCAATCCTTGAAATACTTTCTTTATTTAAAGTGTTACCTTTGACCGCCTGTTTAGCATCTATTAGCCAATTTGTATTCTTAAATAAGTAATATTGAAATTTTAATAGATATTCATTATTCTTAGGAAGAAAAGCCATAATTGCCTCGTTTGTATAAAGGTCTTTCTTTGTGATTGCGACACGTCCTACTGTTAGTTTAAAACTCATAATTAAAGTGTTTGCTGGAACTATTTTTATCCCACAACTTTCAACTCCTAATTCTGTTAAACACTCTTTGGATGATTCTATATAGATTTGATAATCATTCATATCAGCAATAGACAACCATGTATAACCATCCTTTGCAAAATTATTAGGATTTTTCCGTTCTGGAGTTTTCCCCATTTGCAATATAAATAATTCCGAAATAGGTTTTGTTGGGTATTTCCCACCACCAAACATCTCCATGAATTTTGCCTTTACCATTTGGTTTGTGGCATCAATCATATTGAGATAAGACTGCTTGACCTCGTATGCAGCCCATACTTTTGATGCTATTTCATTTTGGTTTTCTATTGATGGGAGGTTAAACTCATAATTTGCAATAGAAGACCAATTGTTGGCAAAATTGACACTGCCAACTTTGTGGCTTTCGCAATAATCCCAAAAATGGTCTGATTGTAATTGCACAGCAAGAAACTCTTGTGTTAGAATTCGTTCGTCCTTAGAACGAAGAATGTAACTCGCATCAGAACATAATCCTGCAAATTTAACCATACCTGCTTTCCGTAAATGCGGATTACGTGCCATAAATATTACATCACGCTCTTGAAATGCAAAATGGAATTTAAACCCCAATACACCTAAATTTTCTTTTAGCAATCCCCTTTTCTTAATTTCCAATTCATTGGATTCAAAGTGCTCTCCACCAATGTAATATTGTAGTTCTGTGGTGAAACGATCCACATTCCCATTTATTCTATTTACGACTTCAGATAATTTCATTAAGATAAAATATTAATAAGATTTGAGATACTATTGTGTAATTTTTCTAATCCTTCAATATACTCATCTATTCTTAAGGAAGAATTATATTCATTATCTTCACTCTTTGCCACATACAAAGAAATGGATAACATATTATTGTTTTGTTTTATGGTATTTAAGTCAACCATGTTAGAGAATCCATCAATTGGAACATCAAAACAATATGCATCCGTTATCTCCTTAATATGTGCTGGCTCTAAATAACTTTCTCCGTTTTTACGTGTAACTCTATCTTTGGCATCAATAAATAGAATTTTATTCTTACGAGATGCTTTCTTTTTTGAAGCACATATCAAAATACATGCTTCCATAGGAGAGTTAAAGAAGAGATTACGACCAATACCTATAACACATTCTATTAAATCTGTTTTGATTAAAGCTTCACGTATTTCATATTCTTCATCGCGAGCTAAAATTCCATGAGGAAGGAGAGTCGCACTCCTACCAGAAATGGGGCTCATTGATGCGATGATATGTTGAATAAACGCATAATCGGCTCGACCTTGTGGTGGGACGCCCAAGAAGCAACGCCCATATTTATCGTTTTTGAACGATTCCCTATCCCATTCTTTGATTGAATACGGCGGATTCGCAAGAACGACATCAAACTGTTGCACATGAGCGCCATCAATAAAAGCGGGATTTTTGAGCGTGTCTGCATTCACAATACTGAAATCGTGTATGCCATGCAAAAAACAGTTCATACGGGCAATGGCACAAGTCCCTGCATTGAGTTCCTGACCATATACTTTCACATCACGCCACTCCTCACCTTTATCCTTGAGGTATGTAAGCGACTTTATAAGCATACCACCCGATCCACAGGTTGGGTCGTAAATGGACTCATGTGGTTTAAGTTGCAATATCTCTGCCATTAACTCTACAACGGTACGGTTGGTGTAGAACTCCTGTGCCGTATGACCGGCATCGTCTGCGAACTGACCAATCAAGTACTCATAACCCGTTCCCATTTCATCCGCAGGGCAATTAGCCAAAGATAGTATTTGCTTATTGAAGTTATTAAGTAAAGAACGAATAACCATGTCCGGCATTTTGGTTTTATTGGTCCAAATAGTTTTATCTCCAAAAATGCCTTCCAACCCACCGACTTTTCTGCCGTTGATGGTTTTGGCTTGATTGGCATTTTCAATACTGCGGAAAGTGTCAACAATCTTTTGACCTATATTCTCCGTTGTATTGAATAAGTCGGAGGCCAAGCGGTCTTAGGAAGA
>JAZUGJ010000170.1:0-1523 GCA_045641145.1 Paludibacteraceae bacterium
CAAGCCAATGCCGACAGACAGCAACTGCGGAAATGCCTCAAACAGCAGCATACCAGCCAATATTACCCACATTACCCAACGGTTGGCAAAATTGACCACCGGCACCAGTGCCGTACGCATCTTGAGCGGAGCGTACTCCACCTGATGTTGCACGGCATGTCCGCACTCGTGAGCAGCCACCGCTGCCGCAGCAATAGAAGCGGAGTTATACACTCCCTCGCTGAGGTTAATGGTCTTGTCCACAGGATTATAGTGGTCGGTCAAATGCCCTTTCGTGCAGGTAACACGCACATCCATGATACCGTGGTCACGCAGCATTTTCTCTGCCACTTCCCTGCCGGTCATCGAAATGCCTACCTGACTATACTTGGCGAACTTGCGTTCCAAACTTTGCGACACAATCCAACTCAGGACTGCAAAAACAATAAAAATAATCCAATACATACTATTCTTTGTCGGTTAATCGGTTAATCGGTTTTAACTGCTCCAGTTCTAAACTGGCGGTTCACCCTATTTTATTTCTTACAATGTTTGCACTCTCCGAACACATATACCGAATAATGTTGCATGATAAAGTTCGGATAGTTTTTCATTTTGAGTGCCGTCTCGGCAGATTTGTCTTTGACCATACTGACCCGTCCGCATCGCGTGCAGACAATCTGCATGGTGCATTGTTCTCCTACCGCCAATTCGTATTGCAGAGTGCGGCTGCTGTGCTGCTTGCGCAGGCAATGCACGATACGCGCCTTTTCCAACAATGCCAAAGTGTTGTACACCGTAGCCGGAGAAATAAAATCGTCCTTCACCCACTTCTGCACATCCGCTGCCGAAAAAGCCCCCGTATGGTCCACTATCTGATGCAAAATCTTCAGCCGTTCCGGCGTATTGCGCAGATGATGCAGTCCCTGATATTCCATCAAGATTTGCTCAACCTCGTGATACTTTTCATTATTTTGCATACAAAATCGCGAATTTGGGTGCAAAATTACTAATAAATTTTGATATGTGCAAATTTTTTTGTAATTTTGTAGCCATTTTTGTTAGAATGAGTAAAATGCACCCCATCCACAACCTTTGCGTATATTGCGCTTCGTCCAATCAGAGCCGTCCTTCTTACTATTCGGCAGCCCGGCAGTTGGGTGTGCTGGCAGCCCAAGCCGGCATTCGTCTGGTGTACGGCGACGGGGGTATCGGTCTGATGGAAGCCCTTGCCGACGGTGCCCTGAGCGCCGGAGGGGAGGTTTTGGGGGTCATCCCCCAGTTTATGGTGGATGAAGGGTGGAACAACCCCCGTTCGACCCATACGCATATCGTTGCCTCCATGCACGAGCGCAAGGCGTATATAGAAAAGGTCAGCGATGCCATGGTGGCATTACCCGGAGGAATCGGTACGCTGGAGGAATTGGCAGAATGCCTGACTTGGAAACAATTGGGTCTGCACACCAAACCTGTGGTTATTCTCAATACCGACCGCTATTACGACCGCCTGTTAGGATACTTGGATTACATGGTAGAGGAGAACA
>JAZUGJ010000171.1:0-10039 GCA_045641145.1 Paludibacteraceae bacterium
TTTTTGGCGACTGTCCAAACATTAGCACGGCCACCAAAGTTACCTCTTGTGAGGCTCATAATCTTCTTACGACGGGCGCGAGAAGCTACATGATTTACTGATCTTGACATAGTTCAATAAAATTTTGATGGTTAATACTTAACGCAGCAACAGCATTTCGCGCATGCTACGCATGTTGGACTGATCGACCATAGCAAAGTGATCCAAGTTACGCTTCTGCTTTTTGGTCTTCTTTGTCAGAATGTGACTGTGGTAAGCGTGTTTACGCTTTACCTTACCTGTTCCGGTAAGAGTGAATCTTTTTTTAGCACCGGAATTAGTTTTTACCTTTGGCATTTTGTTGTTAATTTAGTTAATTGATATTTGTTTTAGGTCGTCGGTAGCCTTAGGACCGCCCGACCATTTTTACTTCTTCGGAGCCAAGATAACAATCATACGTTTCCCCTCCAATTTGGGTTGTGCTTCCGGCTTGCCGATTTCTTCCAAATCCTTGCAGAAACGCGATAACAATTCCTCTCCTTGTTCTTTGAACAAAATGGAACGTCCGCGGAAGAACACATACGACTTCACTTTGTTGCCTTCCTTTAAGAACTCCGTCGCATGCTTCAACTTAAACTGATAGTCATGCTCGTCCGTTTGGGGTCCGAAACGAATTTCCTTAATCTCTATTTTTTTGGAATTCGCTTTTTGTTCTTTCTCCTTGCGTTTCTTCTGATACAGGAACTTTTGATAATCAATAATCCTGCATACAGGCGGTTCCGCATTTGGACTGATTTCTACAAGATCCAAATTTTGTTCGTCCGCAATACGAAGCGCCTCTTGGAAAGAGTACACTCCCTGCTCTACATTCTCGCCTACGAGGCGTACTTGACTCACGCCGTGAATCTTGTCATTGATTCGATTCGGCATTTCTTTCTCTACACGACCACGACGGGCCATAGGGTTTGGTTGTGGATAAGCCATTTAGTTTGTTTACAAAAAACCGTGCAAAGATACGATATTTTTTTGAATTGGCAAATAAAATCATGAAAAAAATTTACTTTTTTATTAAAATGTTTGCGTATGTGCGACAAAAAGTGTACTTTTGCACGCAAAATTGACTTTTCTGACATGAATTTCGCACAACGAATATTGACATTTTCTGTAGTCGCTTTGGTGCTGACTGCTTGCGACTACAGTAATTTTCCTGCCGGTCCGCAAGAGGATGTTTATACATACGACACCGTAAATTGTACCGGGTTGGATATTCCTGCCAGTGCCATCACCGTGCGAGAAGCCATCGCTATCGGTAAAGCATTGGGAAGCGGCAACACCTCAGAGGAAAAGTATTATATCAAGGGGTTGGTAAAAGGTTTTCACAGCAAACATGCCTCTGCTATGGCGGAGTTTGGCAACGCCCAGTTTTATATGCAGGACAATACCAATACCGCCATTGATTTCTATGCGTATCAGTCATACGGAATCGGAGGTCAGAAATTCACCGACATCAATCAAATTGCAGTGGGAGATACTATCGTTTTATGCGGTTATATCACAAACTATAATGGCACCATTGAGACTACCGGTAAAGGGGCATCGTTTGTGTATTTTACCACCAACAACAATGCCTACCCCGAAAAAGATGTGCGTTATTTCGAGGAGAATTTCGCAGAGGGCATTAACCGATGGACATTGCACACCGTTGCCAATCCGGGCATGACCGTTTGGAGGCAAAACACCACCTCTAGCGGCGTGACCAGTGCCGTGGCACAAGCGCTAAGTGGTAACGAAATGAAAGCCGGCGAAGTATGGCTTGTTTCACCTGCAATCAATCTCACGGCACGCAATGCCCAGAACGCCAAACTGACATTCCAGCATTATTATCAGAAAGGGGCAAGCAATATCCAAAATATCAAACAACAGTTGCGTGTCAAAGTGTCCGCCGATGGCAACAATTGGACCGACATGGAGATACCTGCTTTCAATTCGGGCAGCTTGGCAAAATATGTACCAGACACATTGGATATCAGTGCTTTTATCAGTTCCAAAACACAGGTAGCGTTCGCCTACACCAGTACGGCAGTTTCCGCGCCGTTGTGGAGTATCAATCAGGTAACTGTTATCGAGCACAAGCGTTCCAGATAGATTAGTAACGAAATATTTTAATAAACAATATCAAATTTATGGCAACTTTACAAAAAATTCGTAACCATGGCGTAATCCTGCTCGTTATTGTAGGATTAGCTATGTTGGCATTCATTCTGGGTGACTTCTTGAACTCAGGCAGTAGTTTCTTCAACCGCAGTCGCGAATATGTCGGCACTATTCAAGGGCATAAGGTACATTACACCGAATACACCGCCGCTGAGGACCAACTCAAAGAGGTCTACAAAATCGAGACCGGCAGAGCAGACCAAGACGAAGAAATGACATCTCAAATCCGCAATCAGGTCTGGCAGATGATGCTCATGGATTGGACTTTGCGCGCAGAAGCCAAGAAAATCGGAATGGATGTAACCGCTGAAGAACTGAGCGAACTGTGCATTGGTCAGAACCCTCACCAATTGATTCGTGGTCGCCGCGCTTTCTACGACGAGAATGGTCAATTCAGTCGTGACAACCTCGTTCGTTTCCTTCATTCGTTAGATCAGGAGCCCGAAAACGAAGAACAGGCAACCAATATCAAACAGGCGAAGACCTATTGGATGTATTGGGAGAACGCTACCCGTTTGACCCGTATGCAGGAGAAATATACCGATTTGTTGCAAAAAATGATTACCGCCAACAACATTGATGCCAAATATCAGTTTATGGCAAATCAAACCGGCGTAGATGCACAATATATCATGCAACCCTATTCGGCTGTCGCCGATTCTACTATTGCCGTAAAAACGGTAGATTTGAAGAAATTATATAACCAACGCAAACAATTGTACAAACAAACGCCTAATCGTTCGCTGGAATACATCAGTTTTGCTATCGTTCCGTCCGAGGACGACTACAAAGCTGCAGAGGAAGAGATGAAAGCCATCGAAGAAGAATTTCAAACAACAGACGATGTTGCATTGGTAGTCAATACCCACTCTGATGTTATGTACGACGGACGCAACTTCTCGGAAGCCACCATTCCTGCTGAGTACAAGGATTTTGCTTTTGGAAAAGGGGCGCACAAGGATGCTTTCATGCCCTTGAGTTTTGTAGATGATACCTATCGTATGGCACGCTTGGTAGAATGTGGTTATTCAATGCCCGACTCCGTTCAACTGCGTCCTATTGTTGAGGGACAAGACGAGCAGGAAGCCATGTGGTATACCGAATCTGTTTTGCCACAAGAGATTGCAGAAAAAGCATTCAAAGCCAAGAAAGGCGAGCAGTTTACCGTGGCACAAGGAATGGGAGAAATCACATTGGAGTGCGTAGATGTTGCTAAAGCTACTCCCAAAGTAAAAATTGCTATTTTGGAACGCAAAGTTACTCCGTCATCCAAGACGTATTCAGTTTTGTACAATAAAGCCAAACAGTTTATTGTTTCCAATCCCGACGAAGTTAGTTTCCGTCAGGCAGCAGAAGACGAAGGTATGCGTCTGTACCCCGCTTTCAACTTGGATAAAAATCAGGACAAAGTTGCCCAACTCAAACAGAGCCGTCCTATTGTCCGCTGGGCTTTCGAAGCCAAAGAAGGCGATATCAGCGATGTATTCGAGTGTGGTGACCAATTTGTTATCGCTCTGCTGAATGAAGTCAGCGACGGTGACTATCGTTCAATGCAGGAAGTTGAAGACGAACTGCGTGCCATTGCCATTCGCGACAAGAAAGCAGAACAAATGATGGCTGCTTTGAACGCTGCCGCATCTTTGGACGAAGCGGCTAAGATTGCAAATGTACCTGTTCAAACTGCGGAAGGCATTTCGTTGGCAGAATCTCGTTTCGGCATGGCGATGGAACCGGCTGTTGTCGGTGCCGCTTTCGCTACCGAACAAGGGCAGTTGAGCAAACCGGTTAAAGGTGTTCAGGGCGTATATATGGTTGTTCCTGGTGCCAAAACAGTTGCCGAAGGCGAAGAAGACGATGCTGCGCTGATTCAGCAAATGAATATGCGCTATGCCTATTCTCTCCCCTATCAGGCAATCTCTCTGTTGCAGGACAAAGCCGACATAGAGGACAATCGCAGCAACTTCCAATAGAATATACATTACTTATTAAAAAACGCGCACACACATGCGCGAGGAACAAAAAAGGTAGATTGGCAAAAAATCTACCTTTTTTCTGCAATATTTGCACATCTTTGTCTTAAAATAGCAGTAATTTTGCACCGTTTTTAAGAAAACATATAATTTTAGGTATTTGTCTATATGAAAAAGATTTTCTTTTCGCTGACACTGGCCCTGATCGGACTATCGGCATCCGCTGCTACGGCTCTTACCTTCAACGGCGAAACATTACAGTTTAACAACGACTTTACGCGTACCCAATGTGGTAAAGCGTACAAAAAAAACCTTCAAGAGGTGTCCGGTATGGCTTGCTCACGCCAAACACCGGGTTATCTATGGATGGAAGGTGATGAAGACGACTATTTGATTGCCACCAAACCCGATGGCACTTTAGCAATGAAAGTTACAATGACAGGTTTGACAAGCAGAGATGATTGGGAAGATTTGGCAACAGGCGTTTATAACAACAAGAACTATGTTTTTGTAGGTGCAATAGGTGATAATAAGCTCGCCTACAAAAACAACTACATCATCTATTATTTCGAAGAACCTGCTATTACCAGTGGTACCAAGACAATTGCTGTCAAATACTTAAAATTAGGTTTTCCCGACAACAAAGCCCACAACGCCGAAGCAATCATGTATGATAATCTCACCAATAAACTGTATGTGATAGACAAAGTGTATGATGGTCAATGCTCAGTATATTATATTCCTTTTAATTTGAGTTATAGCACTAGTGTACAACAACTGAATTATGTCTGCACACTGGGAGTCAGCGGAGAATACAATTTCCAAACGGTAACTGCAGCAGACATAACTCCAAGCGGTAAGTACATTATCATCAAAAACAACATCAAATCGGAGGATTGTGAAAAGGTAAGCAGCGACGCTGCTTATGCTCTGATTTGGGACAGACAAGACTCTGAAGACCTCAGCGTTACGCTGGCTGGTCAACCCAAACAAATTGCTGCCTATCAACGGGAAAAACAAGGCGAAGCAGTGGCATGGTACAACGATAGTATTTTCTACACAACCAGTGATCAGAAAAGCGATGTTGAAATTTATCAATACACCCGTTGGAATGCCCAACAACCGGGTAGTGGAAGCAGTCAAGAAGGCGGTGAAACAGGAGGTGGCGAGACTGGAGGCGGTGACACACCTTTCGTTCCTATCTCTGATGACCCTACATGTGACATCATCTACGACTTCCAAAACAATGTTGGCACTCAAATATTAGGAGGAACAACCTCCATCGGCGAGGGTAGTAAGGTGGCAGGCAGCAAACCTGCTAAAGCTGTGAAATTCAGCAATAGTTTCAATAAGGGTGTTAATTACATTGCCATTAGCCCTGCTCAAGGCGGTTTCCAAGCTGGAGATAGTGTTGTTATTACAGGTTATATTAGCAATGGCGATGACGGACACGGAGCTGTCGCTTTTTACACATCCAACGAGGAAGAAGCTACTGCTATCCATACTTCCGCAAATGTAATGGACTCCAAAGTAGATGAAGCAAATATGCCCTCCGCACAATCATTTGTACTGACAGAAGATGTTGATACACTTTACCTCGCACGCAACGGCAACACGAGCACCTATCTGCTTGAGATTAAGGTTTATCGCAAAAAAGATTCTACAAGCACAGCCCTTAAACTGGTCATCAAGCGTCCCAAAATAACGAAATACATACGCAACGGTCGTCTCTACCTCCTCCACGAATCGGATATTTACACCGTGCAAGGACAAAAGATGTAAAATTCCGCATAAATATTTGGAAATATCAAATATTTTCAGTAACTTTGCAGCCGTTATGACGGCTGCTTTTTTACATACCGGCTCCAAACGCCGTTCCCCGTGGTGGTGGGTTCCGACATTGTATATCGCGGAAGGTATTCCGTATTTTATTGTTACCGTTTTAAGCATTGCACTCTTCAAAGACTTAGGGGAGAGCAATACACGCATTGCACTCTTTACCAGTTTAATAACCTTTCCTTGGGTTATCAAGCCCCTGTGGAGTCCTTTCGTAGATGTTATCCGCACCAAACGATGGTGGATTATTGCTATGCAAGCCGCTATGTGCATTAGTGTCGGGCTCTTGGCTTGGTTGGCTCCTTGCGGCTATTTTACGACTGCATTGATTTTATTTACCATTACCGCCTTTGCTTCTGCCACACACGACATCGCAGCCGATGGATATTACATGCTGGCGTTAAACGACAAACAACAGGCGGATTTTGTAGGCATACGCTCTACTTTTTATCGCCTCGCCAATATCTTCTGTCAATCTTTCCTGTTGGTATTAGTCGGTTGGTTAGAGCGGAGAATGGCAGTCCCCGAAGCGTGGATGTGGACATTACTGTCCTGTTCCGGCATCTTGGCAGTCATCAGTTTATGGCATAGTTGGGCATTACCGCACGCCGAAGAAACGGTTGATTCAAAACGCGATATTCTGCGGGAACTCGGACAAACATGGGTAACTTTTTTTCAAAAGAAAGGTATTGGTTGGGCGCTGGCATTTATGCTCTTGTACCGCTTGCCTGAGGCACTATTACTCAAGATGGAATTGCCGTTCTTAAGAGACGAAGTTGCACTCGGCGGACTGGGATTGACACAAGACCTCATCGGTATCCTCAATTTTATTGCCATCGGACTGATGTTATTAGGCGGCATTTTGGGCGGGCTGGCAGCTGGCAAATGGGGGCTTAAAAAAGTGATGTTGTGGATGTGTCTTATGCTGACTTTGCCCTGCGCTGTTTATTGCTATATGTCGATGGCGCAACCCACCGAATTTTGGAAGATTGCCGCTTGCATCGGTTTTGAGCAATTGGGTTACGGATTGGGATATACGGCATGTATGCTATATATGATTCACATCGCAGACGGAAATTACAAAACAGCCCATTTTTCCATTTGTACGGCGTTTATGTTCTTGGGGCTTATGCTCCCCGGGTTAGGAGCCGGATGGCTTACCGATACCGTCGGATACACCGCCTTTTTCTGGATTGTAATGGCTTGCTGCATTCCAAGTATACTCATTACGATATTAATACAACAAAGATTATGAATATAAAACGCATTATTCCCGATTCGTTCACCTGCGCCAACTTGTTGTGTGGTGCAGTGGCTACTTTTATGGCGACTCAGAATGCCTTTGTTTGGACTTTCGCACTTATTCTGTGCGGTGCTTTCTTTGATTTCTTCGACGGCATGACCGCCCGTGCATTAGGAATCAGCAACAAATTGGGCATCGAATTGGATTCTTTGGCGGATGACATTACCTTTGGTCTTGCACCGGCTATGGCACTCTGCTGTTACCTGCGTCCCCTTATCGGTTGGTGGAGTTTCTTGGTACTGTTCATGGCTGCATTTTCTGCCCTTCGTTTAGCGAAATTCAATCTCGATGAACGCCAACAAATTGGCTTTATCGGCTTGGCAACTCCTGCCAATGCCATCTTCTGGGCTTCGCTTTGCTGCATGCCTTATCAAATAATGACCGCTTGTTGGATGCCTTGGGCGTTAGTGGTACTCAGTTTCTTTAGTTGCTACCTGCTTATTTCGGAAATACCTTTCTGCAGTCTTAAGTTCCATAATTTTACTTGGCGGGACAATGCCGACAAGTTTATATTCCTCATCGGTGCCGCCGTCTTGGTGGTCTTCTGCATTTGCGAAGCCGTTCGTTTTAGTCACGCCGAATTTGGTTTAGCTGCCGGTGCCGCGGTTATTTTATGGTATGTCACATTCAACCTGCTTCTTGCCATCCTGTCGCATCACGGTTAATCACCTGTTCTTTGCGGTAGTATAGCGGTAGTAGACACTTATGTTAAGCCACCAATTAGTATAAATATCTATGAAAAAAATCTGTCCTCTCATTTTCTTGGTATGTGCCACGTTTTCTTTACAGGCAGAAGAATATACCATTACCTTTAACAGCGGTACCGGAGATAGTAGTTCACCTGCCTCTAAACTCGAATCAATTGTGTATATATCAACGGACAATTGTATCAATCGGCTCATTTATGCCGACAGAGTGTACCGGGCTAAAGAAGACTTTGGCATCAAATTCAGTGCAGGCACAAGTGGTGGTAAACTATCCATTGGACTGAATGCACAATACAACATCCAATCAATGACCGTCTATGCGGCAGCGTTTGGAGGAAACAACAAGGACTCTGTCAATAGCTTTATCGTTTGTGGCGACACAATTGCGTGGGTCAAAGGAACAGCTACTGTCATCACACCCTACTCCGTCGAAGCACCCGGATTGACAGACAGCATCACCATTGCGGCTACTACGGCCAGAAACAATCGTTTTTATGTGCAAAAAATAGTTTTTACTGCCCCCGATCCTCTTCCTTTGGTCGCAAAAATAACTACACAACCTATTGTTGATTTCGGAGGAGCAGTTATCGAGAACGGACAACCGGCAACAGAAGCCACCAATGTCAATATATTAGCACGCTCCACCACACAAGATAGTCTAGTTCTCAAACTCCGTTCTGGAACAATCTTCTCCTTGTATCCTACCAAACTGCCGCACAACGGCGGCGACATAAATGTTGCTTATACCGTCACTACGGCCACCGACAAGGGCTTCCCCATCACCGATTCCCTCATCATTACCGCCAAAGGATTAGATAACAATACCGTACGCAAAGCAATCCCTGTTACAGTCTTTGCAAGGAACTATGTACCTCCGGTTGTGCCTGTAGATTCGGCTTGTATGCGTATCGGACCGATGCCTTGCAATTACTACGCAGCCGCACAAGGACTAAAAGACTCAATACTCAAATCTACCCTTTCCGAGATTATCCATTGCGGTCCACGGTACAAGTACGGCTCTGGCAAAAGACACACATGGAATGGCTTTTTCTTCACGGACCGCGACACGCTTACCAACCAAGTCATTGACATGTACTCCAATAACCTGCGTTACTTCGACCAGGAGGATACTTGCGCCAGCGTGATTGGTTGTGATATTGAGCACATGCTTCCTAATTCATGGTGGGGAGGAGCAGACGGCAACTACGAAACTTATTGTGACCTCTACGCCTTAGTACCGGCAGACTACAGTGCTAATCGTTCTAAGTCCGACAATGCACCTGGCATTCCTGCTGATACCACATTCAACAACGGCATGTTTTTTATAGGTAGCGGCAAAGACTATGGGCTAACACGGGTATTCTGCCCGACGGACGAATACAAGGGTGATTTTGCACGCGCGTATTTCTATGTTGTCACTTGCTACGAGAATATACAATGGAAAACCACCGGTGATTGTGGTAAATCCATGACCAACGATAATTACCTTGAGTTTCAACCTTGGTTGCAAGAGTTGCTCATGGGTTGGCATCGACTCGACCCCGTAAGCGAAAAGGAGAAAACACGTGCCATCGAGGTCAATAAAATTCAGGGAAACCGCAATCCCTTTATCGATTATCCCGATCTGGCAGAATACATTTGGGGTAATAAGCAGGGGCAAATGGTTAATTTCCATCAATTGTCTCAGTCTTATGGAGACTATTACTGCGATGTTCCCACATCGACTCCGCACATTTTGATTACTCCCGACAGTAATCTACAAAAAATTTTACTTGACAACCATATTTACATCTTCAAAGATGGCGAGTATTACACCCTTTTAGGGCGTTAACGATATGTGCGCCAAAATTTGCACATTTTTTCGGCAATTTTTGCACGCGCGTACGCATAATATTTTGTAATTTTGCAACGTGAAAATATTGTTTAATTCTTAATGATATGAAAAAATCACTTTTTATTAGTCTTTTGATTGGGGCAATTATTATGCCGCAACTCCTCGTGGCTCAGTCCACCGTTGCCGAAGGTCAATC
>JAZUGJ010000172.1:0-17783 GCA_045641145.1 Paludibacteraceae bacterium
GAGAAACACGAGAAAGTGCTCGTTCTGCTGACGGATATGACGCTGTACGCCGATGCTCTGGCTATCGTTAGTAACCGTATGGACCAGATTCCGAGTAAGGACTCTATGCCCGGTTCGTTGTATAGCGACTTGGCAAAGATATACGAAAAAGCCGTTCAGTTCCCAGAGGAAGCAGGTGGCGGTAGTATCACCATCATTGCCGTGACCACGTTGTCCGGAGGCGATATCACGCATGCTATTCCGGATAACACGGGTTATATTACTGAAGGTCAGTTGTACCTGCGTCGCGACAGCGATATCGGTAAGGTTATTGTTGACCCGTTCCGTTCATTGAGCCGTCTGAAGCAGTTAGTTGCCGGTAAGAAAACGCGTGAGGACCACCCGCAGGTAATGAACGCTGCCGTGCGTCTGTATGCCGATGCCGCCAATGCTAAGACTAAGTTGGAGAACGGTTTTGACCTGACCGACTACGACAACCGTTGTTTGGACTTCGCCAAGGAGTATTCATCTCGTATTTTGGCGATAGATGTCAATATCAATACAGTGGAGATGCTGGACATCGCTTGGAGTCTATTTGCCAAATACTTCAAACCCGAAGAGGTGAATATCAAGCAAGCCCTTGTGGATAAATACTGGAATAAATAATGGCTATACAGTTTCAATATAACAAAACATCTCTGCAAGGTCTGGAAAAGGACTTGAAGATGCGGCAACGCACGCTCCCTACATTACAGAGCAAAGAGACCGCCATGCGCCTCGAAGTGAAGCGCGCTAAGGACGAAATCAAAGCGCTGGACGAGGAGGTCAACCGCCGCATTAAGGACTATGACCAGATGATTGCGTTATGGGGAGAATTTGATACAACGCTCATTCATGTGGACGATGTGCGTATGTCCGTAAAAAAAATAGCGGGTGTGCGGGTGCCGGTATTGGATGAGGTGGTTTATTCGACCAAGCCGTTCAATATATTCTCATCTCCCAAATGGTTCGCAGACGGTTTTGAGCAACTGAAAGCCATTGCCGATGTGGGTATCCGTCAGGAGTTTGTGCGTCGCAAGGTGGACTTGTTGGAATTTGCCCGTAAGAAAACAACGCAGAAAGTCAACTTGTTTGAGAAAGTGCAGATTCCGGGCTATCAGGACGCTATCCGTAAGATTAAACGCTTTATGGAGGATGAGGAGAACCTGAGCAAATCGTCGCAGAAGATTGTGAAGAGCAAGCGCGAGCGCGAAGCCATGCTTGCCGAACAGAAAGGAGGTAACGCATGATTACCCGAATGAAGAAATACACCTTTTTGGTGATGGCTTCCCGATATGAGCGTTTCTTGGAAGAGTTGCGTGAGGCAGGCGTTATGCATGTTACGCTAAAAGCGCAAGGAATGGCAGATGATGCTGACTTGCAAGCCGCTTTTGAGCGCAAAGAGCAGTTGGAGCATGTTATCCGTCAGGGAGCCCCCGACCAACTGATTGCCGAGCGGGACGAGATAGCCGCTAAAAAAGCAACTGCCCAAACTGAGGCACAACGCATGGCGGTATGGGGCGATTTTAAGAAAGACCAATTGGACGCCCTCCGTGAAGCGGGTTATACCCTATATTATTACTCGTGCGCGTGCGCAAAATACAAAGAGGAGTGGGGTATCCGTGTAGCAGATGCGGGAGGAAAAACCTATTTTGTTGCGTTACAACCGATTGAAGGTGAAGATATTAATGCAGAGAAACTGAATAACAAGTCTTCTACCGACTTGCTGCAAGATGTTGAGGCGTTGAACGCCCTCTTGGTGGCTGCCGAAGCGCGTATCGAGGCCTGGCAGTTGACGCATTTGTGTGAAGCGCAAGCCGAGTTGGCAGAAGTGAACAGCCAAATAGATTGGAAACGCGTTACGCTGTCGTCCGACACGGTGGCAGATGGGGCACTGCGTTTATTGGAGGGTTTCTGCCCCGCCGATTGTGCTGAGTTGTTGAATGCCAAGTTAGAAACGCTGGACTGCTACTATGAGGAGGAAGATCCGACAGAATCGGATGCGACGCCTATCCAACTGAAAAATGGTTTCTTTGCCCGTCTGTTTGAGCCGATTACACGCCTTTATTCACTGCCTAATTATGCCGAATTAGACCCGACGCCATTCTTGGCACCGTTCTTTACATTGTTCTTCGGTTTATGCTTGGGCGACGGTGGTTACGGCTTGCTGGTTCTAGTTGCCGGACTATACCTGATACTCAAACAACCCAAGATGAAAGAGTGGGGCTGGATGGCTTTATTCATGGGCTTTGCTACAATGGTGGTAGGTATATTGACAGGCATGTTCTTTGGTATTGAACTGGAGAAAGTGGCGTTCCTTGCGCCTATTCGTCAGTATTTCATCACGCAAACCAATGCATCGGTACATATTGCAGGTGGCACCTATCATCCTTTGATGGTCTTTGCTATCCTGATCGGTGTGTTCCAAATACTGTTTGCCATGGGCTTTAAAGTGGTTAAAGTTACCCTGCAGCGGGGCTTCAAATACGCGCTTTATGATTTGGCATGGCTGGTGGGACTGGTTGGTTTGATTGTATGGGCGTGTGTAGCCGGTTCAATAGGTGTAGTGGGAACATATGCGTTCTATACGCTCTTTGCCCTATGTGCCGTGTTTATTCTGTTCTACAGCGACCCGGACCGTAAGTTCCTCGTCATGAATATCGGTGGCGGTTTATGGGGAACTTATAATATGGTCAGCGGTTTGTTGGGCGATGTGCTCAGTTATATCCGTCTGTTCGCGCTTGGACTGGCGGGCGGAATCTTGGGCAGTGTGTTCAATTCGCTGGCGTTGCAAGTCATGGGTGGCATGCCTGCTTGGATAGGGTGGTTACCGATGTTGCTCATCATGCTGTTCGGACATGGTTTGAACTTCGGCCTGTGCCTTATTTCATCTGTTGTTCACCCCTTACGTCTGACATTTGTAGAGTTCTACAAGAATGCGGGCTTTGAGGGCGGTGGACAGGAATATCAACCTTTTAAAAAATAATTAACTCAATAAATTTTATTGTTATGACACTTAATTTGATTATTGCCTTTATTGGCGTAGCCCTGATGGTAGGTCTGTCGGGCGTTGGTAGTGTGTATGGTCTGACTATTTGCGGTAACACGGTAGTTGGCGCGTTGAAAAAACGCCCTGAGGCGTTGGGTACTTATATCTTGCTGTCGGCATTGCCTTCCACGCAGGGTATTTACGGCTTCGTAGGTTACTTCATGGTACAGAGCTATCTCACTCCTGGTATGACAACGCTGCAAGCAGCAGCCGTATTAGGTGGCGGTATTGCATTGGGTTTGGTGGCATTGCTGTCGGCTGTTCGTCAAGGTCAGGTGTGTGCCAACGGTATTGCTGCCACAGGAGCCGGTCATAATGTTACCGCAGGTACGATGATTATGGCTGCTTTTCCTGAGTTCTACGCTATCTTGGCGCTGTTGGTAGTTATCCTGCTTGGCGGCTTGATGGGTGAACCCGCTATCATGTAATAAGGGGAAGTCTATTTTTCTCGACAGATGTCGCAGTGGGTGCAAGCGGGAGCATTGTTCTCTCCGAAATAGGATAGTAGCACCTGCTCTCGACAGAAGTGCCGGTTCTCGGCATACTCAACCATGGCGCGAAGCCGCTCTACATAGCGCGCTTCGCGCTTTTCATATATCTCCTTGCCAAGCCAGATATCCGTTTGTCGCTCCTGAACAAAAGTGAGGCGGCACGCGTAGGTACGCGGCACATAAGTGATGATATGTCTCGCTGCCAAATCGACTAATTGGCGGTGCAAACCGTCGGTCATTTCTTCATGAAGGTATTGTAAATCGGTGAAAATGCCCGTATAACGGCGCATAAGGGACTGCAACAGCGTGTCCTGTTCTTTCGTGAGTGTATATTCCCGTAACTCACGAGATGGTACATCAATGCGCACTCGCGGCTGCATTTCTTGTTCGTCATCGAAATCGATATAGCCGGCTTGTGCCAAGAGATGTAATGCGGAGCGAGTTTGTAGTGCGGGCAAGTGCATGACCCGAATCAGTTCATCCAGATGGAGTGCAAACGAGTGCCCCAAACCGCTTCCTGCACCAACGCAGAAGAAATCTGCCGTCTTATGATAGACTGATGTTACAAAGTCTTTATCGGGGTAGTTGTCCCGAATGCGCTTGCGGGCTTTGGTCTTATCCTCAGGTGCGTATAGCAGGACACAATAGGCGGGCAGATTGTCCCGTCCGGCACGACCGGCCTCTTGAAAATATGCTTCCAGCGAGTCAGGCAGGTCATAGTGGATAACGAGCCGCACATCGGCTTTGTCAATACCCATACCGAAAGCATTGGTGCAGACCATTGCGGATGTGCTTGTTTTCCACGCCTGTTGACGGCGTGCCCGCTCGCGGCTATCCAATCCGGCGTGATAGAACGGGCAACCGAGCATTTGCGCTAATTCCTCTGTTCGTTTGCGGTTGCGGACATAAACAATAGCGCTTCCCTGCACGCAGGAGAGAATATGTTGCAATTGTTGTACTTTGGCGTTGGAATCGGCACAATAACGCACCACATAACTGAGGTTAGGACGAGCAAAGGAGGTGCGAAAAATATTTTTGGCGCGAAAGCCCAACCGCACTTGTATGTCGTCCGCCACTTCAGGGGTGGCGGTTGCGGTCAAAGCCAAAATGGGGCAATTTACCATTTGACGAATGTCCGCAATATGCAGATAAGATGGGCGAAAATCGTAGCCCCACTGACTGATACAATGCGCTTCATCCACCGCAATCAGGCGGATAGGTAATTGAGCAAGGCGTTTGCGAAAGTCCTCGCTTTCGAGTCGTTCTGGACTGACATAGAGGAAGCGGTACGGACCGAATTGGCAGTTATCCAACGCCACGCGCTGCTCGTCAAAGGACATACCCGTATAGACCGCTGCTGCCATGATGCCTCGCCGTTTCAAGTTCTCGACTTGATCCTTCATAAGTGCGATAAGGGGCGTTACGACCAGGCATAACGCTCCTTCGCCCCGTTGCTCGGCTTCGTCAGCCATGACAAGAACAGGCACCTGAAAACACAAGGACTTGCCGCCGCCGGTGGGCATCAGGGCAAGCGTGTCCCTGCCGTCCAAAACAGACTGGACCACCTGCTCTTGAATAGAGAGGAAAGCGTCGTAACCGAAATACTTATGTAATGCCTCTATTGCAGTCATTGTGACTGCAAAGATACGATTTTTTTATCATATTTGCAAAAAAAATTTGTGTATTCGAAAAAAAAATTGTACTTTTGTATCTCCAAAAAAGAAAGGAAAAAGAATGGAACAAGCCGAATATAACGCCGTTAATGACCGTTACTATCACGGTCATCACAAAGGACTCTTTTTCTGGATTCGCAATGCGCGTGCTATTGCTCTGCCTCAGTCGGCTATGCCTGCGTTGCTGGCAATCGTGGTGTGCAGCAGCAATCCGAATTTTACATGGTGGGTGGCGATGTTAGCATTCTTGGGCGTGTGTATCGGACATCTGGGCATGAACCTGGCAGACGATTACTTCGATTACTGCCGCGACAGCCGTATCCGCTCCACATTGTCACAGACCTCTATCCGTGCCAGAATGGATAAATGCACCTATATCAACAACGGCGATACGACACCGGAGGGCTTGCGGCGCGCTATGGTAAGTTTTCTGGCAGTAGCCGGCGGGTTGGGCGCAGCATGTGTCGTTGCCCAATGGCTGCTGCATGGCTGGGAAGCGGCAGCATGGGTGGTGCTATACGCCGTAATGGCTTTGGTGGTCGGAATCAATTACTCCGGCGGACCACTCAAACTATGTATGTACGGCTTGGGCGAACTGGTTATCGGACTGATGTTCGGACCTTTATTGATGTTAGGTATGCAGGCGGCGGTGTGCGGCATGGCTTTCTCGTGGCAGATGGCGGTGCTGTCGGTTGCAATAGGACTGCTGGTAACCAATATATTATTTGTGCATTCGGTGATGGAAGTGGACGCGGATAAGGAATTGGATAAGATGACTTTTGCCCGTCTGCTTAAACGATGCGAGATGCGCTATTCAGCCACTAATCGCCAATTGGAACTGGCGTTTGTCGGGTTGTTTGCGGTCATTCCCTACCTGCTGCTCGGCATAGGGATTGCCATGGGGTGGTGGAGTGCGTGGTACCTGCTGACACTCATAACTTTACCGATGGCGGTGTATTTGGTATGGTCGCTGGCGCGTTTTGTGTATGGCAAGCCCACTAATGACAACCCGCATTGGTGGATGGGACCGATGAGCGAATTTAAGATATTCAAAGATGCCGGCATGGATTGGTTTTTGATACGCTGGCTGTTGGCACGCAATATTGTGATGTACTGGTGTTTGATTCTCATCGCTGCCGAACTCATAAGTTAATAAAAGTAGGAAAATGAATAAGTTAGGACAATATATTTATTTAGGTTGGTGGTTCGTACGCGCCCGCTTTTTGGGGCGGAAAGCCCCGTTACAAACTGTGCTGTTTATCACCGATGCGTGCAACCTGCGTTGCAAACATTGTTCGGTGGCCGATGTGGTGGGCAGCAAACACCGCGCTTTTGCAGATATCGTGGCGGACTTGCAGTACAGTTACGATTTGGGTAGTCGTTTTGTCGATTTGGAAGGCGGTGAGCCCACTCTTTGGAAAGAGGGAGACAAGACGATAAACGACATCATTGCCGCTGCCAAACAGATTGGTTTTTTCTCGGTAACCATTACCACCAATGCCCAGCAGGATTTCAGTTGGGTGAGAATGGACAGTTTATGGGTGAGCATGGATGGCGTAGGTACATACCACGAAGCCGTGCGTGGAGAAGGTACTTTCGCTCGCTTGGAACACAATATAGCCGCTTTTCATGCCTCAGGAAAAGCACCCTTGGCGGTTAATATGGTGGTCAATAATCTGAATAAAGACTGCTTGGAGGAGGCGTTGGAGTATGCCCGCACCAATTCGGCTATTTCCCAGATTAGTGTTAATTTTCACACACCTTTCCCCGGCACAGAGTATTTGGCATTGTCGGACGAGGACAAAGTGAAAGCATTGGACACGGTGTTGGCATATAAGCGTAAGGGTTATCCGATTATGAACAGCCGCTCGGGACTGAAAAAAATGTACCCCGACTATATGCGTGCTCATGATATGGGGCAGCTATGCTGGGTAACCAATTTTGTCTATCCCAACGGGCAACGCGGGGCATGTATGGGCGATTGTACAAAATGCGGTTTCTGTATGGCGGGGGAGATGGCAAGTGTGTTTCATTTCTGTCCCGACACCCTTTTGGCGGGATTGAGTTTAAGAATGTAAGAGAAAAAACTAAAAAAAATAGTGATATGAGTTTATTCGACCAAGTGAGCGAGGACATCAAAAAAGCGATGCTCGCCAAAGACAAAGTGGCGCTGGATGCGCTGCGCGGTATTAAAAAAGAGTTTCTGGAAGCCAAGACTGCTCCGGGTAGTGATGGCGAATTGAAAGACGAAAAAGCATTGCAGATACTGCAGAAACTGGTCAAGCAGCGCAAAGAATCGGCGGATATGTACCGCAATGCCAATCGTCCCGAATTGGCGGAAGAGGAGATGGCACAGTGCAAAGTGATAGAGCAGTATCTTCCCGCCATGATGAGCGAGGAAGAACTGGAAACGGCATTACAAGCCATCATCGCCCAAGTGGGCGCTTCCGGTCCTCAGGATATGGGTAAAGTAATGGGTGTTGCCACCAAACAGTTGGCAGGTAAAGCCGAAGGCCGTGCTATCAGTGCCAAAGTAAAGGAGTTACTGAATAGGTAATCGATATAAGTTGTTCGATAAGTCGATATTAATAAAAAGGACTTGCAGCAATGCAGGTCCTTTTTTTGAGATAAATCCGGTTAGGCGAGGCGGGTGATGGCGGTGCGGACACGGCGCAGCGTTTCCTCTTTCCCGAGAACATCCGTAATCGCCCAAATATGCGGACCGCGTGCGGCACCGACCAAGCAGATACGGAACGCATTCATCACGATACCGACGCCGTATTCCTTTTCGGCTATCCACGCCATAACAACTGCATCCAACGCTTCTGCAGACCAGTCGGTCTGTTTCTCAAGCAGTTCTAATAATTCACGCATGTGGCGCGGGCTGTCTTCTTTCCACCGCTTGGCAAGCGATTTTTCATCGTAAGAGTCAGGCGCAACAAAGAAGAAATTGACTTGCTCCCAAAGTTCGGAAACAAAATTGACACGGTCCTTAGTCAAGTCGATGACTTGCTCAACGATGGCTTCTACTACCGCTATACTACCGCTAAGAGCAGGTGTTTGACCGGCAAGTTTCTGCTCAAGAATGGGCATGAATAACTGTGCCAATTCGTTGTTGGATTTGAGTTGCAGGTACTGGTGGTTGAACCACTTGCCCTTTTCGTAGTCAAATTTGGCACCCGACTTGCTGACACGGTCCAGCGAGAATTGGTCAATAAGTTCCTGCATGGTAAACATCTCCTGGTCGCCCGTGGTATGCCAACCGAGCAGGGCGAGGAAATTGATGACCGCCTCGGGGAAATAACCACTCTCGCGGTAACCGGACGATACGGTACCGTCCTTCTGATTGTGAAACTCCAACGGGAAAACGGGGAAGCCGAGCCGGTCGCCGTCACGCTTGCTGAGTTTACCGTTTCCGTCGGGCTTGAGCAACAAAGGCAAGTGTGCAAACTGAGGCATCGTATCTGCCCAACCGAAAGCACGATAGAGCAACACATGCAAGGGGGCAGAAGGTAGCCACTCTTCGCCACGAATGACATGAGTCACCTCCATCAAATGGTCGTCCACGATATTGGCGAGGTGGTAAGTGGGCAGGTCGTCTGCCGATTTATAGAGCACTTTATCATCCAAGATACTGCTGTTGATTGTTACATCGCCGCGAATAAGGTCATGCACCGTCACATTCTCATCGGGTTGGATAAGGAAACGCACCACGTATTTCTCGCCATTGGCAATACGCCGACGGGCTTCGTCTATGCCGATAACAAGCGAGTTGTCCATGCTTGTGCGCGTGTGCGCATCGTATTGGAAATTAGGTATTTCCTGGCGTTTGGCTTCCAATTGCTCAGGAGTATCAAACGCATAGTACGCGTTGCCCGATTGAATAAGTTGGTCCACATATTTGTGATAAATCTCGCGGCGTTCAGACTGACGATAAGGACCGTGATTGCCGACCGTTACCACTTTGCCATTCTCCCAACGCAAGCCCTCATCAATACCTATACCGAGCCAATTCAGGGACTCTAAGATATATTCCTCTGCTCCGGGAACAAAACGGGTGGAGTCGGTATCCTCAATACGCAACAACATCTTACCGCCTTGCTGCCGGGCAAAAAGGTAATTGTACAAGGCAGTGCGGACACCGCCGATATGAAGTGCGCCTGTAGGAGACGGCGCGAAACGGACACATACTTGTTGAGCCATATTCATGCATTTTAATTGAGAGCACAAAATTACACTTTTTTTTCGGATTATGCAAATTGTATTTGCAGATATGTGATTTTTTTTGTAAATTTGCAGCCGAAATGAAGAGACGAATAGCAATCATATTCAGTTGCCTACTCGTGTGTATGTGCGCCAGCGCGCAATACATGGTGGAAATTAAGCCAACCAAGAAGGTTATTCATGTAAACGAATTGGGCATTTCCCCCAATACGGGTGTGCTGGATATATTGCAAGCCATGCCTGAATTGTTGGATCGTTCTACGGGCAATTTCTTTGACAATTTTAGTATACAGGTGGACGGAAAAGATGTGGGACAGAGCCGCGATGTGGTATTGGCGCAGACCAAGTTGGTGGAGGTGGACGTGATTGAGATATCGACCTCTCCAACCGCCAGTGAACAAAAAAACGGTACGGGAGGAGTAATCAATATCAAGATGACGCCGGTAACGACGGAGGGAGTGGGCGGTAATGTGCTGTTTGACGCTTCGACAGATTGGGCTGTGGCGCCCAGTGTGTTGATTAACTACAAAAAAGGCAAGTTTACGTTGCGTTCCAGTGTGATGATTGAGCACTGGCAAAACCGTCAGTATAAGACGAATATGCTGTACACAGAGCGGGAACGGACGGAGCAGATAGATACATTGGACGGCGGTTATTGCCAAGAAACCGCCAAGTTGCACCTGCAATGGAACCCCACATCGCAAGATGAGGTCAAACTATTTGCTTGGGAGAGTTTTGGAAATAAACATGAAAGGACGCGTAGCGGCTTGACCGACTGGATTAATCAGGAAGAAGATCCGAACAATGGTAAGTTGTGGCGCGAAATTCGTATGGTTCACGCTGATGAAACGCACGCACATCAACTAATAGCGGAAGCCCAATTGTCTTATAAACATCTATACAACAAAGGTGGGGAATTTAATGTAGATGCAACATATAGTTATACGCCCAGCGATAACAAGGAAGAAAAAATGTCTCGTCATGCCACTTCCATGGAAAAAATTATCGGCGGTGACCAACTGAAGAAGATAGAGAAAAACGCTTATCCTCAGCAAGCTATGGCCGGTATCAGTACAAAACATTTGCTTATCCCTGCCGGCAGTGCCCATTCGTTGGATATGAAAATAGGTGCGAATGCAACCTACGGCTTTGGAACGAGTTACTATGCCCAAATGGTAACGGGGGACTATTTCGGCCGTCCCGATACGACAGACAGCCGGACTGAATCGTTGTTTGTATCGCCTTTCGTGGAGTGGAACTATGCCTATAACGGCTGGTATATCCAATTGGGCGGACGTTACAACTACTACCGTGATGCACAACAGGACAACAAGTTGCCGTTTTCCTGCACGGAAGACCATACAGGGACGGGTAATCTGAGTGTTATGTGGCAGGTTAAGTCCCACCATAACTTGCGCCTTGTGGCAGCTCACAATATCTCCCGTTCTTTAAACATGGATAAGGACGGACAGTTGCAGTCAGAGATATCCCCCTATTATAACGCCGATTTGAACTATATCTTCGATTGGGACAATGGCACCGATTATGTAACCACCAACGCGGGTGTTGAATATGTTTATGTCAAGCACTCAAATTACGACACAGGTGTATTGTCTGGTAACTTGCAACTCATTTATAGGCACAGTATATTCTCGTTGGTGTTTGCCAGTAATGTGTATGGAAAACGAGATGTATTTGTGGACGGCAACCTCGACAGATGGCGGATGTTCTATAACATCAGTATAACTCCCGTTTTGTCTTTCCGCAAACAATGGACCTTGTCCGGCAAGTTCCTATATAACTCGGAGATATATACACCGGATGTTACTTATGGCGACTGCCTGTATGCCCAGTTGCGCCTGTCAAAAGATATCAAAAACTGGAATATTCATGTGCAACTGAACGACATATTTGATTACGACACCTATAACACCTATCGCACCGATTTAGGCGAAAAACGCGAGCAGGAAGACCTGTATGTGCGCAGTCTGCAAGTCGGTTTCGGATATAGATTCTAATAAAAAACGAAATACTATGGCAAAGAAAATTGAAGGTAAAAAAGAAGTGCAGTTCTCGCTTGTGTACCGCGATATGTGGCAGTCAAGCGGCAAGTATGTACCCCGTCGCGACCAATTGGCGAAGGTGGCACCCGTGATTATTGACATGGGTTGCTTTGACCGTGTAGAGACCAACGGCGGTGCATCCGAACAAGTCAATCTGCTATATGGCGAGAACCCCAATTTGGCGGTTCGCACTTTTACCAAACCTTTCCGTGAGGCGGGTATCAAGACTCACATGTTGGACCGCGGTCTAAACGGCTTGCGTATGAACCCTGTTCCTGCGGATATCCGTCAGTTGATGTACAAAGTAAAACACGCCCAAGGGACGGACATTACCCGTATTTTCTGCGGATTGAATGACCCGCGCAATATTATCCCTAGTATCCAATGGGCAAAGAAAGCCGGCATGACGGCGCAAGCCACTATGTGTATCACTTATAGCAAGGTGCACACTGTGGAATACTACATCAACCTTGCCGAACAACTGATAGCCGGTGGAGCACAGGAGATATGTCTGAAAGATATGGCCGGTATCGGTCGCCCCGTCATGTTGGGTACTATTGTGGCAGCCATCAAGGAGAAACACCCTGATATCATTATTCAATATCACGGACATACAGGTCCCGGTTTTTCGGTGGCAAGTATGTTGGAGGTTGCCAAAGCCGGTTGTGATGTGTTGGATGTGGCTATGGAGCCGATGAGTTGGGGCAAAGTGCATCCGGATGTTATCACTATTCAAGCCATGTTGCGTGATGCGGGATTCCTGGTAAAGGATATCAATATGAAGGCCTATATGGAGGCACGCAGTTTAACGCAGAGTTTTATGGACGATTTTCTCGGCTATTGGATAGACCCGAAGAATAGTTTGATGACTTCGCTCTTGGTTGGTTGCGGTTTACCCGGCGGTATGATGGGTTCGCTGATGGCAGACCTGAAGGGCATGCACGCCGCTATCAATGCCAACCTGCGCAAGAAAGGTCAGCATGAACTCAGTGAAGACGAACTGTTGGTGGAACTCTTTGACGAAGTGCAGCGTATCTGGCCGATGCTGGGCACACCCTGCTTGGTTACTCCGTTCAGCCAATATGTCAAGAACGCTGCGTTGATGAATCTGTTCTCCCGTTCCATGGGCGAGAAACCGTTCACTCGCATGGATCCCGCTATGTGGGGTATGATACTCGGCAAATCGGGTAAGTTGCCCGGCGAATTGGCTCCGGAGATAGTCGCATTGGCCAAGGAAAAGGGTTTTGAATTCTATACGGATGACCCGCAGGCACTTTATCCGAATGAGTTGCCGCGTTTTGAAAAAGAGATGAAGGAACTTGGCTGGGAAAGAGGCAAGGACGATGAAGAATTGTTTGAGTTCGCCATGCACGAAAAGCAATATCGTGAATATAAATCGGGTCAAGCCAAAGACCAATTCATTAAGGATTTGACGGAACGCATGCAGAAAGCCGGCAAGGATATGTCCAAAGTACATGTTACATGGGAAGGCGGGCTGCGTACAAAAATTGAATACTAAACTAATTTCATGCAATTATGAAAAAATATAATTTTAATGCGGGACCGAGTATCCTCCCGCAAGAAGTTATTAAACAGACGGCAGAAGCCGTATTAGATTTTGAAGGTCACGGGTTGAGCGTGTTGGAGATTTCTCACCGTGCCAAATATTTCCAACCTGTCATGGATGAAGCGGAAGCATTGATGAAGGAGTTGCTGAATATCCCCGATGGCTACCGCGTGTTGTTCCTCGGCGGTGGTGCCAGCACTCAGTTCTGTATGGTTCCGTTCAACCTATTGGAGAAGAAAGCCGCGTACCTTAATACCGGTGTGTGGAGCAAGAAAGCCATGAAGGAAGCCAAATTGTTTGGCGAAGTGGTTGAATTGGCAGCATCGACCAATTCTATTCCCATGAATTTTGAGATTCCTCAAGACTGCGACTACATGCATATCACGACCAACAACACCATTTTCGGTACAGAAATCAGTGATGCCAAGTTGCAGGAAATATACAACAAGAAAGGCAAAGTGCGCTTGGTGGCTGATATGTCATCCGACATACTGAGCCGTCCGGTAGATGTCAGCCAATACGACATTATCTATGGCGGTGCACAGAAAAACCTCGCTCCTGCCGGCGTGACATTTGTTATCGTCAAGGAAGAGTGCTTGGGGCATGTGTCCCGTGCTATCCCGACCATGCTGGACTACCGCACTCACATTGAGGGGGGCAGCATGTTCAATACACCTCCCGTATTGCCTGTTTATACGGCAGTACTCACCTTGCGTTGGCTGAAAAAGAACGGCGGTGTAAAATGGATTGAAGCACGCAATAAACAGAAAGCCGAATTGCTGTATGACTGCATTGACCATAGCAAAATCTTTATGCCCACTATTACCGAGTTGGAGGACCGCAGCCGCATGAATATATGCTTCGTTCCCAAACCTGAGTACGAGGGCTTATTTGACGAGTTCTTCGCTTTCGCTACGGAGAGAGGCATGGTAGGTATTAAAGGACACCGTCTGGTAGGCGGTTTCCGTGCTTCTTGCTACAACGCAATGGATGTCGAAGGCGTACAGGCATTGTGTGATTGCATCCGTGACTTCGAGGCGCAGCATTAATGGAGCAGTTCTATCATCATCCTCAAAAGTATGAGGATCAGAAATTGAAAACCGTTTTTTATACATCATTGATTGACAAAATGAAGATTTTAGTTGCAACAGAAAAACCTTTTGCGAAGGTAGCCGTTGACGGCATTCGCGAGGTGGCTGAAGAGGCAGGATATAAATTGAACCTGCTGGAAAAATATATCGACAAGCAGCAACTGTTGGACGCTGTTGCAGATGCCGATGCCCTTATTATCCGCTCCGATGTGGTGGATGCAGAAGTATTGGATGCTGCCAAAGCGTTGAAAATAGTAGTTCGTGCCGGTGCCGGTTATGATAATGTTGATTTGGCTGCGGCTACTGCCCATAATGTGGTCGTGATGAACACCCCCGGTCAAAACTCCAATGCCGTTGCAGAATTGGCACTTGGGTTGATGGTGATGGCGGTGCGTAATATGTATAACGGCACTTCCGGCACCGAACTCAAAGATAAGGTGTTGGGTATTCATGCCTTTGGCAATGTGGGACGCAATGTGGCGCGTATCGCCAAGGGATTCGGAATGAATGTGTTGGCATACGATGCTTATTGTCCGGACGAAGTGATGATGGAAGCGGGGGTAACACCTGTACACAGTGCAAATGAGTTGTACCAAAAGAGCGATATCGTCAGTCTGCATATCCCTGCTACGGACGAAACAAAAAATAGTATCAACTATGCGCTGCTCAATCAGATGCCCCAAGGAGCATTGTTGGTTAATACGGCGCGTAAGGAGGTTATTAACGAGCCCGAACTCATTCAACTGATGCAGGAACGCTCCGATTTCCGCTATGTCACGGATATTATGCCGGTTGCGGACCCCCAGTTCCGTGAGTTTGAGGGACGCTATTTTGCTACACCCAAGAAAATGGGTGCACAGACTGCCGAAGCCAATATAAACGCAGGTATCGCTGCCGCCAAACAGATAGTGGCTTTCTTTGAAAATGGGGAAACAAAGTTTCAAGTAAATAAATAATCGGTTTGAAAAAAATACACTTCATATTTGCACTGATGGGGGTGGCAATAGCCGGATATGCCGAATCGTTAGTACGCCCTGTCAGTATGTCCGGCACTTATTATACGATCCCCAATCCGATAGGGGCAGACTATATATATGTCTTCCGTAATGCCAATGATGCTTCTTTTGAAACACGCAGCGGGGAGAGTGCTATTTGGACGGAATTATACACCGGTGATACAAAGAAGAACTATACCGCCTACCAATCGGTGCAGGACGGTTATTGCTATGCCGTGGAGGTGGACGGGCAACGAGAGACCTTTGTGTTCATCGATTTCAGTAAACACCGCTTGGCAGGTATTCAACCGTCTGTTATAGTGGATTGTTCCTATACGGATATTAACCTGCCCGGATTGCTTGCGTTTGATTATTATACCGATTCGCTAAACACTGCAACGAGTCGGTATGATGTTAAACAAACGCTGCCGTATAGTTTGTATGTTACTTACAACAACCAACAATGGGGCGAAACGGACTGGCAGACGGTGGAGATAACAGATACCATTGAAAGTACGACACCCGAGACGATTCGTTTGGATTCGCTGCTGTGCGATACCAAGATGACAATAACGGAGAACATGTTCTCGGAAACGCTGTTCGGGCAAGCCGATTCTGTGGGAATAGATACCTGTATCGCTGTTGCGGTGGCGCACCATCAGCAGTATTTCATTACCAAGCGTGGTAAGAAATTGGAGAACGAAAAAGAAGGACCCTACGAGGATCAAACTATTATCCATTCGGCTCCATTGGAGGTGCTATTTCAGAGCAATCCGTCTGCCAAAGCAGATGTCTATTCGTGGACTATTCGCAGGGGGAATGATATCCGCACCACCCGTAATGAAAAGGAGATTCGCTATATCTTTGACGAAGCGTCCGAGTCCGGTCCTGTGAATTATTTGGTTGATTTAACGGTGCGTAATTCGGAGCATCCTGAATGTATGGCTGTGGCGCAGGACACCATCACGCTTCATTCGAGTCTTATTTTGGTGCCGAATGTGTTCACACCCAATGGGGACGGTAAGAACGATGAATTCCGTGTGGTGTATCGTTCCATTTGCGATTTCCATTGCTGGATATATAACCGGTGGCAGCACCTTATTTATTCGTGGGACGACCCTACAAAGGGTTGGGACGGTACGGTTAACGGACGCAAAGAACCCGATTCGGCGTATCTGTACATTATTGAGGCGACCGGCTGTGACGGGCAAAAATTCAAACTGAAAGGAATGGTCAATCTTCTCCGTGGAAAATAACCTACAAATAGACGAACTGATATGATACGAGACACGCAACTTTTTGATATTATCCGTCGCGAGCGGGAACGCCAAGTGCGCGGAATCGAACTGATAGCCAGTGAGAACTATGTCAGTGACCAGGTTTTGGAAGCCATGGGCTCTGTGCTGACCAATAAATACGCCGAGGGTTACCCGGGACACCGTTATTACGGCGGTTGCGAGGTGGTGGACGAGAGTGAGACTGTCGCCCGCGAGCGGCTCAAACAACTCTATGGCGCCGAATACGCCAACGTGCAACCGCACTCGGGAGCGCAAGCCAATATGGCGGTCTTTATGGCGTGTCTGAAAGCAGGTGACACCTTTATGGGGCTTAATCTCAGTCACGGCGGACACCTTAGTCACGGTTCGGCGGTCAATTTCTCCGGGCTGATGTTCCACGCCATTGATTACTCGCTGAACGAAGCCACAGGACGTGTCGATTATGATGAGTTGGAGCGCAAAGCACGCAGCGAGAGACCTAAATTGATTATCGCAGGCGCAAGCGCTTATTCGCGCGAGTGGGACTATGCTCGTATTCGCCGTGTAGCGGATGAGATAGGGGCTATCTTTATGGTCGATATGGCGCATCCTGCCGGGTTGATTGCCGCCGGCTTGTTGGATAACCCTGTCCGTTACGCTCATATCGTTACTTCCACGACTCATAAAACTCTTCGTGGTCCGCGTGGGGGTGTTATCTTGATGGGTAAGGACTTCCCCAATCCGTGGGGGAAAACTACACCGAAAGGCGAGGTTAAGATGATGTCTGCTTTGTTGGATAGTGCCGTCTTCCCCGGTACGCAAGGCGGTCCGTTAGAACATGTTATCGCTGCTAAAGCAGTGGCTTTTGGCGAGGCACTACAACCCGAGTTTAAGACTTATCAACAGCAAGTCAAGATGAATGCTGCCGTTATGGCAGATGCGTTTATGCAAAAGGGCTATAAGATTATTTCTGGCGGTACGGATAACCACTCCATGTTGGTTGATTTGCGCACCAAGTATCCCGATTTGACGGGTAAGGTGGCAGAGCAGGCATTGGTGGCTGCTGATATTACGACGAATAAGAATATGGTGCCTTTTGACACCCGTTCCGCTTTTCAAACATCCGGCTTACGGTTTGGTACGCCTGCCGTTACAACGCGTGGCTTAAAAGAGGAACAAATGGGGTGGATAGTTGATTTGATAGACCAAGTGCTGCAAAACCCCGAATCGGAAACCAATATCGCCAAAGTGCGCGAAGAGGTTAACGGTGTGATGAACCGCTATCCGTTATTTGCTTGGTAAAGAACGCGCCATAGTGACGGAGATTGCAGGCACGACACGTGATACCTTAGAGGA
>JAZUGJ010000173.1:0-25439 GCA_045641145.1 Paludibacteraceae bacterium
GCGTCTTGCCAACCTGCAAGGACTCGACCTTCGTCTGATTAAGAGCGACGAAATGGGACGCATGATACCTGAGGAGTTGGAAAAAGCCCTCGACCCCAATCGTCCCTGTTTGATAGTGTATGCTTTGGGATCCACCTTCAAGGGTGCCATAGACGATATAGAAGCCCTGAACGCCGTGCTTGCCAAATATCCCGACATGCCCGTTTTCCGTCATGTTGACGCCGCCCTATTCGGCGGATACCTGCCCTTTACGGAGCACAGAGATATGGTAAACTGCAAGAAAATACACTACGAATCTATCGCCATCAGCGCCCATAAATTCTTCGGTTCGGACGACCCTGCAGGACTGATGCTGACCACCAAAGAGGTGTATAATCATCAGGATAATTACGATATCCCCTACTTGAACAAGAACATGAAAATGATTAACTGTTCACGCTCGGCTATCAGCGCCCTCAAGTTCTGGTGGCTGATGAAGAATGTGGGTGTAGAACGCTGGCAGGAGCAAGCCGCACAGATGCTGGAATGCACCGACTATTTTAACCAACGACTGAATGAAATCGGCTATCCGCATTGGTGCAACGAATATAGCAATACCATCATTATGAAACGCCCGAGCGAGGATATCGTTAAGAAATATGTGATGGCTTGCAGCAATGTAGAAGAATGGGGCGGCGCCGTATCGCATGTGGTTGTAATGCAGCATGTGACACATGAAGCCATTGATAACTTTATCAGCGACTTACAACAGCCCATTCAATAAAAGCAACAAAAACAAGTCTTTATTCCAAATAAAAAAAGCGGTCCTGTAAAGAACCGCTTTTAATAAAAACTATTGGATAGCAATCACTTTCGTTGGCTGCTTAATCTTCTCGGGATCAAGTTTGGGTAAAGTGACATACAGAACGCCATCCTCCATTTTGGCGGAGATATTGTCCTTATCGACATCGTCCGGCAAAAGAAGCGTCTGCTCAAAGCGACTGTAATTGAACTCCTTACGGATGTATTTACAGCCGTCTTTTTTGTCGCAATTCTCCTCACGCTGGACCATAGAGACCACCAGATTGTTCTGGTCGTTGATGTGGACTTGGAAATCATCCTTCTTCCTGCCGGGTGCAGCCAATTCGACAAGGTAATTCTTGTCGTTCTCGGAGACATTGATAGCAGGTTCGGAAACTGCGGTGGCTCTTAACAATGGCCAACCTTCACTGAAGAAATCATTGAACAAACCGGGTAACCAGTTCTGTTCGTTACGTTTGATAACAGGTAACATAACAAATAAGTTTTTAAGTTAGGTTTTTATCAGTCATTCCGACTCTCAATAGCCGGAGTTAGACTGTTGCAAATGACATCACAAAATCCGTGCCAAATAGAACGGAGAGGAAGAGAAGAAAAAAGCGGTTCTTTACAGGACCGCTTTTAATGCATTGATAAAGGTGTAGCACTCTTGCTGTGTGATGCACAAAGGCGGCAGCAAGCGAATAACATTCATACCTGCCGAGCCGGTGATGATATGCTTGTCATTCAGCAGTTTCTGACGGATAGGCGCCACCGGTTCACGGAACTCGATAGCAATCATCAAGCCCTTACCGCGCACCTCCTTAATACGGGGCGAGGCAGGGATATGCTCCTTTAAGAACTCACCCATCGTACGGGCATTGTTTATCAGTTTATCCTCTTCCATGACATCCAACACACTCAATGCGGCTGCCATCGTTACATGATTACCTCCCGTGGTTGTTCCCAAACGCCCTTTGACCGCCTCAAACTGCGGAGCAATCAACACACCGCCACAAGGCAGACCATTCGCCATCGGCTTACCCACACAAATCAAGTCAGGACGAATATCCGCCCATTGGTGCGCAAAGAACTTACCGGTACGACCGTAACCGCTCTGCACCTCGTCCAAGATAAGCACCGTGCCGGTCTTATGGCATAAGTCCTCCATTGTTTTCATAAATTCAGGGTTGGGGGTATGTACCCCACCCGTTCCTTGTATGCCCTCAATAATGACGGCTGCCACTTTTTGCGTTTCCAACTCCTTCGTTAGAGTGGCGATATCGTTCAAATCGACAAAGATAACCTTATGCACTCGATTATATAAAGACTGGATAGACGGATTATCCGTTACAGCACCTGCACCCGATGTGCGGCCATGGTAACCGCGGCGGAAAGCAATGACACGCTGGCGACCGGTGTGGAACGAAGCCAGTTTGAGCGCATTCTCCACGCTCTCTGCACCCGTATTGCACAGGAAAAGCGAATAATCGTTATAACCCGAAATTTTACCCAAACGTTTTGCCAACTGCTGCTGCAAGGGGTTGATAACCGAATTATTATAGAAGCCCATCTTCTGAATCTGATCCGATACAGCAGCAATATATTTCGGATTGCTATGTCCTATATTGACTACCGCATGCCCTGCATACATGTCTAAAAACTCATGACCTTTCTCGTCCCAAAGGGTGCACCCCTGCGCCTTAACAGGTGTAACGGGAAACAGATTGTAAACATTGAATAGTTCCATAATTATGCTTTTACTGATGATTGTTCTTTTTTCAATGCATTGACTAACATACCACACGCTGCCAATATATCTTCGCCTCTGGAACGGCGAATAGTAGTCGTTATGCCGTGTGCCGTCAGGTAATCACGCATCCATTCCATCGTTTGCGGATCGGAAGCGGGGAAATCCGCTTGTCCGCCATCGTGGTAGCGTATAAGATTGATACGGCACTCCAAACCCTTTAATAGTCGCAGCAGTTCATTGGCGTGTTTGGGTGTATCATTGATGCCTCCCCAACAGATATATTCAAAACTGACCCTGCGCTGGTGCGAGAAATCGTAGCGTTTGATAAAGTCAATAACTTGTTGCAAGTTATATGCCCTTTCTATCGGCATTATCTGTTCCCGCTCCACATGAAAAGGATTATGCAGCGAGATAGCCAAATGGCACTCACTCTCTTCCAAGAAGCGTTTCAGCCCCGGCAGTACCCCCACCGAACTGACCGTGATACGCTTGGGTGACCACGCCAAACCGTAATCCGCCGTCATCAGTTCCGTAAAACGCAACACATTATCTATATTGTCCATCGGTTCGCCTTCACCCATCAAGACGACATTCGTCAACATCTCGCTTTCCGGCACGGACAAGACCTGATTGAGTATATCCGCAGCAGATAAGTGTCCGTGAAAACCTAATGTGCCTGTCATACAGAAGCGGCAACCCATTTTACAACCCGCTTGTGTGGACACACATAAAGTCGCCCTGTCGTCATCCGGTATATAAACCGACTCAATATATTGCTCCCCTACTTGAAAGAGGTATTTCTTTGTTCCGTCTTTCGACTCGGCTTGCGCCACAGGTTGGTGTCGCCCGACCGAATAAGCGGTTTTCAGTGCCTCGCGTCCTTTGAGGGATATATTCGTCATCTCGTCAATGGATGACACACGCTTGACATATAGCCATTCCGCCATCTGTTTTCCTGCGAAACGGGGCAGAGAACATGCCGCAGCCACCTGTTGCAATTCAGATAATGTTTTCCCTAACAGAATCTCCACACTTATCGCAGATGCTCCATCTCAGCCACCAGGGCTTCGTCACGCAAGATAAGACGAGTGGCACCCAAAGTCAGCACAAAGCAGACCAACGGTACACAAGCGCCAAAGCAAATGTCCCAGTCAACATGTATCTGATGACGAATAAACCATACATACATAAACAGCACACCGTAATAGCCCAAGCACAATAAAGCAAGGAAAATATTAAAACGCGCCTGCAAAATGCGATTCTTATACAGGAAAATATCTATCAATGCCATCACAGGAATCAAGAGCGTGGTCAATAGCAAGCCCCACACGCCTTCAATAACGACAGGCGGTAATTCCAAATATTCCATCTCGGGCGTTACTTCCTCCAAGCCCAAAGCGCTGAAATAGAACATGCGCTGCAAGCCCTCACTTTCATAAGTAGTGAACTGCAATACAGAGCAGAAAACCAAAATAACACCTAAAATGACAATAGTCAGCAGGTACAAAGTTTGTCGTCGTTGAATCATAATAGTATAACTTTATCGTTCTTCAATTGATATTTTTCTCCCGTAGCGGGACAAGTGGCAAAGCCCTCCGCATCAAAATGCAGTTTCTCCCCATTACGGCTTACCCAACCGATTCGGCGGGCGGGGTTACCGACCATCAATGCAAAATCAGCCACATCTTTGGTAACTACCGAACCGGCACCTATTAGGCAATACTGCCCCAAGGTATGCCCGCACACGATAGTAGCATTGGCGCCGACCGATGCCCCCTTACGGATAATCGTATCGCGGTACTCATCTTTGCGCGAGACGGCGGCACGAGGGTTAATAACATTAGTGAAGACCATACTCGGCCCCAAGAACACATCGTCCTCGCATTTCACGCCGGTATAGACCGACACATTATTTTGAATCTTGCAGTTACGCCCCAACACAACGGAAGGGGAAATGACCACATTCTGACCAATGTTACAATTTTCTCCAATAATACAATCGGACATTATATGCGAGAAATGCCAAATCTTGGTGCCTCGACCGATGGTGCAATTTTCGTCCACATAGGACGATTCATGTACAAAATAGTCCATTAGAAGAATATTTTGAGTATATCGTTCCCGTTTGCGAATATCAATAGTGCCAATAGAATCCACATACCTATTTGGTTGGCTTTCTCCAAGAACTTGTCACCGGGACGCTTGCCGGTCAACATCTCAAAGATAAGAAATAGGATATAGCCACCGTCTAAAGCCGGAATAGGCAGGAAATTCATGAATGCCAATATGAGGGACAAGAATGCGGTCATATACCAAAAACTATACCAACTCCACACTTTCGGGAACATGGACCCAATGGCACCGAAACCGCCTAAAGACTGCGCACCTTCTTTCGTGAAGACCAGTCGGAACTGTTTGACATACATAACGAGCATATCCCAACCGTACTTAATACCGGCAGGAATAGACTGAGCAAAAGTATAATCTTGGTGTTCAATGTCGAAATAGTGGTATTTATCCAATGGCGCAATGCCAATCATACAACGGTCGCCAATAAAGATTTTCACATCTGCCCTTCCTGTAGAACGACCAATGGTAATGGCTATTTCCTCACAGGGGTGTTGGCGCAGTTGTTGGTTGACCATAGTGACACACGGCGTTTCCACACCGGCTATTGCCACGATGGTATCGCCCTTGGTGATGCCCGCTTCGGCAGCCAAATCGCCCGCCAATGCCGTATCGACCACAAAGGGGATGTATTCGTTAACCAACACATAGCGTGCTTTCTGATAACTCTTATCCTGATGCTGGCGCTGCCTTTCTTTACGGTCAAACTCGTTTTGGTGCGCCAAATAGCGCGTACCCAAATCTTCTGACATTTGTAGCACGATGGTATCTTTACCCCGCAAAACGGTCACATTGCGCTTACCTTCAACAACGAGCCATCGCACAACATCTGCCAAGTCCTGCGGTTCCTGTTCATCTATAGTTAGGATTTTGTCCTGCTGATGAAAACCCTCGTCTTCCAACAACTCAGAGTAATAAAGTCCGGTGTCCACATTACGCAATGGTAAACTATCCGTCCCCCATACAAAAAGTAATTGACCGAATATAATGAGCGCAGCTATAAAATTGACCAATATACCGCCAATAATGATACAGAAACGCTGCCACACGTTCTTGGAGCGGAACTCCCACGGTTGCGGTTCGGTCTTGGCAATCGTATCGGCATCATGCGTTTCGTCCACCATACCTGAAATAGCGCAATAACCGCCAAAAGGAATCCAACCTATACCCCACTCCGTACTTTCAGGATGTTTAGACCATTCATCCTCTTCGCTTGTGGTAGGTTGAAAGAACTTGACTTGCCACTTGCCGTCAATCTTTTTGACTTTCAGCAGACTGAATTTCCAATCAAAAAACATATAAAACTTCTCCACACGCACACCGAAAAGGCGAGCAAAAGTGAAGTGCCCCAACTCGTGGATTATCACGAGAAAACTCAATGCGAGAATCAGTTGTAATGCTTGTATCATCTTTCTGTCAGTTGTCGTGCTTCTTTATCGGAAGCCACATAATCTTCGTAGGTCGGTTTACTTATATAGGTCGCCCTCGCCATCGTGTCGGCAATGCGATCTGCCATTTCCAAGAAGCCGCAGCGTCCCTCACGGAAGGCCAAATTTACAACTTCGTTGGCGGCATTCAATATACACGGCATATTCCCGCCCCGTGCAATGGCTTCGTATGCCAAACGCAGGTTGGGGAAGCGTGCTAAATCGGGTTTTTCAAATGTCAAATCCTTCAGTGCCAACAAGTCTGCGCGGGGAAAATCACTTTCTACCCGCTCAGGAAAAGTAAGCGCGTATTGAATAGGCAAACGCATGTCGGGTGCCCCCAATTGGGCTTTGATGGCACCATCCCTGAATTGCACCGCCGAATGGACAATGCTTTGTGGATGTACCAACACTTCTATTCTATCGTACGGCACACCGAACAACCACTTGGCTTCGATTACTTCAAAACCCTTGTTCATCATAGATGCCGAATCCACCGTTATCTTGGCACCCATCTCCCAATTGGGGTGGCGGAGTGCCTGTGCTGCCGTAACGGACTGCATTTGCTCCAATGTATAAGTGCGGAACGGTCCGCCGCTGGCAGTCAGCAATATTTTTTCTATCTCGTTGCGGTCTTCACCCACTAAACTCTGAAAAATAGCCGAATGTTCACTATCTACCGGCAAAACAGGTGCATGATAGCGCATTGCCAAATCGCATATAATCTCGCCCGCCACTACCATTGTTTCCTTATTGGCAAGGGCGATGGTCTTTCCCGCCTCAATGGCTTTCATGGTGGGACGCAACCCCGCATAACCTACCATAGCAGCCACCACAATATCTATAGACGGCATCGTCACCATATCGGCAATGGCTTCCGCCCCTGCCCACACCTTGCATGGCAGATCTTGCAACGCCTCTTTCAGTTGGTCATATTTGCTTTCGTCGGCAATGCAAACTACCTCCGGGTGAAACTCGCGTGCCTGGGCAGTGAGGGCGTCCACGCTGCGATGGGCGGAGATAGCGTATATCTCAAAGCGGTCAGGGTTATTTCTGACTACCTCTAATGTTTGGGTACCGATAGAACCCGTACTTCCCAATATGGCGATTTGTTTCTTCATTCTAAAAAGCAATAATCTCCTCCGGATTGATGGAATAGCCGTCTTTCCACAACTCAAATAAAAGCATCGTATTGCCCCCCATCAGACCCAGAGTTTCTCCTGCCTGTACAATGGCATTTTGTTGCTTGGTTGCCGTACCGATTCCCCTATACACGCTCAAATAATTGGCATGTTGTACGCCAATCGTGTATGTATTGTCTATTTCGTAATTCACCCATACCACAGTTCCTGCCAATACCGCCGTTATATTTTCCTTTTCGGGTGTTTGAATGGTGACGCCATATCGCTCTTCACGAGGAGCATACGGACTTATAATGACCCCGTGCGCCGGACGGAAAATAGTGGTTACAAGTGCCGTATTCTGCACATCAAACAGCTGCAAGTTATCCTTTCCTTTTGACTCATACTGCTCCACAAACTCTTCAGTGGCTTCCTGTTTGGCTGCTAACAGTTGTTCTTGAAAAATCAGTTGCAAAGAGTCTAATGGTTGCACCGTATCACTCTTCACTTCCCCTGCCGTAATGTCGCGAATAACATCCAAATATTTGCGTTGCAGGTCAACGGTACGATTCAGCGAGTCCAGACGCTCGGACTGCTCCATCAATTGCTGCCGCAGGTTTTGATTATAACCGGGCAAGACATTGCGGATTGGGGTGTAAATAATTACCACTGACAAGATGGCGACTGTAAGCAGGAACATAACCACCAATACGGTAGTTAGCCCCAATGCGGACAATTGGAAATGCCACAACTCATTCAAGGTGCGATCATCCATCACCGTGATGCGGCGTTTCAACTTCAGTCGTTCCCAAAAAGTCAGATTATTGTGCATCCCGTGCAGGGTTTAAGTTGTTTAAAGAAATCATTACCTTTGTCATCCACCAAGATAAAAGCAGGGAAATTCTCCACCTCTATCTGCCAAACGGCTTCCATACCCAATTCGGGGTATTCAACGCACTTAATGGATTTGATATTTTCCTGTGCCAAAATAGCAGCCGGACCGCCGATAGAGCCAAGGTAGAAACCGCCGTGTTTTTGGCAAGCGTTGGTTACATCTATTGAACGGTTGCCTTTCGCCAGCATAATCAGCGAGCCGCCTCTATCTTGGAATTCATCCACATAGGGGTCCATACGACCGGCCGTAGTCGGACCCATCGAACCGCATGCCATACCGGCAGGAGTCTTGGCAGGACCGGCATAATAAATAGGATGGTTTTTTAGATATTCGGGCATTGGTTCTCCTGCATCCAAACGGGCTTTTATTTTGGCGTGAGCGATGTCACGACCTACGATAATCGTGCCGTTCAGACTCAAACGGGTACCGATGGGGTACTTGGTTAATATCTTGCACACTTCCGCCATTGGTTGGTTGAGGTTGATTTGTATAGCATCACCTTCACCCGTCTGACGCAATTCGGCAGGAATGAGTGAACCGGGATTGCCGTCCATCTTCTCAATCCAGATGCCCTCCTTGTTGATTTTGCATTTTATATTGCGGTCTGCCGAACAACTGACACCCAATCCGATAGGACAACTGGCACCGTGTCTTGGCAAACGCACCACGCGTACATCATGCGCCATATACTTACCGCCGAACTGGGCACCCAGACCTATTTTATATGCCTCTTGCAATAGTTGTTTCTCCAATTCTATATCGCGGAAGGCACGCCCCGAAGCATTACCTGAGGTAGGTAAACTATCGTAGTAATGGGTGGAAGCCAATTTGACCGTCAACAAGTTCTTTTCCGCACTTGTTCCACCGATAACAATAGCGATATGGTACGGCGGACAGGCGGCTGTACCTAAACTCTTCATTTTCTCTACAAGAAACGGAATGAGTGTTCCGGGATTTTGTATGCGGGCTTTGGTTTCCTGATACAAATAGGTCTTATTTGCCGAACCACCTCCCTTGGTAACACACAGGAAACGATATTCGGCCCCCTCTGTGGCTTCCAAGTCTATTTGAGCAGGCAAGTTGCACTTGGTGTTCACTTCTTCATACATGCTCAGCGGTGCATTCTGCGAATAACGTAAATTGCATTGCATATAGGTATTGTACACACCCTTGCTCAATGCCTCTTCATCACTCATCTCGGGGCACGAGGAAGCACTCCAAACCTGTTGTCCTTTCTCACCATGAATAATGGCAGTGCCCGTATCTTGACATAGGGGTAACTGACCCTTGGCAGCCACCTCGGCATTGCGCAGGAAAGTCAACGCCACATATTTGTCATTGGCACTGGCTTCGGGGTCGAGCAAAATCTTTGCGACCTGCTCGTTGTGAGAGCGACGCAACATAAAACTGACATCGTGAAACGCCTGTTGCGCCATCAGAGTCAATCCCTCTTTATCCACTTTCAGGATTTCTTTACCTTCAAACTCGCCGACCGAGACATAATCTTTGGTCAACAGATAATATTCTGTTTCATCTTTGCCGAGTTGAAACATCGGCTCGTACTTGTAGTCCATAATCATAAATATGCTATTTACCGTGCTGCAAAGATACAAAAAAAAAACTGATATATGCAAATAAATCGGCTTTTTCTCTCTATTTTCTTGTACAATCCGATTTTTTGTCGTACATTTGCACTCCCAATCGTTAAACGGGCGGACAAACCGTGCGGTACCCGGAGATATGGAAATATGATATCCGTTTTGATAAAAAGCAGGGAAAACATTTTCTGCTCAGCGGTCTGTATGCCTCTGCCCGTACTGTCGCCTTGCATCAAATAGCATGCTCGGCGAGTCAATGCATGCTTATTGTAGCCGACAACCCCGATGAAGCACAATACCTGTATGCAGACCTCAAGACGCTGCATGACAGCAATTCATCTCCCTCTCCCGATGTGCTTTTTTTCCCTATTTCACGAAGAAGACAAGGCGTGGACGAGGCCATGGCGGTGCAGCGAACCGAAGTGTTATCCCGTTTGGCAACAGATGAGATACCTTGTGTTGTTATTACTTACCCCGAAGCTCTGCTGGAACCTGTTCCCGCCAAGGAACAAATGCTGACCAATACCCTGCATATTCATAAGGGAGAATCTATTCAACTATCCGATTTGTGCAGCCGACTTTTGAATTTAGGATTTGTTAAAGTTGATTTTGTATATGAACCCGGGCAGTACGCCGTTCGTGGCGGTATAGCCGATGTGTACAGTTATAGTCACGACGACCCTTATCGCTTGGATTTCTTCGGTGACGAGATAGATTCTATCCGCACATTCGATATCGAAACACAACTCAGCAACCATACTGCGGACAGCATTGAGATAGTAGGCAATAGCGCTGACGAAACCGATGAAGGACAAGCCCTACTAACCGATTACCTACCCGATTCAACGCTTTGGGTCAGCAATGACTGGTCGCTGGTGCAGTATAAAGGTTGGAAACTGACCGGCACGCCATGCACCCTCGAATTGCGCGATCAATCGTCTTTCTCCACCTATGAGGAACTGCATTTCAACACCCTCCCGCAACCTACATTCAACAAGAACTTCAATCTCTTGGAGGAAGACCTGAAAGCGCACCTCGCTGAGGGCTACACGCTCTATATTTTGGCGGACCAGCAGAAACAGATAGACCGCCTCAAAGCCATCTTTGAAGACCTGCCTTTGGTAGGTATAAACCACACATTGCACGCCGGTTGGATAGACCATACAGCCAAAGTATGCTGTTACACCGACCACGAACTATTCGAGCGTTACCACCGTGTCTCCCTGCGTAGCGAGAATGCCCGACGGGGCAAGGCGATTGTTACCCTAAAAGAAATCAACCAACTGCAACCGGGTGATTATGTGGTGCACAGCGACCACGGAATAGGCGTCTTTGGCGGACTGGTAACCACTACCGTGAATGGTAAACGGCAGGAAATGATTAAACTGACTTACCGCGACGGCGACACCATCTTCGTCAGTATCCATAATCTGCACCGTATCAGCAAATACAAAGGGCGCGAAGACTCAGCGCCCACTGTCAGCCGTATCGGTTCCGGAGCATGGGAGCGACTGAAAGAGCGCACTAAGGACAAAGTGAAAGATATTGCCCGCGACCTGATTCAACTATACGCCACACGCAAAAGCCAACAGGTTTTTTCTTACACACCGGACGGCTATATGCAGCATGAGTTGGAGGCATCATTCCTTTACGAAGACACGCCCGATCAAGCCAAAGCGACTCTTGATGTGAAGCGCGACATGGAAAGCCCGATGCCGATGGACCGCCTTATCTGCGGCGATGTGGGATTCGGTAAAACGGAGATTGCCATGCGAGCCGCTTTCAAAGCCGCTACAGACGGCAAACAAGTGGCTGTTCTTGTGCCGACCACCGTACTCGCTTTACAGCACTACAACACCTTCAAAGACCGCTTCCGTGATTTCCCTGTACGGGTTGAGTACCTTAGCCGTGCCAAATCTGCCCAACAGACCAAAGATATACTTTCTGACCTCGCCAACGGCAAGATAGATATCCTCATCGGCACCCATAAACTGGTCGGCAAGACCGTCAAGTGGCACGATTTGGGACTGCTCATTATTGACGAGGAGCAGAAATTCGGTGTAGCGGTAAAGGATAAACTCAAAGCCCTCCGCACCAATGTGGATGTGCTGACGCTCACCGCCACTCCTATCCCTCGTACATTGCAGTTCTCCCTGCTCGGTGCACGCGATTTGAGTGTCATGACCACTCCCCCGCCCAATCGCTACCCCGTACAGACCGAAGTAATCAATACGGAGGACGAAGATATCATTAAGGAAGCCATTAATCTGGAAATCGGACGTAACGGACAAGTCTTTGTAGTCAATAACCGCATTGAGATGTTGGAACGCATTGAGCGCAAGATTCACCACTTGTGCCCCGAAGCGCGAATCATTACCGCTCATGGACAGATGCCGAGCGAAGAAATGGAACAACGGCTGGAGGCGTTTATCAATTACGATTACGACATACTTATTTCCACCACAATCATTGAATCCGGCGTTGATATACCCAATGTTAACACCATGATAATCTTCTCGGCGCAACACTACGGCCTGGCGGACTTGCACCAGCTACGAGGACGTGTAGGACGCAGCAACCGCAAGGCGTATTGCTATCTCGTAACACCTGATCGCGAACTGCTGACACCGGAAGCACGACGCCGTTTGGATGCTATCTCTACCTTTGCCGACTTGGGTAGCGGTTTCAACCTTGCCATGCAGGATTTGGACATTCGCGGAGCAGGTAACCTGCTAGGTGCCGAACAGAGCGGTTTCATTGCCGACTTGGGTTATGAGACCTACCAAAAAGTACTGAACGAAGCCGTATCGGAACTCAAGGACGAACTCTCGATTCCCCAACTCACCGATTCACCGACTCACCAATTCACCGATTCCACCCTCTCTTGGTCCGCCGACTGCCAATTGGAGAGTGACCTGCCTCTATGCTTCCCCAACGGTTATATCGAGAATGTCAGCGAGCGTGTCACACTCTATCGCGAACTGGACGGCTTACGCAATGAGGACGAACTGACCGAATATAAGAAACGGCTCATTGACCGTTTCGGTCCTTTACCGGAAGAGGCGGAAGAACTGATGAATGTTGTCCGCTTGCGGTGGTTATGCTGCCGCTTGGGTATTGAAAAAATTTACCTGAAAGGCGAGCGTATGACTGTTTATTTCATCACTCATAGCGAAGCGTATTGGCATAGCGAGACATTTGGCAAGTTCGTACAGTACCTCTACTCACGCGGCGACCGCTGCCAACTGAAAGAGGAAAAAGGCAAACGCTTCGCCACCGTTAATCAGGTCAAAACCGTTAGCGGTGCTATCCACCTCTTGACCAAAGTGGAACAACTGGAGTAATGCCATAAGTGACTATTTTATTGTCAATTTATTTGCATATTTATCAAAAAAGTTGTACCTTTGTACCCGATTATGAATTATATTGGAATAATACCGGCTCGATACGCATCTACCCGCTTCCCGGGTAAGCCGTTGGCGGATATATGCGGTAAACCGATGATTCAGCGTGTGTATGAACAGGCATGCAAAGCACTGGATAGGGTTGTAGTCGCCACTGACGATGAGCGCATCTACAACGCCGTACGGCAGTTCGGCGGACAAGTGGTTATGACCCGAACCGACCATAAATGCGGTACGGATCGCTGCCTCGAAGCGTACGATAAAATCAAGTCAACACAAGACGAAGAAACGGTCATCATCAACATTCAAGGCGATGAACCGTTTATTCAGCCCGAGCAGATAGAAGCCATTAAGAGTTGCTTCCCGACCGAGATAGCCACACTGGTTAAGCCATTCACTGCACAAGACACCTTGGCGGACTTGGAAAATCCCAATACGCCCAAAGTGGTCTTTTCAGCAGTTGACAACCACGCCGTGTTGTTCTCGCGCAGCGTTATTCCTTATTTGCGCGGTATAGATAAACAGGACTGGCTTGCACAAGGCAAGCACTTCCGTCACATCGGTATGTACGCTTATCGCGCCGATATACTGCGCCAAATAACCCGCCTACCCCAATCGCCAATGGAGAAAGCGGAGAGTTTGGAACAATTACGCTGGCTCGAAAACGGTTACCAAATCAAAGTAGCAGTATGCGAGACTTACTCAATGGGTATTGATACACCGGACGACCTGCAACAAGCAATAGAATATTTGAAACTACTAAAAAAATAACACTATGAAAGAACAAACCCCCACTCCCCATATCGGGGCACAATACGGCGAGATAGCCAAGACCGTCATCATGGCGGGCGACCCGCTTCGTGCCAAACTGATGGCAGAGCGTTATTTGACGGATGCCAAACAAGTGAACAGCGTACGCGGCATGCTGGCGTTCACCGGCAAACATAACGGTAAGGAAGTGTCCGTAATGGGACACGGAATGGGCATTCCTTCCATCGGTATCTACACCTACGAACTGTTTAATTTCTATGATGTGGAAACTATCATTCGTGTCGGTTCTTGCGGCAGTCGCCAGATGTATGTCAATTTGGGCGACATCGTAATCGCCCAAGCCGCCTGCACGGATAGCAACTACGCCCTGCAATATGACTTACCCGGTACTTATGCTCCTATTGCCGACTTCGATTTGATGCGCCGCGCCGTAGAGAATTGCGAAAAAATGGGTTATCCGTACCATGTGGGCAATGTATTCTCCGCGGATATTTTCTACAGTGAGAACCCGCGCCGTGGCAACTGGACCAAGATGGGGGTATTGGCAGATGAAATGGAAGCCCCTGCCCTGTATATGAACGCTGCTCGCGCAGGCAAACGCGCCTTGGTGATCTGTACCGTGAGTGACCACATCCTGACAGGACAAACCACCACCGCCGAGCAACGGCAGAACACATTCACCCAAATGATGGATGTAGCATTCAGTCTGGTATAAAGAATGAAACAGACACGACAAATATTCCTACCCTTCCTTGTGCTGCTGTGTGCAACAGCAACGGCGCAGAATGTGTACGATATCAAGACCGCTTACTACGGTGACAAACCGGATAAGGAAGCAACAGCATCCGCCAAGAGAGAGAAAAAAGAAGAGAAGAAAAGTGACAACGGCATTCTCACCGGCTTTACAGGAGGTATGATGCTACATGCCGGATATGGTTTTGCCCAAAGCCCCGACGAGTTGTTTCGCAACGGAAGTCTGGCAGGGGATGAAGGCCTGTCCAACCTGCCCAAAGACGGTGTCATTCTGGGAATAGGCGGTGCTTTGCGTGTACATCTCATCAACCACATCCATGTAGGTGCCGAAGGCGGTGTTAGCACGATGCCATTGATGAAAAGTGGCAGTAATGCGCGTACCGGATGGGGAGGTGCCATTTGTGATTTCTACGGCACAGTAGGCAAAGTGCAACTATTTATCGGCGGACTGATAGGCGGAGGCAGCACGCATCGCCTGTTCGTACCGGACAACGAGGTACAGGTAAGCGGAGAAGGCATCACCTACAACGCTTCTTACACCAAAACGCCATTCTTCCTGTTAGACCCTTATGTGGGCTTGGAATTTGAACTCGGCAATCATGCCAACCTGCTTATCAAAGCAGATTATATGCTGCCCTTCGGCAAAGGGAATAACGGGCTGACTACAGAAACAGTCCGCTGGAGCAATTTTATATCTCCCAGCGGACCGCGTCTATACGTAGGTGTTATGTTCGGGCATCACAAACGCCGCTGACGCACTGCTTCATATAGCATCACTCCGGCGGCAACGCTGACATTCAAACTTTCTATCGTACCGACCATGGGAATCCGCACTTGGTCGGTACATTGTTTTAGGTTCTCCTCATAAATACCTTTGTCCTCACTACCCATAATAATCGCCAATGGGGCGGTCATATCGGTTTGTGTATAGTCGTGTTCAGCGTGTTCGGTGGCTGCCACGATATTCAAGCCCGACTCGCGCAGATAGCGCAACGCATTCTGCATATTATCCACTTTGCAGACAGGCAGCGTATGTAACGCACCGGCAGAGGTCTTTACCGCATCGCCATTAATAGAAGCCGCTCCGCGTGTACCTATGATTAAAGCGTCCGCACCCGCGCAAGCACATGTGCGGGCGATGGCACCGAAATTACGCACATCCGTCACATTGTCCAATACCATTAAAAGAGGTGTCTTGCCCTGCTCAAACAAAGTGGGTACAAGGTCCTCAATACGGTAGAATTCAATGGGCGAAAGAAAAGCGATAACGCCTTGGTGGTTCTTGTCGGTGTACTGATTCAGTTTCTCCACCGGCACACGCTGGATATTGGTCATCAGTTGCCCGTCACTATTAGTCAGTTTGGCAAGCAGCTCTTTGGCAAGGGAAGATGACATGTCACGCCGGACAAGAATCTTATCCAGTGTCTTGCCTGCATCAATGGCTTCCATCACGGCACGAATGCCGAAAATCATTTCTTTTTCTTTGGGTCTGCGCGTTTCGTAAGCGGTTTTATTCAGCATATTGTAATCTATTTATTTCTGTAACCAAGTCAAAAACACATCCGGATTGACAGAGAAAGCAAACGGAGTGTCTTGCGGGATACCGGCACTATCCAAACGGACAAAATAGGGCTGCGAATTACTGCCGAATAAATCGCGCTGCAAGCGGCTATTGGCAATACCGTCCTCCTCTCCGTCACGGTCGGCATCACGGCGCGAATCGACATAAAGGGTAATCAGCACATAATCCTGCAACGCTGCCATGACACGCTCGTCCGAGAGGACATAAGTCTCCATCTTGCGGCAGTTGACACAGCCATAACCCGTGAAATGTACCAACACAGGTTTGCCTACTTGACGGGCAAACGCCACACCCTCTTCATAATCGGTAAAAACCTCTTTCGCCGCTATCTCCAACGGCGGTGCGAAAGCCGAAACGGCTTTGACTTGCCCGTCCGTCAAACCGGGCAGCAGATAGGCGGCAAATGCCAAAGAGGAAACAATAACAGTTGCTTTCAATACCTTGCGGGCAATAGGCAGTGTGCGATGACGACACCAAGCCACGATATGGTAAATAGCCAAGCCGGCAAAGAGCAGTATCCACACGGCAAAGAAAATCTTTCGGGGCAGAATACCCCACCCGTATGCCAAGTCCGCCACGCTGAGGAACTTGAGCGAGAGTGCCAATTCAATAAACGCCAGCGTAACCTTAAACGAGGTCATCCATTCACCCGATTTGGGCAGACGGCGCATGACATCAGGGAACATAGCAAAAAGGGCAAAAGGCAACGCCAAAGCAAGGGCAAAACCGAACATGCCCCAAGCGGGTGCCAACAAGCCGCCGTCCGCCGCTTCCACCAGCAACGTGCCGATAATAGGTCCGGTGCAGGAGAAAGAGACAACCACCAGTGTAAATGCCATAAAGAGAATACTGACAATGCCGCCCGTAGCGCGTGCCTTACTGTCCAAACGCGACGACCACGATTCAGGCAGTGTTATCTCAAACAGACCGAAGAAAGACAGCGCAAAGAGGACAAAGAGGGCGAAGAAAAAGAGGTTGACCACCGCATTGGTAGCAAGGGCATTGAGTGCCGACGCGCCGAACAATACAGTCACCAGCAAACCCAAGCCGACATAGATAAGTACAATCGATAAACCGTACAGCAGGGCATCACGCAAACCGCCTCCGCGCTTGAGGAAGAACGAGACCGTCATAGGGATAACCGGCCATATACAGGGCGTAAAAATAGCCAACAGACCGCCCAACAGACCTAAGAGAAAGATATGCCACCACGAATCGGAATAGCCCGATACGGCAGCCGATTCGGACGGAAAATCCGAAGTATAAAGATAGGTTTCCGGACTGAGGCATTGGTTGTCGTCGCACGCCACAAAACGGACGGGAAGGATATCGGATAGCGCCATAGCAAGCGTATAGCCGTCAGCGCAATCTTCACCAATCATACTATCCCCGACAGAGATAAGAGTCATGTGCCAACCCGAATCGACTTGCGCCGTCAGGACCACCGAATCGCCCTGCTCCACCCCGCTCCAACGGATAGGGGCAAGAATAGCCAATATGATTAGGAGTGCTGTCATTTCATTTCACAGATGTCACTGGGCATACGCCAGTCGCCACGCGGGGAAAGACTGACACCTAACGCCTTAGGACCGTCCGGCAGGCAGGAACGCTTGAACTGCTGTGTATAGAAACGGTGCATAAAGACAGAGAGCCAGTGGGAAATCTGCTCGGACGAATAGCGGTCGTCAAATGTAACGGAAGCCATATAAGCAATCTTCTCGCACGAGAAACCGAAACGCAGGAAATAGTAGATGAAGAAATCGTGCAACTCATAGGGTCCCACTTTATCTTCCGTTTTCTGGGCAATATCGCCCTGCTCGTCAGTGGGCAGCAGTTCAGGCGATACAGGCGTGGCAACTATATCCAAAAGGGTGTCGCGTGTGTCTTCGGAGAAATAATTCTCTGCCATATACTGCACCAGATAGCGCACCAGTGTCTTGGGGATACCGGCATTGAGACCGTACATCGACATGTGGTCGCCGCAATAAGTTGCCCAACCGAGTGCCAGTTCGCTGAGGTCGCCCGTACCGATAACAAGACCGTTATATTTATTCGCCAAATCCATCAACACAAGGGTACGCATACGCGCTTGGGCATTCTCGTAGGTAACATCATGCACAGAGGGGTCGTGATCTATATCGTTAAGGTGCCGCGCTGTTACATCACGAATAGGTATCTCATGAATAGAAACGCCCAACTCTTCCATCAAGCGCATGGCATTGGTGTACGTACGGTCGGAAGTGCCGAAACCGGGCATCGTAACACCTAAGATACGCTGGCGTTCATAGCCCAGCATATCGGCTGTTTGGACAGCCACTAACAGTGCCAATGTGGAATCCAATCCGCCGGATATACCCAGTACAAGTGTTTCGGCGTGTGTATGTTCCCACCGCCGTGCCAAACCGTTGGTTTGGATAGCCAACACATCTCCGCAGTAATCGTCCGCCTCATTGATTTCAGGCAGGAAAGGTGTCTGCGAGAAACGACGGTGAATGGGCTCGGAATAGCCGTTGTCGGACTCGATAGGTGCCACGTTGATTTTGCGGTAATAACCGTGTTGGTCTTTGGTAAAGTTCGTATTGCGTTGGCGGTCGGTACGTAGCCGCTCCACATCTATCTCACTGATAATCATACTGCTTTCACGCAAGAAACGCTGTCCCATATCAAGTAACTCGCCGTTTTCTGCAATATAAGTGGAACCGGAGAACACCACATCGGTGGTCGATTCGCCCACACCGGACGAAGCATAGACATATCCGCAATGCACACGCGCCGCCTGTTGGGTAATCATCTGACGGCGGAAAGCGTGCTTACCCGTTACGCAGTTGCTGCTGGACAGGTTAAAGATAATCTCCGCGCCCTGAATAGCCAACTGAGTGGAAGGCGGCAGCGGACTCCATAAATCTTCGCACACCTCGACACCGAAACAATAGTCACGGGTCATGAATAGCAAATCGGTACCAAACGGCACATCGCCGCCCCATAATTCCACAGTCGGAATACGGGGCAAACCGTTGGCTTCGCGTACCGCACGACCGGAGGTAAACCAACGTTTCTCGTAGAACTCACCCGTATTGGGCAGGTTGATTTTGGGCACCACACCTACCACCTCGCCGTCCGTGAGGACGAAGGCGCAGTTATAGAGGTTATTGTCCACTTTCAAAGGTGCGCCTACCAGAACGATAATAGGTTTATTGCGCGTAAAGTCGCATATCTGTTTGAGGGCACAAATGGCATTGCGCTGCAATTGTTGTGTAAAAAACAGGTCCGCACAGGTGTAGCCCGTAACGGTCAGTTCGGGGAAGCAAAGCACTTCCACGCCTTCTTCCAACGCCTCGGTAATCTGTTGTTTAATCTCACGCACATTGGCGTCCGTGTCCGCCACATGGCACATAGGTACAGCCGCAGCTACCCGTACAAAGCCGAAATTGTTATCCATAGCGAATGATTTTATGCCACAAAGATACAAAATAAAATTGAGATACACAAAAAAAGATGACTTTTATTTGCTACTTTCAAATTTTCTTTGCAATTTTAGCGGTGCCGGGGTGTTTAGAGCACGCCAAATATAGTCGAGGGTCGGTCGACACTTGTTCGACACTCTCGGTACCCTCTTTCCACCTGTTCTCAACGGGGGTAGAACGGGAGTAGAAGCATCTGTTACGCTACCGTTACTGAAGGCATCGGCTTGCGTAACTTTTTTGTCTGTTTTATTTGCGTCTTTCCGTTTTTTTTCGTACCTTTGCAGACGGATTTTAAATTGAAGTTAAAATTATTGTGTGATGGCACAAGAAGAGATTATAAAACAATTTGAAGCCCAACAAGTCAGAGTTGTGTGGGATGATGAGCAGGAAAAGTATTTCTTTTCTATTGTGGATGTTATCCGAGTATTAACGGAAAGCGTTGATTATCAGGCAGCACGCAATTATTGGAAAGTACTCAAAAATCGTCTTACGAAAGAAGGTAACGAGTCGGTTACAAATTGTAACCAACTGAAATTGACTTCTCATACAGATGGTAAAAAGTACCTATCCGATGTAGCCTAAAAATAAACTGCCTTTTTCGGGAAAAAGTGAATAAAACGCGAAATATCCACTAACTGACACCAAAATGATTCGTTGAAGCAGTATCTTTGCAGATAAAACCGCAGGTAGATTTGTAGATGTGAAAAATTTTTCGTACCTTTGCAGCGAAAACGCTGCATTGTATGAAAAAGGGTATAACTAAATCTCGGTTGAATTATTTTTCCAAACATTGGCAACAAATGTTATGGTCCGTTACTAAAGAGTCAATAACTTGGTTAAGTGTGTGTGTTGCCACTTTTTCCGCAGTATTAACTATAATACCTAATGACAGTGTTGCGCACCAGTTTTTAGAGCCAATCCGTGTATGGTTGATTCAGATATGGCCAGTAGCTGTAATTTTATTGTTACTTGCAACTATTTCTGCCATTAAGAATTGGCCTCGTATGTACGCATCATACTACGATTTGCGTACAGACACGCATGTAATCATAGAAAGTGCCAACCTGTTGGAACAAGACGGTATGAAGGTCATTCATAGTGTAGATACCTTTGATACCGCTTTAGGTACCATTATTACTCCAAGGTCTTTACACGGTGCCTTTTTACAATTATGCCAAAAGTCGAAATTCCCTTTAGATGAGCAGTTGGACATGGTCTTAAAACCATTGAAAAAAGGAGAATTTGAAGAAGATTTGCCCGGTCGCAAGCAACGCTATCCAATAGGTACTGCCTGCCCTATTATGGTTGGAGATGAGCCGTTTGTATTGGTATCGTTTGCCCATTTGCAAGCAGATGGCAGTATTCAAATCACGCGTCAGGAATATACTGATTTTCTTATGAGGATGTGGGAAAGTATTTCCCGACCTAATATAAGGGAAGAAGTCGTAAATGTGGCTGTAATGGGCAATCAATTCGTTGATTTGCCATCGGAATTTACGACAGAGCAAAAGATTGATATTATGGTGCAGACATTCTTCGTTTTTGCCCGTCAGCACACTACATGCAAAACATTGCGTATTTGCGTGCATGAAAAGAACGCATCAGAAGTGGATTTCTACCATTATTCAACTATTATTGAGCATCTTGCCAAGCGTCCGGAATTGAATTTCTAATTATGAATGAGGAATATAAATACTTTGCATTCTTGAGTTTTCAAAGTGCCGATGCCAAAGAGGCATTGCAAATGCAGCGTGCGTTGGAAACTTACCGTTTGCCCTACGCCGTAAGTCGCAGACATGGTTTGCCTCGCAAGTTGGGTCAATGCTTCTGCTACTTAACCGACATTAGTTTGCGTGAAGAATTGATGCATGAGTTACAGGCGCGTTTGGCAGAATCAAAGTATTTGATTGTGCTTTGTTCGCCCCGTTCTGCCAAATCTACCTTTGTAAATGGTGGTATCGAGCGTTTTATTGAATTAGGTCGCAGAGATTGTATTATTCCATTGATTGTAGATGGTGTGCCTTATTCCGGCAATCCCGATACAGAGTGCTACCCGGAGGCATTAAGACGGCATTTCCCAAAGTCAAGTAATCCGTTTGAAGACCATCAGATTTTGGGTGTGAATATCCACGAAGAAGGAGTGAGTGTTCGCCGCGCGCGTCAGCGTGCTGTGGTAATGGTTATGGCGCGTATGTTGGGGCTGAATTTTGAGGACCTTTGGCGACGGGAGATTAAGCGTAGGCGTCAGCAAGTGGCTATAAGTGTAATGGCTGTAGCATTAATTTTGTTGGCTGTTGGCTTGACATGGCAAATGAGCAGGTCATTTGATATAGAAATCGCGATCTCCGAAAGTACGCCATCCAATACCTATTTGCCTCAGTCGGATAGTGTGGCTGTTACATTTACTTTGCCGGGCGATGTACGACAAGAGGCGATTGTAGGCAACAAAGGTATTTTGCGCCACCTGCCATCTTCGGTACGCAACCAACGAATACAAGTGCAAGCTACTTGTCTCGGTTTTTTGCCACTGGATACAATGGTAGAAACGAGTTCATCCGTGTGCCTTGCACTCAAACGGGACAGCAATCTATACGGTCATATTACCGCCGTTGTATGGAGAGAGCAACCATTACCGAATATCGAACTACAAGTGGCAAATCATACGGTTATAACCGACGAACAAGGGCGCTTCGCGTTAGACCTTCCGATAGAGGAGCAAAGAAAGGCATATCCTATTGTGTATCAAGGACAAATGCTTGACTCTCTGTATGCCCCTTGTGGCAATAATGATGTAATAGTAATTCCATAATATATGCGTAAACTATCTTTAATACCTGTTGCATTGACCGCAAGTTTGACTTGCTTCGCCATTACCCAGCAGGGGCATGTACGCACTATATCGCGCCCTAATCGTCCAAGTGAAGACTTAGAAGGTGTCCTTATACGCGTGCGCGGTAATCATAATATGGTGTTGTCGGAGCAGACGGGTACTTTTGCCATCCTGATGCAAGAGTTGCAAAACGGTGATCCGTATGCTCTGTCGGCAGTAATGAAAAGTGGCTACCAACTCTCGGAACAGGATATCATAGGTCGCCAACAAGCAGGGTCAGACAAAGTACCATTGGCTTTAGCAATGGTTTCTACTGCCCAACTGCAAGAAGAGAAAAATGCTATTGCCACTAAAGCACGAGAGGGCTTGGAACGATACTATACGGAGCAATTGGCAGCGATAGGGAAAGATTTAGCGGAGCAGCGTTTGACTAATGAACAATATGAACAACGAATAGCCGAATTGGATGATAAACTTATGCGGTCAGAGCAGCAGATTGAGCAGATGGCAGACCGCTATGCGCGTACCGATTATGCACTATTGGACTCTGTGGCAGGAGCGATACAATCGGCTATTGAACAGGGTGATTTAGATGCAGCCGAGCAGATGATTTTACGCAAAGGTTCGTTAAGTGACCGCCGTCAGCGTATTGCAGATATGCAACGCGATGTGATGGCACAGGAGAAAGACCTCAAGCAGGACTATTACCACTTGCACAGTATTGCCCTCAGCCGTTTTCAACCCGATTCGGCGATGTACTACTTAAAATTAAGAGCAGATATAGATACTACCGACGCCGCTGCGCAATTGGATTATGCCAAGTTCCTCAATGAGTATTTACGCGATAAAGAAGAAGCATGGCGTTATACGCAACGCGCAGAAAGGCAAGTAATAAAAACCGATGGTGAACATAGTATGCTGATGTTGCGTGTGCTGAATGAGAAAGGGCAGTATCTTTGTCTTAAACAGCAGTATGCCTCTGCTGTGACTACTTGGGAACAAGCAGTAGATTTGAGTATAGAGATTTACGGCAAAGACCATAAATATACTGCTACGCGCCGTGTCAGTTTGGGGGCTTCGTATTATGGATTGAAGAAGTATAAAGAGGCGAAGAAACAACTCAACGAGGCATTGCGTATCTACCATATAGCAGGACAAGAAGACGGTGTGTCGGAAGCCAATGCGCTGAATAACTTGGCAGGAGTGGCATTTGCCGAAAAGGACTACGCCGAAGCGAGAGCGTCGTTTGAAAAGGCAGTCGCCTTGCTGCAATCGGTATCGCCTAACAATAATACTTTGCCATCAACACTTGCTAATCTGGCAGCCATTTGCACCTATATGGGCGATAAAGAGGCAGCCAAACATTATTACCAAGAGGCATATTCTGCTGCTAACCGTATTTTGGGCGAAAAACATGCCTATACACTAACATTGAAATCAAAAGTTGAACCCTAAAATAAACCTGCGTATGAAAAAGATTTTCTATCTTCTTTTGGCATTAGTCGCCACTACTACCCTTGGGGCAAGTAATGTAATTACCTACACGGCAACTTCCAAACTGGTTGAAACAGCAAACAGTCTTTTTTCACCAGGTCTCCACACGGATGCGTTCAATGTGACCATTTCTTCTCACACTTTTTCAAATGGCACAGGTGCAATTACATTTGTAGGAGAAGTTACCACGATTAGAGATTATGCTTTCTATTCTTGCAGTGGTTTGACATCAGTAACCATCCCAAATTCCGTCACAACGATTGGAATTTCTGCTTTTGAGGGTTGCAGTGGTTTGACATCAGTAACAATCCCAAATTCAGTCACAGAGATTGGAATTTCTGCTTTCTTGGGTTGCAGCGGTTTGACCTCGGTGACGATTGGCAATTCCGTCACAACGATTGGATGGGGTACTTTCTATAATTGCAGTAGTTTGACATCAATAATTATTCCCAATTCCGTCACTACGATTGGAGATGATGCTTTCTCTGATTGTAGCGGTTTAACCTCGGTAACGATTGGCAATTCCGTCACAACGATTGGATATTGGGCTTTCCATGATTGTTCGAGTCTTGAATCAGTTACTTGTTTAGCATTAGATCCTCCTTTATTGCCAAAGGATACAGATGCTTTCGAAGGTGTTTTTCGTGATATTCCTCTTTATGTATACGCATCATCTATTCCTGTCTATCAAGCGGCAACAGAATGGCAAGAATTTAATATCCAACCTTTATTGGTGGATGTTAATCCAATTACTCCCGATACTACACAATTATCTTGGTTGCCAGAGGATTCGGCTTCGCTGTATAAATTGAGGATTTACTCGGAACAGATAGAATTGGATACAACGCTTATGATAGAGGCAGACTCACTGAATGGTGGCATCAGTATTCCTGTCTCGCTTGCACCTCAGCGAGTTAGGCGAATGCCGATGGATGATATAGGTTCGGTAGTAGTGATTACCCTTGAACCCAATTCGGGTGCAACTAAGGAAACACCATTTAGGGTAACAGTATCTACTACCTCTAAAAACAAGATAGATATTCTTTTTGATATGGATGTGTTGAAAGGAGAAAAAGTGTTTAGAGAGGAGTCTGGAAGTTTTACTCTTAATAACATTACTGCTATTGTGACTAGCTTTGATAAAATTGCACCCTTAAAGTGGGGCAGCATATCAGGCATCTATGACCTCTATGGTCGCCACTATCCTCTCCGACAATGGAATCAATTGCCGGCAGGTATCTATATTCTGCGAGAAGGAGAAAAAGCAAGTAAAGTGATGAAACGATAAAAGTCGAATCTGTAAAATAAATTGCGTATGAAAAAGATTTTTACATTGTTGTTTGTTACTTTCTTCTCACTACTTCTGCCTCATTATGCCTTTTCTGCTGGTGTAGAGATTGGAGGAATTAACTATGTACTTGACCGCTCCAACTTTACTGCGTC
>JAZUGJ010000174.1:0-4663 GCA_045641145.1 Paludibacteraceae bacterium
TGTGGCATTTGCTCCTCTATGAAAACAGCATTCAAATTTTCCATATTACTCAAGCAAATGAGTTGATTGATGGTGGCATAATCTCGTATATTACCTTTTTGCCCGGGATGTTGTTCTCTCCACTCTTTCGCAGTCATACCAAACATAGCCACATTCAGCACATCTGCTTCATCCGCGTAAACATAAGCCGCTTGCTTAGCCGTAATAGATTGTGGAATTAAGTTGGATTTGATGGCATCAGTATGTATGCGGTAATTGAGTTTTGTCAGTTCACGTTTTATAGACCAACCAAGTAATTTTTGCTCCTCCACCTTCAAACGTTGATAATCCATATCAAGATACAACTCGTACTCAACGGATACCCAACTCGCAAATTTCAGGGCAATATCACTATGCGCGTATGTGCCACCGGTTGCTCCTGCTTTACAGATAATACCAATCGCATTAGTTAATTCAACCCACCTCGTGGGACTCATAGTAAAGGCATTGGTACCGGCTTGCATCATAAGGGGTTCGAATTCGACCCCTTTGAAATTGGGGTTATGAAGCATCTCCCACAATCCAAGATATTCTATCGTGTTTTTTACACGCATCCAGTTTTTCACAACATCTTTTGGCTCAGCAGGATTCTTCAAACGTGCTATATCTGTAATACAAATATAGTCCCATTGTCCAACCTTGATTGTTCGAACCGAAGTGTCTTTAATTTTTAGTGTGTTAGATTTATTCATATATTTTTCTCCTTTCCGACTGCAAAGATACTACATCAAAGTGTCATTTGGGTGTCACGTGGTAGATTTATTCCACTTGCTCGTAGTAATATGAATAGTCGATGCCTTTCATAAATATTTCGCGGTCATCTATCCTATCCGTCATGGCTCGACGAAGCAAATTTCAGTTGTATACATTTTAAATACAACTCGTCATATTGCGCCTTTTGGCGGTTCTTGACCGTGCCCCAATAGACACGCGGGCGGGGACTATCCGTGATTGCCTCAACTATATCAACAATGGAGAAGAACCACTTATTTCCCTCCTCATTCCATACCGCCCTCACTTGGCAGTCTTTGTAAAATCGTATGGATATCTTATTGTTCATGGTGTTCGTTCCCTTTCCGCCCACAAATTTACTGTTTTTTTCTCACATCTACAAATCCCCCTGAAAATTACTGCTTCAAAGTGTCATCTTAGTTGCTCCGGATGAAGTAAGAAATCAAATAATCCTATGTGAAAGATGCCGGCATCATCATAAAAAGACGGGATATCTTCTTTCTGTATTATCACCCGTTGAAATGAATCATTTATATTCTTGAATGATTGGGTCTCTTGCAGGTACTTATCTTCGGAATCCATCTTGTATGCCGATTGAACATAATAACGCTGATTGCCCTTGTTACAAACGAAATCAACTTCCAGTTGTTTCCGAACCGACTTACCATTATCTTTACAATTATACTCTACCATTCCTACATCTACATTCCATCCCCTTTGGCACAATTCGTTGTATATGATATTTTCCATTACAAAACCATAATCGCGCTGGCGGAAATCCAAACGAACATTGCGCAATCCGGCATCTACAAAATAGTATTTGGATGGAGTGGCAATATATTTACGCCCTCTTACATCATACCGTTTGGCTTGGGTAATTAAAAAGGCATCTTGCAAATAGTTAATATAAGCGCTGACCGTAGGACGAGAGATAGATAAATGTTTAACCGAATTAAAGCTATTCGTTAAGACCAATGTATTAGTTAATGAACCTACAGACGAAGCCAACACATCGACCAACTCGCCTATTTCTTCATTTCCACGTAAGTTATACCGATTAACAATATCTGAAATATAAGTTTGTTCAAAAAGTTTCTTAAGGTACTGTGCCTTTCTTTCATCACTATCCATAGTTAGCAACCCGGGCATACCTCCATATAATTGATATTCTTTCCACGCCTGTTCTATAGTCCCTGCATATACCGAATAAAACTCCGCAAACGAAAGAGGATATACGCGCAATTCATCGCCACGCCCACGAAATTCTGTTACAATATCCGAACTTAAAAAACGACTATTACTCCCCGTTACATACACATCTAAATTTTCAATATGCAGAAAACCAGTCAAGACATGCTCAAATTGGGGCACTAATTGAATTTCATCCAATAGCACATAATACATATTGGAATCTTTTACTTGCCCTTTGACATAATCATATAACCTATGTGGATCTAAATAGGACTCATTGGCAAAATCATCAAGGGCAATGCTAATAATATGATTAGCGGGAACTCCTTCGGTCAATAACCTATTTTTGAATAAATTGAACAACAGATAAGATTTACCACACCGTCTAACTCCGGTAATGATTTTTACCAAACCATTGTGCCGTCTTTCCAATAATTGGCTTACATATCTATCTCTTAAAACCTCCATAACAGAACTATGTATTTACAAATTTTGAGTATATACGCATTTTTTGAAAGTGCAAAGATAGTGAAAACAATTGAAATATCAAAATATTACTTGTGTTTTTTCTCACATCTACCAATTTACTTGCGGTCATTCATCAATATGCCGTCCTCAAAAGTGTATTGGGGATAGGTCTTGCGGAGCTCGTCCACGGCTTTCTCAATACCCGAACTGCCGGAGGTGGCAAAAGGAATGACTTTCTTGCCGGTCATGTCGCAGTTATCCAACCATGAATTGATGATACGCGGCGCAACACCCCACCAGATAGGGAAACCGAGATAGACAATATCGTACGGCCGCGTGTCGGTACAGATACGGATGGTGGGACGCTCTTCGGGGTCTGCCATTTCCAGCGAGGAACGCGACTGTTGATTATGCCAGTCCAAATCTTCTGCCGTATAGGGCTCGTAGGGCTCAATCTCCCACAGAAAAGCATTCTTCTCCTGTGCCAACTGTTCGGCTACCTGCCGAGTTGTACCGGTGGCACTGAAATATGCCACCATCACTTTTTCTTGTGCGCATAAACCGAAGCATAATACTGCTGCTACGGTTGTCAATAAGGTTTTTTTCATATTGTTGAAAGTGGTTAGCGACCAAAGATAGAGGGAAACTCGCCGTATTCCTCAAAGGTGTAATTGAGGAAATCGTTCATGGGTTTGGCGGCACGGCAGATATCGGCAAGGCGGGTCATAAAATCAGGGGCGCAGACCTCGTCGTCCGTCAGAGGGGTGGAGAAAGTGAACGCCTTGCGCTTGATCCAGTTGCCGACACGCGTTGCAGTAAGTTCGTCCATTCCGGACAGGTCAAAGCCCTGCGGCACTTTTTTGAGCATCCATTCGGTATCGAAATCGCCGAAATAGCGTTGCCACGAGGGTGTCGCCATGATGCTGTCTATCTCGTCCCAGTTAGCCGCCACTTCCTGCCGCAAAGCACGCAGCAAGTCGGGGTTGGGACACCAGATACCGCCGGCAAAAAGGCAGTGCCCGGGTTGCAAATGGAGGTAATAACCGCCGCGCATAGAGTGTTTACCGCCCGTATTGGGTTTGCCCGGTGCCGGGGCGGCAGGGAATGTACCAAACCACTCCTTGTAGGGATTCTTGTTGGCGGAGAAACGCACATCGCGGTAGATGCGCCAGATACAGTCCTTCGGTTGCAATCCTGCCAAAGCAGGGTCAATGGATTGCAAAAGGGTGATGTATTCGTCCGTCAGTTGGACGAAAGCAGCGTGGCAGCGGTCGTACCACGCTTTATGGGCTTGAAACCAGTCGCGGTTATTGTTATTTGCCAACTCGCGGAGGAAAGCCAGAATATCGCTTACAGGCGTTTGAGGCATTGGCTTAAACTATCGGTCCAATAAGGAATGTCAATGCCGAAAGTACTTTTGACCTTGGCTTTGTCCAAGACGCTGTAATGGGGGCGCGGGGTCTTGTATTGGTACTCGGAACTGAGGATAGGCGTTACTTTGCATGCCACGCCCGCTTGACGCAAAATCTCAACCGTGAAATCAAACCACGAGCAGACACCTTCATCGGTAAAATGGTAGATGCCGGGGTGCCATTCGGGTGCTTCAATGGCAGCAAAAACGGCTTTTGCCAAGTCCTCGGCATAAGTGGGCGTGCCTATCTGGTCATAGACCACGCGCAGTTCGTCTTTCTCGCGCCCGTATTTGAGCATCGTCTTGACGAAATTATTGCCATAGGGCGAGTACAGCCACGCGGTACGGAAAACGATGGCATCCGGGTTGGCGCGGAAAAGCAGTTGCTCGCCCTCGTACTTGGTGCGTCCGTAAGCAGTGCGCGGAGCCACAGGGTCGTCTTCACGGCAGGGCGTATGCTCGTCACCGGAAAAGACATAGTCGGTGGAGATATGGATTAGCCGGCAGGGAGCAGTTGCCAAGTTCTCAACCGCTACGGCATTGATGAGCCGTGCCGTGGCTTCGTCCTCTTCCGCACGGTCCACATTGGTATAGGCGGCACAATTGACGATAAGACCTATTCGGTTATCGCGCACAAAAGCATGTACGCTCGCGCGGTCGGTGATGTCCAGTTCCTGTATGTCGGTAAAGAAATAGGTGTGGGCAGGGTGCTGTGCGCTTAAATTACGCATCTCAGTACCTAATTGTCCGTTACAGCCGGTGATGAGGATATTCATATTTAACAAGTTTAACGGGTTTAACGGGTTTAACAGGTTTAACGGG
>JAZUGJ010000175.1:0-16348 GCA_045641145.1 Paludibacteraceae bacterium
AAAATCTTCTTTCCAAAGCCGCCGCGTTTGGTCGCTTTATCAGCACGAACTCTCTCTAATTCCTCAAGCGTATAGCCGCGTGCTTTTGCCGCAGCATAAATCACTTCAATCAAATCGGCAAGCTCTTCGATGTTTTGGTCTTTGTGGTATTCTGCGAGCTCCTCATCCAGTTTTGCATCAAGCATTTTGAGATACTCTCCATCAGACAGTACTTCAGTACTGCAAGTTTTACCGGACGCCTCAATGATTTCGGGGATTTTATCCCGGACAAGTTTATTGTATTGCAATTTTTTCATGTTTTCCTCTCAAACCATTTAATAATTTGCTTCAAATTAGCTGTTTTCACGAAAATATAAAATTCAAACTGGTTCGCTGTTAACATTGTCATTGGTCATAAAATCTCGCTTTTATTTGTATTTATTCACACATTCAGAAATATCTACAACTTCCCACCCTTCAAAACAAGTGTAATATCCATGTTTTGTTCTTATGATTTCAGTATCGTGCCATTTTTCCGTTATTACTACCTTACATAACCAATATGTTGTTTTACTTGACTGCGTAGAAATGGATTTCGGAAATAATAAATATTTCTCTCTCGTTCTAATGTCTCCGTTTTTATGAAAATATTTAACAAATTTCATACACACCTCTATCAAATCGTACTTTGATTATTAAGTGTTTCCATTATTATTTGTTTCGGCAAGAACTTATAACAAAAATAGCTTGAGCTAAATGTAATTTTGTTATCAACAACCCCATTATTGAGAAACTTCATTCTTTGCTCGAACATAAGTAATTGCAAATCTTTTTCTTTGAACAGTTGTTTTGGTGCGGAATCGTTGAGCCAAGTGTTACTCATTATGAGAGCAAATGGTTTATTAAAACTTAAAGCTCTTTCGAAAATTTTACGTTTGTTGGTAAACGGCGGGTTGCTAATTATGCAGTCCCATTTCTCACTCGGTTCATATGTATAAAAATCTTGACCGTTCTGAATATGGCTCCATATCACCTTATTATGTTCCCCTATCTGCTTAACAAACTCAGAATCTTCAGTGTCAAATGGGCACCAAATAGTATATTCTTTAGGGATATATTTTATAATTGGTGCAACAGCATAGGCGAGTGTCATACACTCATCGTTGCGCCCTGAACTATATAATATTTCGTTACTCTTCATTTTTTCCTCACTAACCGAACTTTTATTCTACTACGCTTATTGTCACTTCATATGTATCAGAACCAGACTTGAACTCAAATATATCTCCGTCGCTAATGCTGTCGAAACAATCCAGTACACACTCTTCGTACCCTAAATCATTGAACAGAACGGCATCGCCAAAGAAGTTTGACTGTCCAGAACACAACTTTATGTCCGCAAAATAGCCGTTGCCAAAATCTGCTGTTATCACAGCTATTGTTGAGTCCTCATCGTACCCAGCAATTTTGACTGCATCATCGGTGTCATTCGGTTCAATAGCGAGAAGGCGATTAAATAATTCCGCTTCCCGTTTCGATAACACAACTGTTACCTCATATTGATGGGAAAATGAATTAAATATTTCGTCGTATGCCTTGTTTATCTGACACCATTCGCAACCTTCTTTGCATCGGCCTGCGTTGATTTCCCCTCTACAAAACTTAGCAAATAAACTTTTGAACTGTTCGATTTCTGAATTTGACAAATCCGTATTCTTTTCTTTCATCTTACACGCCTCTTTCCATTTTTGATATAAAACTTGTATTCCATATACATCGGTCTTCCAGAATTGCCGGCATTTAATCGCCTTTAAAACCCTCAGGCGGTCATGCGCAGTACGAAGATTATCTCACAAACTTCGATGCAAGTCCTGATCTATTAGGAGGTGCGAGTGAGGATGACGGGTAATGTCGGTTTTAGAAGCTTGCGCTACGGAGCCAGTATCCTTTCTACACCTGCGAGCAGGATAATATATGCCGTTATCTTTTTGCTGCTTCCAACATAGTTGAAAGCTCCGTAAGGAAATTTCAATACAAGTATTTAAAAATTAATACATTGTTTTATCAATCTTTTTTTGTGTGTGCTATCATCGTACTCATCCCACACAATCCAATCGGGATACGAATCTGTAACATCTCCGGTGATGTCATAAATTCTCCCGTTTATCTTAGCCCCAAAATGATTCAGCGGACTGTACATTATGGTCGACTTTTTGTAACGCTCGTGAAGTATTACCGCAAACCAGTAGCAGCACCCACAGGTGAACACCTCAACTGAATCACCGGAGAATCTCTTAATAAAATCATCAATCATCTTCGTCCAGTTTTATTTTGATGTTTGTTAAAACATAATCCCAAGACGTTCCGAAGTGTGTCACGCCCCAAACGTATAAATCAAGTTCTTCGTTATACCACACCAGCTCGTCCGTGAGCTCTGTGAATATTCTCGCTCCGTTATCGTCGATTATGTAATACTGGAACACTTCGTCCCAATGCTCTGAGCACAACTCCTGCTCTTCGGGAGGAAGCTCATAGTAGTCCGATTCGCTAATTATGTTTCCATTGTCGTCCTCATAATAATACTCTGAGCCGTTTTCGCAATTCCAGCACCCAATTGTCTTGTCAATAATATTATTAGCCAGAACAGCGTCGAATGCCCTTGATAAAGTTCGATAATCAATGTAGCCGTTTTTGAGACCATATTCACTTATCTCATTTCCGTAAAAGTACTTAGACCTATGTAAATATTTAGACATTTTGACCTCCTTGATTTTTAATGATACTTATATTCTCAAAGTATTATTGTATTGCAGACCGGGATGCTCGACTCCACCAATGGGCACGGGTTTGGTTAGGCTAACATCGTACAACGCCGTATTTTTTTGCTCGATGTGCGTGAAGCCGCAATTCTTGAACGAACTGAAACAGGTGAAACCGATTTGGTAGCCGTAGCCTCCATTCGTCTTCCCGGGTGTGCTCCTCTTATCTTTTCGTAACTTCCGATGTTACCGAAAGCCCTCTGTTGAGGAATGCAATATAAGTATGGTTGTCAGTTTCGTTTGGCGAAATAATCTGGTGTAACAAACTGACAAAAAATTATCCAGAGAACAACACTCTCGTAGTTCACGCTCTCAATTATCTTACACGGATAGCTTGAGTTACACGTCTCTATCACTGGTGGCTGGTACCGCCGATGGGATTTGAACCCACACGACATATCTGCCAATGGATTTTAAGTCCATTTCGTATTCCTGTTCCGTCACGGCGGCATTTATAAAATTCTCATTTTATATTAAATCTGATATACTACACTCAAAAGTGCAGTCATAGGAGTGGTCTACAGGATGAACCCACCTCAAGTCATATGTAAACGTGCATGGATGGCTCCCATTATATTCCCCAAGATAACACCAAGGCTTTGAGTCTGTTGCGCCACCGGGGAATCCAGTGATAACATATAGATTGTTAACCATATTGCGCATACTACCTACCCATCCGGGGTTATTTGGGATAGAATGGTCTCCTGCATGGTCTTCAAAAACTACAACATCTCCAATGTGATATCCTCTACATTCTTCTCTCATATTTCAAAACTCCAATCTCCAAACCCCCCAGCGTAGTAATACCCTTCTTCGTTGAAATCGCGCTCTGTCAGGCTGCTTGGTAAACATTCTCCCATCTCTTTTTTGTATTCTTCAAAAGTCTGTTCCGACCTATCCCAAAACCATTCTGCATAATCAACGCATTCACATATAATACACTTTCCGTTATCATAGATGTAATGTTCTTGAAACTCAAAACCGGGCTCCTCTGAATAAGCTTCAAGCTTTAATTTGAATGCTTTGGTGTTAACTGAGAATAAATCGATTCCGTTTGAATATCCACTCGCCCTGCAGCAAGAGTCAAGCGACCATGCACAATCTCCTGAGATGACCATAAAATAGTTGCTTTCGCCGTCATGACCCTCGTCTACCACACAAGCATCAAAAATACGGTAGAAATGATCATTCTCATCGTATGATTTCATTTTCTTAAGAAAGTTGTAGCAATTTTCTTGAGTTCCTTTTATTAGCATTTCATACCAACAATTGTTAGCCATATGTTTCTCCTATCTAATTAAATTTGTCCACGGTGTTACAAAGCTATTTTCCCAATTTGCCACAGGGTTTTCTTCGTAGAAATCCGTGTGCATCTCACAATGCCCAACCTGAGAACCGAGGTTGAGATGCTGCAGTATCGCTGGCAGAGTTGTTATAACGGAGATACCATTCTTCTTTGCCCATTCGTATATACTCGTGTCGTCTTCCGTCGTGTGTTTGTCCCAACTTTCGACGCAAGGCTTTACGTATTCTGTCGGCATTATTATGCCGGCTCCGCTCACTCTGTCTGTTGAAACGTAAGGGGAATTCTTTGGCATTCCTCCAACGTTGTTCAATACATCTCTCGACATAAACTGTGCTGGAAACAATGTGATTATTTTGTCGGGGTGGCGCTCAACGATGACGTCGCACACTCTCATAAAATCGTTGCAAAGTTCGACGTCATCATTAAGAACCAACACATGGCTTGCGTCGGTATGTAAAAGCCACGTTTTCCTCGCTGTAGGTACGCAGCCACTGTGCTCATTATCCATTACTACGGTAACATTCCCATCAAATCTGGATTTCATTTTCTCAATGTTATCCATCCTCTCGGGAACACCGAATATTCTTACGTCAATCATTAATATTCACTCGGATACAGAATTGTCGTAGCACTTCTATCCCATTCCGTAATTATCCAGAGTTCATCTTCTGGCCTTTCCTCGGAGATGAATATGCTTGGTATGTTGTAAACACTTACTATTCTGTCCTCTCCTTTCGCTGCCTCATCGTTAGAAAGCTTATCTTCTTCACTGATATCTCCCCAATCTCCGTGACTGTGTTTAACAATACAATTGCTAACAAATGTGCCGAAAAGATGGTCGGATGAAGCGTCCTCAGCGACGCCCTTTGTTTCAACTATCATTCCAAGTTTAAAACTCATACTGCTTTCCTTTCTTAAATCAAATCCGAAATTGATACAATATAGCTGGGTTCAGCGTCTTCAACTATGTCAGAGAAATTTTTTTGACGCCAACGATAGTTGTACTTGTCTTCTTCTATTCCTATACTTCCATCGCCGTGCACGGCATCCACCGTAACGACTGCGTTCGCAAGATGTCTAACTTCTTTAACATAATCGTCACCAGCTATTTCGTCGCTGACAACAAGTTTATCACCCGCCTTTAGTTTATTCCATTGGTCAAGATCTATCATATCAAAACCTCGTTTTATTCTATTTTGTGCCCGTCTGTTCCGGGCTGCCAACCAAGGGTTTCAGGCGCTTTTTAGGAATGCTGTGTTGATATCATCTCAAGCAGTGTCCATTCACCCATGCTCCAATAACGCCATGGGGCTTTGGATTCACCGTATGTGGTTGGATTCGAATTGCAGCTCCCTTACCCATACGGGATGTTTTTCATTTTTATCCCGCCTACTACATACGGCGGCTTAGTCAAACGAACGTAAAACAGAAAGGACAAGCTGGTCATTAAGGCTCAAAGATAATTGCTTGCCTACGTTGCGTTTCAGACGGAGCGACAACGCGACAAAAAAATGTGTATCAATACTCGGATAAATGGAAGAAATAGTGTCTTTTCTCCATCGTATATCCGGACGGCTCAACAATTACTACCCTTGTCAACGAAAAAAATATCAAGAAAAGAAAAACAACAGAATAAAGAGAGGGTATCAAAAAGACGCCTTATGACCAGCTTGTTTGGTGCTTGGAGTGGGATTCGAACCCACAAGCTTTTCAGCGACGGATTTTGAGTCCGCCTTGTTTACCAGTTTCAGCATCCAAGCAAGTTATGCGGCTTCATCGCTTTGTGTTTGCAACCACTACACGAAAAATCAAGTTTATGTGTTCACACAAAACTATCAAAAAGCCTTAGCCGCCATCGACTTTTAAAATCTCTCGAACTCGACCACATTTCTGTGTCTGGCTGCGACAAGATAGGTCGGCGTGTTACCTGTCGTTTCTTGGTTATGGGGTTATATGCAATTACCATAACGCCGGCGCATCTCGAGAGGGTTTATATAAGCTCTGCATCGAGCGTATATACCTTATATAAAGTCGCTAATAGACAAACCACAAAAATCAGGCGAGTCTACTTCTATGGTTGAGAAATATTCTCTGGGATACCAGTAATCCTTTAAAATGTTTAGCTCTCTCCACTCTTTTATTTTTACTTGTCGACCGTAGGTACCGATGTCGTCTATCTCACTTACGGTCACTACAGTTCCTATGAGTTCGCGGAGCGAGTTGACGCTTGTTGCACATCGTTCGGAGAACATGATTCTGTCTCCCCCATGAAGGTTAAGCCATTCGTTCCATTCCATCATTTACCTCGTAATTAAGAATCGAAATAGATATAATACGTGCCGTTTAGTTTATTAACTGGAGTATCATTGGCTATCCTCATACCAGAGCCTGAACAAATAAAAAGTTCGAATAGGCCTTCGAGATATCCTTTGTACACACCATAAGGTACTACAGATTTTAGAGCCTCGTCAACGAGGATGTCGATATCCGATTTGTTTCTACCGAGCGTCCAACCATAGTCTTTGCGAAAGACACCAGCGCACCCATCCTCATATATGAAATATATGTCCTTATCATATGTAATCATATTTATTGTCCACCTAATAAAAGTTAGTTTTTATTTAAAAATATCTGATATACTTACAGGAAATGAGTAATTTTCGTCACTGCACAAAAAATCACGAAAGTATAAAGCGTGACCTTCCTTAACATCTTCCTGTATTACATACCAATCATCATCATAAAGTCCTTTATTAAAATAGTAAGCTATTCGACCGGAGTTATAATTACTCAAATCAAGATATGAACTTCCAGACCTCCATCTTCTACCTACAGAGTCTAAGTAATCCAAGAATACTTCTACTTCTGATTCATTTTCGCATATCATCGCAGTCCCGAGATCGGGGAAATCGTCTATATTGAAAGTAAAGTCAGCCATATGATTATTCTCCATATTAAAAAATATCTGTAATGCTCACAGAGAACGAGCAATCACATTCATCCTCGTCGCCCCATAAAAAATCTTTGAAATATAATGCCTTACCGCGGCTTATGTATTTTTCTTCTATACTTCGCCACCAGTTGTTATAGCTTCCGTTGTTAAAGCGATACAGGATTTTACCTCCCTCATAATGAGTTTCCTCTAAATATGAGGTTCCCGAAACCCAACGCCTTCCTTGGTCGTTTAAATACTTCAAAAACTCTTTGACCTCGAATTCATCTTCGCAAATCATTCCCCATTCGAGGTCGGGAAAATCGTCTATATTAAATTCCGCCATATGTTTCTCCATAAAAGATGTGTTTTATATGATTTCTCTTATGCTTCTACTCCACGAAGCAATGTTTGCTTCGCTGGCTTGTGGAATTATCTCACGTATGTCCTTTTCTAAGAAGATAAGATCACTGTTATTATCAACACAGAAGGCGTTACCGCAAATATCAGTAACTACGGCAGAACCGCCGAAGTACTTTCTGTACTCTTGGACAAACTCCGAATCGTCAATGTCTTCTAACACGTCTTTGAAGATAATCGTGTCTCCAACGTTCAATCCGTCAATCATATAAGCTCCTTTCAAATAGTTGTTTGATAGTCCGAATAACAAATCCCGGGGAAATCACGTGACTCTCTGAAGTCCCAAGACGACTTAAACCCTGAAGTCTTTAGGGTTGTCGACGAGCAAAGGTGGGTTTATTGGACTTGTGGTAGTAAAATATTCATAAGAGTACGGATTGCGCTCGTGTGAATATCAGCCCAGCAATCATCCGACTCCGATTACGCTGCTCAGAAGCCGGTGGTATCGAGGCTCGTTCGCCTTATCTTTTTGATACTTTTAACATAGTTAAAAGCCCGTATTTACGGAATGCGACTATCAAACATTATGCTATACACCAATCACCATCAAAGTCGATTGGCGTGTACATTTGTAAATTATTTTCTTTTCTGAAACGATATTTTAAATTCGATATTGCCTTTGCTTTTGACGGAGCGTATGTTTCTCCGCGCCATTTTTCGTCTACGCAATCACTATGGAATGTATAAACGGCTCCAACAAATGAATATTTATTCATATCGGGCTCCTTATGCGGTGCGAATTGCGTCGCGCACCGTCTTTAAAACATCGACGTTGAACTTGCTTCCATATGTTTCGAGGATTTTCTTTGTTCCATCCGGCTCCATATTCAAATGATGGCCGATTACGCCATTCAAATGCTGAACATCTTCGAGCGTCCAAGCCACTCCTTTTTTGAGGTCGGATAAAAAGTTGTTCAATGAAATCTTCAGTTCTTTGTGTTTTATATGACCGAGTGTAATATTGTTGTCCTTGTTCAACATCAGCCCAAGCATCCAGTTTGCACCGTTCTTTGACCCATAATGTGTCTTCTTAGTGTTAAGCTCAAACGGAGCTTCGATATCCTTGAGTGTAGTGACTATCTTTTTCTGGATATCCCTCCAGTCGAATGTGTACTTCGAGGAGATGAAGATGTCATCCGCATATCTTGTATATACAAGATGCTCAGGATGATTGTGACAGTATTTGCTGATAAGCCAGTCAAATTCAATCATCATAATATTAGTGAGCATAGGAGATATAACAGTGCCCTGTGGAAGTCCACCGTTTAAGAAACAAATACTCAAGGCTTTTCTGAGCTCTTCATCGAATGTGCTATCCCCCACCCTGAAGGCTTTCATAAGGCAAAGAGGGTATATGTTGTAGAGTGACTTTACAACAAATTCGGGGGTCGTACTCGGAAAGAATCCGTGAAAGTCAAGCTTGAGAAACCAACAAGACTTATTTCGCTGATGTCTTTCAACGCACATCTTCGTGTGTCTGCCATTAACATAAGCAAACGCTGCTGTGTGATACCTATAAGGGAATGTGTCTTCGAGAATTTTCTTCAATTCTCTCTGCGCCTCTTCAAGCTGAGTTCCCTTCGGAGTGTCAATTTGTCTATAGCCGCCAGACCTTTTGGACATCTTGAAACTCCCATAAAGCGAATCGCCTTTGCCGTTTTCGAGCTCACTCCACTTTTCATTGAAAAACTTGAACGAATTATAAATTGACATACAATCAATTTTCGTAAGTCTGTAAGGTATGTTTTCGTAATATCTTGTCACAGTGTCCTTTGTATCCTTACGAGGATACATATCACTTTCAGACAGCCCATCAAAAATGTCTTTGATGGTAAGCTGGTGTGTCTTGGGCTCAAGCCCAGTTGTTACATAGGGCATAAAGAATCTCCTTTCTCTTTAATACGCTTGTACTCAAGTATAAAAATGGTTCCTAAGGAGCGAAGTGAATTCGCTAAAGACCAGATGTCCGGAGGTGAAATGACGCGTTCAACCTTCGGAAAACAGAAGGCGGCAGGCTGCGGATTAATGATATCCAGCGCTTGAGGAGGCGGATACCAGTGCCGTCCAACAGAACCCCGAGCTGCAGCCCGCCATGCTCCGTCCTATCATTTTGATACGCTTGGCATTGCCAAGCGCTCTCTTTCGAGAAATGCAGTATAAGCGTTTGTTTTAAATTATTTGTGTTATTGTTGTTTTAAATGAAATATCACTTTTATCTACTTTTGATAAAGCCGTAAACGGAGTCCACCTATACTCGTGTTTTCCGTACGCTACACCAACATCTCCGTATACAAGAGTGACTACCGTTCCGAGACGGTTGTAATAACTGGATTGTTCATCTATCACAACTACTGTGTCTCCTACCTCTATGCCCCCGTAATCCCCGTTGTAATATCGGTCATATGTATTTGTGCTAAACAACATATAATTATCTCCTATATTATCTTTGTAAGTCGCAGGTTTCGCCCAAACGACGCTTCATACGGGATATAAGGCTCGATTTCATTTGCATAACCAAAATATCCATGCCCTTTTTTTGCAGAGCCATTGCAGTCATGTCCATACGGGATCTCCGTATCCCATTCTACACCAACGTAATCACCTACTTCGATGCTGACAATTGTGCCTGTCATGCCTGCAAAATCACTTGCGCACTCAAAATGCTCGGGACAAAATATTCGCATTCCAATTTCGCATTCAGAAATATTCATACTATTTCTCCTTAAAATATATCTTCAAGAGTGCAGCAGAACTCAATCAAGTCGGGTATAAGTTGTTCTGCTACCTCTAAGTCGTCAGCTTTACCATTGTATCCGTGCCCGGATTCTGCAAGTCCACCACAGTTATGCCCGTGATAAGGAGAAAACGAACGTACTTCATTATCCCAAGATACTTTAACCTCTTGTATATCATCATAAGGTTCGATGAACACGATGGTACCGAATTGTCCTGCAAATTCACTTCGACCATAGAATCTGTTTGGACAATACACCCTCATACCGATTTCACAATCTTCTCTTCTCACAGCACATATGCCTCCAAACCGAACGGCTCTCTAACTGCCGCAGGGACGATTATTCCCGTCTTTATAAAGTTAACGAAGTTGCATACGCCAGCCGTAACAACGTCTCTAACGGTAGATACCACTCCGAGTTCCATTCCACACGCCGTCTTCGGCGCCGCTGCGTGTGCTTCTTCATGTGTGAAATCCATTGTTCTGAGAAGATTATTTATTGATTTTGCATCGCTCCAGTTTGCAGCATAGTGCTGTGCGCTTGTAAGCAACGTTCTGAAATCAAAGACCGCTTTTATCGAACGATTGAGTTTATTTTTCTCACAGATTTCTCTGCGAAGGTCGATATTGTCGACGCAGAGAAATACATACCCATTGAGAGATTGTCCGTTGTAACCTTCGGAGTGTACTTTAATAGTTACTTTAGCCTCGGGGTTAATCGCAACTATTAAATCCTTTGTTGCTTCGACCTTTTCCCTACCCACATCAGCAGCTACAAACTGCTGGTTGGCGAGGTTGTGAGACTCGACCTTGTCGAAGTCATAAAGGTCAAACCTCTTTACACCAAGTCTCGTAAGATTCTCAGCAAGGCTTGAGCCTACAGAACCGCATCCTATGATGTGGCAAGACCCTTTCACTTTCGAGGGGTCGAAAAAATCAAGGCTTTTCGCAAGGTTCATAAAATCTCTCCTTTCTTATCTGTAGCGATACCATCCGTCGCCGTACTCGTTGTAAAGTTCGTCGAGTTCTTCATCGGTAAACTCATCATATCCGTCGTAAGATACGTAGCTTGAGCAAACGGTCTTATTCTTTTTTTCAGTTTTATCTTCGATCTTTTTCGTGTCTTTATATGAGGAAACCACTGTTCCGCTTTTGTAAGAAGGCGGGTACGTTGTAGTTTTTACTATTTTCTTTGCATTAGTAATGAAATCAGTAAGCGACTCTTTAAGGTCGACCATAACGGTCATTGTCTTATCAAACGTATCGTATATTGCATTATTCGTGAGGTCGTAAATCTGACCTGAAACATCGTTGTTTTTGTTCACTATGAGAAAGATGTAATATACATCATATCCTTCTGCGGGAGTGGGCAGATGATTGAGAATGTCATTTCTGTACTCCATGTCTCGAGGGCTCGGGTGGACTGCCATTCTCACGTGAGAATGTCCGTGAAACTTGAGGTGGTCAAACATCTCGTCATCGATTTTATCAATCCATTCGTCATATTCTTTCTGGTCGGATGTAACCGTTATATCAGTTGCCTCGTGAGGGAAGACGAGAACATCATAGAGTTCAAACTCGAACTCGTTTATTCTTCTGCAGAGCCCGTGCCACTCGACTTCCGTTATAAATTCATCAACGAGCGCCTTTATTTTTAGCCACGCCTCAGGAGTAATCTTGAGCTTGGCTTTTCTCTCGTCTGTTCTTATGTCGTATGTAACGTTGATTTTACCGAGCCACTTCTTATCCGATAAGTCCCCTACAATCTTTGCCAGAATAGCCTTTATCTCATCATCTTCTATTTTGATTTTTCGTGCCATATTATGCCTCCCTTATCTTTTCGAGGAACTCCGACGGAGTTAAAATATTATTGTCGTACTCAATACATTTTGTGTCCATATTATCCTCGACCCATCTTGTGAACTCAGGAACGACGGTTGAGTCACCAAACCAGATATTCTTGGTTTGGGCGATAGACTGTTCCATCCCCATTTCCCAGTCTCCGCGCTCTCTGTATTCGTTGTAATAAGCGCCGTTCGAACCGGTGCAAGCGTGATAATATACGTGAGGATTGGGAGCATATCCGTCGGGGTATGTTCCACCACTACAGAGGCTTACACCACGCATATTGTTCAGTCTATACCTTGCAGTTATTCTGAACTTGCCGAGCTTGTCTGAAAAGATCGCTTTGAAAATTTCAGCTACATCAGAGCCGTAGTCTATCTCAGTGTAGAGATAAGAATACTTATTTTTATAGAGGTCTTCGAACTCATCTACGTCGAAGTATTCGAGCGTATCATTTACTCTGTACTCGATAAAATCACTGTAAGTGTCTGCGTTCAAAAATTCAACATTTGTGTGAGTCTTAAAGAAGTCGACAATGCCGAATGTTTTTTCTTCAAGTCCAAGCTTCAAGCACTTGAGCAACTCACTCTTCTCGTCATACTCTCTATACTTTGCGTTAATAGTGTTTATGAGCTCTTGAATTTTGCGTTCGATTGCTTCGACATCACATTGTGCACTCTCAATTCGTCTTGACTTGCCTGCCGTTTCGTAGTCTCCGAGAGCTGCCTCTATAATAGACGCCTTGTCAAAGAGTTCGTCAGCCATTTTATTGAGGTGGCTCACAAAAGGTTCAACTGCTTTTGTGAGGTTTTCTTTGTCTTCAACCGAAAGAGCATATGACATTGCTCTCACTTCATCCGTAATCTCGGGGTAGTACCACGAGAATATCTTAGGGAATACACTCTCAAACGACTGTACCCAAAAATCGTCTGCATATCCGGTTACTGTCGCGATTACTCTTCTCAGTTCGGAGTTTATGTAAACTTCTGTTTTCAGTCTTTCTCTCGCACTAAGATACGAACTTATGGGTGCCTTTTTGTCGTTCAGAAGTACCCATCCGTCGGACGCTTCAAAATTCCAGTCTCCTGTCTTTTTAATGATAGACAGCTTGTGGCAAAACTCATCATCGAGAATATACTTGATATCTTCGAAGTTCGAAGCTGAGGTACTATACACAGCCCCATCCCCCTTTTTCCAGTCCGCGTTTTTATACGCAATTGTGCATATCAATGCTGACAGTGAGGAGTCTCCGCCGACCGTTTCAGGTGCAAACCCGAAGCAAGATGATATCGGCGGATTAAAAATCTTAAATCTTTCCGATGATACTCTCATGATTTTATCCTTTCAAAAATTATTTTATGGTTGAGCCTCTGATAACGCTCAGTAGGCTCGAAGAAGCGTTAGGAGAGTGCTTACTTAGAAGCGCCGTCTCCCTTGACAACCGATGTCAGTCTGATTGTTGTTCCATCCGTGATGTTGAGGTTCTCAAACGTTGAGTTTACCTCTGACGCCTTGAGCGTTACACCGCCAAGGCTTACAGATGAGTTGTTGAGTTCAATGCCGAGGCTTTCAAAAACGCTTGCCGGAGTTTCGTTCATCTCTGCGTTTACTGTTCTGGAACCGCCGTTTGATCTTACGTTAACAATAATCATAATTGTTCTCCTTTTATGTATAAAAATTTGTTATTATTTTTGATGAGCTACGCCAGCCGATACGAAGCTCCGTTATTCTTTACGACTTGCACCGTGTGCCGTTAGCCGCCGAAGCGGGGGGCAGTGAGATTAGCCCACTGCGATGGAAGCGACGAGGTCGTTGTGCGTTGCAGTCGCTGCTGCTGCTGCGTTTGCAATCTGTTCCTCGAGAGCTTTGAGACCTTCGTAGGCAGGTGCGATTGCATCAGCAACGAAGTCCTTTTCAGTCTGACCGACTGCGGGTGCGATGGCGCCGATAGCCTGAAGCTTGCCGGTTCCGTCAGTCTGACCGAATGTTACGCCGACCTTGGAAATCGAAGAGTGACCTTCGTTGTAACCGACTGCGAACGTTACATTGCCATCCTCATCGAGAAGCTGACAAGCTGTGGGGTTGTACTTCTTGACGACATCAAAGTTTTCCTTCGTGATGTCAGAGGTTACAACGTACTGATGTACTGCCGAGTAAAGTTTGATTTCCATATGGAACTCCTTTAAGTAATAAAATTTTCTCTTGCGAGATTTGGTTGAGCCTCTGATAACGCTCAGTAGGCTCGAAGAAGCGTAGGAGGAAATCTATATTATAGAGGAAATTGATATGTTAAAGTTTGGGGTTTCGTGAATATCATCCACTATCGATTCTACCCACTCCGCCGAATAACTAAAGATATTCTCTTCGATTAAAAAGTACCATGCATGTACTTCACTTATTGTAACAACACAACCCTTTGTCGAATCCATACTCCCAACCCAACAGAGTGGTGTTGTGCTTACTGGGTTGTTTACCAGTAAAACTTTCATTCCGGGGCGTAACTCTTCGAGTTTAATCATTTGACGTACCTTTGTAGATTGTGAGAGTCTGACCGGGATATATCGTTGCAGATATGTTGTTGCGGTCTGACACCATTGATATGTATTCTCTGATATCCATTTCTTTAGGACAATGTGCCTCGGCAATGCTCCAAAGAGTGTCGCCGTGTCTTACAGTGTACCTTGCACTTTCAAGCTGAGGTTTTCTACAAGAAGCACAAAACATAATGCCCATACAGAAAAAAGCTGCGCACAGAATGATTGTAATAAATTTTCTTGCGTCTTTTCTCATATCAATCTCCTTTATAAAATTCATATTTTATCGAATTATAAATATATCCAACGTTGAGCATCAAGTATCTGTGCCATTGCTTCCTTATTGTCTTCGCAATACATTGGCACAATCTTCAGCAGAGGTGAGCCATCGTATTCCGGGTTTTTTGATATATCTGTATGTTTCCAGATTAGCCAGCACCACATATCTCTTTTGATGCTATATCCTCTATTTAGCGGAATGCCATCATCATAGAAAACATGCTTACCCGATGTGACCTTTGTCCATGCTTTTTTACGCTCTCTAATTTTCCCATTTTCGAGAAAATATATAGCATTCGCTATCATTTTGCTCTCGTGCATTTTTTCACCTCGCAAATCCGTAGCACCAAAATTCAATCAAGCAACGCTTGACTTCGGTTCGCTCTTGAAGTACCACTCCCTGAAACGGTGTCCCTCGATGGTACGCCAGCGACGACGAAGTACGATTTCTCGGTTGTAGTAGTCCATAATATTTTCGTGAACTATGCACCACTCTCCGTGGCGCTTCTCAATATGCGGATGAAAACCGCACTTTTTAAGGGAGATATACTCCTCGATAAACGCGAATATTTCCATCATATCACTGCCTCCGCATATGCCGGCTCGGGGAATTTGCAAAGTTTTATGAGGTTCGCTTTATACTCTGAAATATCCTCTGCCGTGCCTGTTGTAAGATTTTTGACCACATCCTTGACGAGTTTAGGCATTACTGCGTTGAGAAGCTCGTTTGATTCGAGGTCAAGGATAATATCATTCCTTTCTCGTGCGTCGTTGGTTGTGAGAAAGTCACTAACCGCTTGAATGAGGACTGCTCCGAGCAGCCTTGCGTAGTTTCCCATAGATTTTCTCCTTATGTATTTATTGTTTTGTTTTGTCATTAATAGTGTAACTGCCACAAATATTTAATCAGGCTTGTGCCCACATTAATCGTTTTAAGTGCGTATTAATAGTGTAAAGTTCGATTGAAAAAATAGGCTGCTGCCTCTTTACACTATTATTGTATCATTTGTTGCGCCCGATGTTAATACACATTTTGCACAAACTTCAAGGAGATTTTACTTTTTCGATTATGCAAAAGCACCTAAACCGCGTTCATTCAGTGCTTTTTCGCACATAAAATCAATGGCTGAACGATTACGCCAGCCAAAAGTTTGGAGCTCTACTCTTTCATAGAACTCGGCAACGAGAGTTCTTGCTTCGGAAGTCGTAAGGTCGAGCGGATCACGCTCACCGATGAGACAATTCAATATATGTTTTATCATATGTATACTCCCTCAAATAAAATCATAATTTTATATTAAAAAAGAGCGTTCATACGCTCTTGCTCTTTCTTCTGTAATATGTTCTGGTAGGCTCATAACCCATATTGGGTTGCCGGCTTCGGATGTCTGATAGGTTCTGTGAACTGTGCCGTATGGCTCGTTCTCCGGAAGTTCGTCGATGTCGCAGTCTTTGCCGCGAATGAACTTAAAATGATATGTATTATCAATACGGATAAGC
>JAZUGJ010000176.1:0-37439 GCA_045641145.1 Paludibacteraceae bacterium
TGGATTTGCCTTTCAAATTCATTTGGAATAATCACATGTATATCCGTCAATCAGGTGTTCTTTACGATGCCGCCGGTCACCGTTTGCATCACTAATTTCGTTGCCGATATATTTTTCTCCCTCCGCTCAAATTTGAACGAAGGGAGAAGTAACCGTACTATTGTCCCCGGCTTACTATTGGTGAACGGGTAAATCGGCACTATTCTGATTACGATTTCTCAATTTTCCATTTAAAAAGTTTGCGCATTTCAAATTTTCTTTGTACCTTTGCAGCGGAAAAGTGCTTGGTGCACTCCAAATATAGTTGAACTTGGCAACTTTAAAAAGCAAGGACATACCTACTGCAGTGGCAGTAAGATTGCGTTGTAAGCCCAACTTGATTCTTTGAAACTTCGACACTTTCAAAAAATCTTCTCAAGTACGGTTTTGCACGCTCACGTTGTTGCGTGAGTTTTTGTGCGTACATTTGAGAAGAATAGGTAGTCGAAGACCTCAAAGAATCAAATGAAGCGAGCGAAAGCCCACGCTTTTCTTGTGTGTATGCCGAAACTATAGTTTTCTATTCCCCTAGATTACTAGTATAGCGTAGCGGCCTAGATAACTAGAATATCTACAAATAAAAACGGAGTATGTCCCCTGCCTAATAACAAAGTGGAGACGAAACTAAAAAACAATCTTATGAAAAAATCATTTCTATTGATTGCTGTACTGCTTACAACGGCAATGGCAAGTGCTCAAATTGAATTAATTAAAACTTTTGATGCGCACTTTGATTTCTATTTTAATCAGTTAAATTATCCCTCTCCTGTTAAGATAGATAAATTGGCTGCAATTTCCCAAGTTGCAGAAAGGCAGGATTCGGTTATTTTGTTTAATGAGGATTTCTCCGTGTATAGACAATATCGATTCGACGGAGAGATTTATTATGTTACACAAAATCTGTGCTCTACTTCTGGAAAAATTGAATTTTTAGTGTGTAAGCGTATAGGAAACTATCCAAATGAGATTGCAGAGATAAAAATTTTTGATGAGGATGGGTCTGTAATTAAAGATCTTGGAACTTTTAACACGATTGAAGGTTCCGTTATGTTTATTTCCATTGGAGAGGACAAACATATGTTGGTGATAGGAGATTTCTTGCAATCTAGCGCAGAAGGTAATAACACGGGTAAAACAATTGAAAGAACCCAAATTTATTCCGTTCCCGGAAACGGTAAACCTACAACCGGTTTATTCGATGCCCCTTCCTGTTCTGCTCCTCGTGCCAATCGTAAGGCACTCCGCAACGGTAATGTTTTTGTTGATACACCCGAACATATTTATACCATCGGCGGTCAAGTGATGAAATAATATCCTTGCACTTTTTGTCCAAAATCTTAATAATCGTCAACTTTTTGCCCTTAGAGGTGAACGGACAATATTCGAACGATGAACGAAGGGTGAACGAACGGTGAAAAATTTGCCTTCAATCGCAAAATCTTAAAAAAAGTGCAACTTTTGTGCCTGAATGAGTTGCACATATCAAAAAACAATTCTTTTAGCGCGCGTCCGCATCGCGACCATCTCGCGACCACCTGCACACATCGTTCAACCCAATTAAACCTGTTGTGTCTTCGGGCGCAGCCCTCTGTTAGGACTCTTTCTTGGGCGATTATGTGCAAGCACCTATTGCCCTTAAAAATCGTCTTAATAATAGATAAGTATCTATTTCGGCTAAAAAAACAAACTAAAACTTGCGTATTCCAAAAATTCTTTGTATCTTTGCACGCTATTTTGGAGTGCTATCTCAAAAACATTAAATAAACTATTATGCAAAACAAAGGATTAGTTCGAATTTTGGCGGTGTGCTTGGCACTTGTATGCGCCTTCTATTTGAGTTTCTCTTTGGTTATTTCTCACTATGACAAGAAAGCCAAAGAGTATGCCGGCGATGATGCGGCAAAAGAGTTTTTCTATCTGGATTCCATCGCATCCCAGAAAGTGTGGTTCGGGTACACCCTGAAAGAGTGCCGCGAGAAAGAAATCAATCTCGGTTTGGACTTGAAGGGCGGTATGAATGTGACCATGGAGGTTTCTGTTCCCGAAATTCTCCGCGCTCTTAGTGGTTACAACACAACCGACAATTTCAATGCTGCCATGGCGATGGCACAGGACAAACAAAAAAGCAGCGGTGAGGATTTTGTTACCCTGTTTATTGAGTCCTATAAGGAGATTGACCCCAACGCGCAGCTGGCAAGTATATTCTCCACTTTCGAGTTGAAAGATAAAGTTACTCTCAATTCCTCCAACGAAGAAGTTGAGAAAGTTATTCGCGAAGAGGTGGATGGCGCCATCAATAACTCGTTCAATGTGCTGCGTACCCGTATTGACCGTTTTGGCGTGGTACAACCCAATATCCAAAAATTGAGTCAGGCAGGGCGTATTTTGATTGAGTTGCCCGGCATTAAAGAGCCCGAGCGTGTCCGCAAACTGTTGCAGGGTTCGGCTAATTTGGAATTCTGGGAGACCTATGATTTCTCGGAAATCCTGCCCCAATTGGCACAAATCAATAGTGAATACGCTGCCGTAAGTGAGTCCGCCGCCCCTGCTGCAGAGGAGAAAGTGGAAGAGGAAAAAGTCGCTCCCGAGGTAGCCACCGAGGCGGAGGCACAGACGGAGGACCTGATTGAGTCCCTCACGGAAGATAGTGCCGCTATGGGGGAAGACCAGGCAGCCGCTTTGGAGAAATATAAGAAAGAGAACCCCCTGTTCGCCATTCTGAACCCCTCTGTCAATCAAGCGGGTCAGGCGTTCCGCGGACCGGTGGTAGGTACGGTACACTATACGGACACGGCGCGTGTGAGCGCGATGCTGTCCTCTACTACCGCCAAACAACTCCTGCCTCGCGACCTGCGTTTCTTCTGGACGGTTAAAGCCATTGACGAAGCGGGTGCTTACTATCAGTTGGTAGCCCTGAAAGCACAGCGCGACGGGCGTGCATCGTTGGAAGGCGATGTGATTACCGACGCCCGTGCTGACTTCTCTCAACTGTCTGCCTATGCCAATGTGAGCATGTCCATGAATGCGGAAGGTGCCAAAGCATGGCAGCGTATCACCAAAGACAACATCGGCAAGTCCATCGCTATTGTTTTGGACGGCTTTGTATATTCATTCCCGACTGTGCAAAACGAGATTGCCGGCGGCAACTCGCAAATTACGGGTAACTTTACCGTTGAGGAAGCCAAAGACTTGGCAAACACCCTCAAATCCGGTAAGATGCCCGCTCCTGCACGCATTATCCAGGAAGATGTAGTTGGCCCGTCGCTGGGTCACGAGGCCGTTGTGAACGGCTTATGGTCGTTTGCACTCGGTTTTGTGCTCATCCTCTTGTACATGATTTTCTACTACGGTTGGGTACCCGGTCTTATTGCCGATGCCGCTCTGCTGTGCAACGTCTTCCTGCTGATAGGTGTGCTTGCATCCTTCTCTGCCGTACTGACCTTGCCGGGTATCGCCGGTATCGTGCTAACGATGGGTATGGCGGTCGATGCTAACGTGCTTATTTATGAGCGTATCCGCGAGGAAATGCGTGCCGGTAAGAACCTCAAGAAAGCTATCGAGGACGGTTTCAAGGGCGCTATCTCCGCTATTGTGGATGCCAATGTAACTTCGTTCTTGACGGGTGCTATTTTGGCTATTTTCGGTACAGGTCCTATCAAGGGCTTCGCCGTAACATATATGATAGGTATTATCACCTCTTTCCTGACCGCAGTCTTCCTGACCCGTCTGTGGTTGGAGCACTATGCAAACCGCGATCATGAAAAAGAGATAACCTTCACCACTCCGTTGATGGAGGACTTCCTGCAGAATGTACACGCCAAATTTGTGGAGAGCCGCAAGATTTTCTATATCATCTCCGGCATTTTAGTGGCTGTTGGTCTGCTCGGTTTGGAACCTCACATGTTCGGTAAACTGAACTTGGGTATTGACTTCTCCGGCGGTCGCAACTATGTAGTCCGTTTCGCTCAAGATGTCAATACACAACAAGTAGAAAAGTCCTTGACCGATGTGTTTATGGCTCAAAACCCCGAAGGCGAGAACTTGAGTATGCGTGTTATCACCATCGGTGCCCAGAACCAGGTGCGTATCTCTACCAACTTCAAGATTCATGAGAATAGTGAGACATTGGATGACGAGATAGAGGCATTGCTGTACGAGGGCTTGAAACCCTATCTGCCCGAAGGCACGACTCTGGATGAATTCAAATCAACCGAGATCAACCCTGAAGTAGGTATCATGCAGTCGCAAAAAGTGGGTCCCGCTATTGCAGACGACATTACTTCGGCTGCCTTTATCGCCGTTGTATGTGCCCTGATCGGTATTTTCCTCTACATCTTGCTGCGCTTCCGCAACTTTGCTTACTCGGTAGGTGCCGTGGCTGCTTTGACGCACGATGCTATTCTCGTTTTGGGTTGCTACGCTATTCTGTGGAAAGTGATGCCTTTCTCGATGGAGATTGACCAGGCGTTTATTGCGGCAATTCTGACCGTTATCGGTTATTCGATTAACGATACGGTGGTTATCTTCGACCGCGTGCGTGAGTACAATACCTTGTACGCCAAACGCGACCGTGCTACCAATATCAACGATGCTATCAATGCCACATTGAGCCGTACGTTCTCTACCTCCATGTCCACTTTCGTCGTATTGTTGGCAATCTTCGTATTTGGCGGTGAGAGTATTCGCGGTTTCGTGTTCGCCCTGTTGATTGGTGTTATCGTAGGTACTTATTCGTCCATGTGTGTGGCTCCGAATATCGCATACGAGATTCAGAAAGCACAAGACCGCCGTCGCGAAAAGAAATTGCAAAAGTAATGCGCGTGCACGCGTGTAGCGCGCACACATACCCATAATACAATAAGGTGTCTCTTTATGGGGCACCTTATTTGAAACGGATAAAAATAGATACGATGAGAATTCATTTTATAGCCATTGGCGGTGCCGCCATGCACAATCTTGCCCTTGCCGTAGCGAGCAAGAAGGGCTATATCGTCACCGGCTCGGACGATGAGATATTTGACCCTGCTTTGACCCATCTGCGCGATGCGGGTTTGTTACCCGGACAAATGGGCTGGTTCCCCGAGCGCATCACGCCCGATTTGGATGCGGTTATTCTTGGAATGCACGCCCGTGAGGATAATCCCGAACTGGTCAAGGCACGCCAATTGGGTCTAAAGATCTATTCCTTCCCGGAGTACCTGTATGAGCAGACCAAAGACAAGGTGCGTATCGTAGTCGGCGGCTCGCACGGCAAAACAACTACCACGGCGATGATTTTGTATGTGTTGCGCCGTTTGGGTATAGAAACGGATTATATGGTCGGGGCGCAGATAGAGGGATTTGATTGTATGGTGCGCTTGTCTGATACAGCGCGGTATGCCGTGTTTGAGGGTGATGAATACTTGACCTCTCCGTTGGACTTACGCAGTAAGTTCCTGTGGTACAAACCTGATTATGCCATTTTGACGGGTATTGCGTGGGATCATGTAAATGTATTCCCCACTTTCTCTGAATATGTAGATACTTTCCGCAAGTTTGTAGCCACAATAGGAAAGACATTGTTTTATTACGGCGGCGACGACAACCTGTGTCGTTTGGCGAAGGAAGCCGAAGGACGCATTACCTGCTTGCCATACGAGGGCTACACCGGCGATGTCCCGATGCAAGTTTTCGGTAAGCATAATATGCAGAACTTGCAAGCTGCGTGTCTTATATGTGAGCAGATAGGTGTTCGTAAGGAGGATTTCTATCGCGAAATAAGTACTTTCACCGGTGCCGGCAATCGCTTGGAGAAAATAGCCGAAACGCCCAATAGTGTGGCATATAAAGATTTCGCCCATTCTCCTTCTAAACTGAAAGCCACCGTTAATGCCGTTCGTGAGCGTTATCCGCATAAGCAGTTAATAGCTTGTATGGAATTGCACACGTTCTCTTCCCTGATGGCGGAGTTTTTGCCTCAATACAAGGATTGTATGGCGGAAGCGGACAAGGCATTTGTATATTTTAATCCTGCTGTCATTGAGCATAAGCGCCTGACGCCTATCACGGCGGAGGAGGTAAAAAACGCTTTTGGCACGGAAAATGTAGAAGTATATACGGACAGCCCTGCTTTACAAGCGCGGTTACGGTCGTTACATTATGCCGATACTGCCTTGTTAATGATGTCCAGCGGCACTTTTGACGGTATACATATTAACGATTTTGCAAACGAATTATTGACCCATGAATAAACAGGAAAAGAGAGACCATCTATACATGAAGATGGCGCGTACGTGGTCAGAAAACTCCTATTGTGTCCGCCGGCAGGTGGGCGCGTTATTGGTGCAGGACCAAATGATTATATCCGATGGCTACAACGGCACGCCCTCTGGATTTGATAATAAGTGTGAGGACGACAATAATGTCTCTTTCCCCTATGTCCTACATGCAGAGGCAAATGCCATCACCAAAGTGGCGCGGTCGCATAATTCGGCAGACGGAGCCACATTGTATGTTACCACTGCACCCTGTTTGGAATGCTCCAAACTGATTATCCAATCGGGTATCAAACGGGTGGTATATGGCGATAAATACCGCATTATGGATGGGGTCGAACTATTGCAAAAAGCAGGAATAGAGGTTTGTTATATGCCTTTTAATTAGTACATTGTACTTGCAAAAATGAAAAAATACTTTTTACCCACATTAACCGTATTGTTCCTGTTGGCAGGTTTCCTGCTCGGGAATGCTGTTTCCAATAAGGCGAATGCCCAGCGTTTTTATATTCAGAACGGACAGATTTTTTCATCTACCGGCAAGATAGATCAACTGCTCCAATTGATGAATCAGGCGTATGTGGACCCCTTGAATGTCGATTCCTTGTCGGACGATGTGATGCAAGACCTGGTGAGTAAACTGGACCCTCACTCGGCGTATATTCCAAAGGAAGATTTGGAGATGGTTAACTCAGAGTTGTCTTCGTCCTTCTCTGGCATCGGTGTGCAGTTCTCCATTCAGGAAGACACGATTCACATCGTGGCGGTTATTTCCGGCGGTCCCAGCGAAGGTGTCGGTTTGTTGGCGGGCGATAAAATAATTGAAGTGAACGACACAACCTTTGTGGGCAAGAAAATAACCAACGAAAAAGTGATGCACACCTTGCGTGGTGAGAAAGGTACACAGGTGCGGTTAGGTATTAAACGCAACGGTACGGATGAAGTCCTGCGTTTTACCGTTACGCGTGGCGATATACCGGTCTATTCGGTCGCTGCTAAGTTTATTATCGAGCAGGAAGGACATAAAATGGGTTTTGTAGGTGTCAATAAGTTTGGCGAAAAGACGTATGACGAATTCCTGTCAGCATTGGCAACACTCAAATCTCAGGGTGCCGAAGGGTATATCATTGATTTGCGTGAGAACTCGGGCGGATTTATGGATCAAGCCATTCGGATGGCGAACGAGTTTTTGGAGTCGGGTGACCTCATCGTTTATTCGGAAGGGCGTGCCTACCCCAAATACGAAGCGCGGGCAAATGGTACAGGTCGTTTCAAAAAAGTGCCTCTTGTGGTGTTGATAGACGATTTCTCCGCTTCTGCCAGCGAGATTTTTTCGGGTGCTATGCAGGATAATGACCGCGCACGGATTATCGGTCGTCGCTCTTTTGGAAAAGGATTGGTACAACAGCAAATACCGTTCCCGGACGGCAGTGCCGTACGCTTGACGGTGGCACGCTATTACACCCCGTCTGGACGCTGTATCCAGAAACCTTACACATTGGGCAAGCAGGAGGATTACCAAAAAGATATTCTGGAACGCTTTGAGCGGGGTGAGTTTTATTCACAGGATAGCATCAAAGAAGATACAACGGTGTATTATACGCGTTCCGGACGCATTGTACATGGTGGCGGCGGTATTATGCCGGATATTTTTGTTGGGCGCGATACAACCCTAAACACGCCGTATTTCAATGTATGTGTCAATAAAGCGTTGACTTATCAGTTCGCTTACCAATATACGGATAAACACCGCAAGGAATTGGAGCGAATTAAAGATTGGCAAGCATTGGAGAAACATCTTTTGGCTGCCAATTGGCTGCCGGAGTTTGTACAATATGCTAAAGGTAAGGGTGTAGAACCCGACGAGGCACAGATAGCCAAGTCACGCCCGTTATTGGTACGCTTGGTAAATAGTTATATTGTCCGCAATGTCTTGGGTGATGACGGTTTCTATCCTTTGTTTGAGAGGGACGATGAAATCACCAAAAAAGCGGTGGCAACCCTGTCCGCTTCGTTGGAGCAATAAGCGACCGACAAAAATCGGGTTTAGATGCAATTTATTTGCATATTTGCAAAAAAAAACGTAACTTTGCAGGGTTTTTCACATAGCGATGTGAAGAATAGGGGATAATTGGTTTTGACAGCAGGTAGAATGGGTATGCAAGCATGTCGAGTATGAGTACCGCTCGTAAAAGGACTCAAAACATTTAACTGGCAACAACAGTGTAGCTCTCGCTGCTTAACCTGAAGCATAGTAAGGTTACTTTTTCCTGATGCAAGGCATCGGGACGAGACATCGCTCCAAGCCCGGCTTCGCGGCAGAATGGGTATAGCGGTGCAGAAATTGCGAAGATAGTCCGGTTGGCGCTGCGACAAACGGATGAAAAACAAGCAGATAAGGTGATGGTTGGTGGCTTGGGTCTTGCCGTTACACGAAAAAGAAAGCCAAGATAAGCATGTAGAAAACATATGTGTTCCTTGTTTGGACGCGGGTTCGACTCCCGCTATCTCCACTTTGCGTTCGGCTCCGCCGAACAGTAATAAGAGTATGCAAAAGATTAGAAATATAGCCATTATCGCGCATGTGGACCATGGAAAAACGACCTTGGTCGACAAGATGCTGTACACCGCCAAAGTGGTGCAAGAATCCCGTCAGGAAGGCGTGGAGAACAAAGAGTTAATCCTTGACAACAACGACCTTGAGCGTGAGCGCGGGATAACCATTCTTGCTAAAAATGTAGCCATAGAATACAAGGGTTACAAGATTAATATCATTGATACTCCGGGTCACGCGGACTTCGGCGGCGAGGTGGAGCGTGTATTGAATATGGCAGACGGCGTGCTGCTGCTGGTAGATGCCTTTGAAGGTCCTATGCCACAGACCCGTTTTGTGCTGCAGAAAGCACTGGAACTGAACCTCAAACCCATTGTGGTCATCAATAAGGTGGATAAACTGAACTGTCGTCCTGACGAGGTGCAGGAAGCCGTATTTGACTTGATGTGCAACTTGAATGCTACGGACGACCAATTGGATTTCCAAACTATCTATGGCAGTGCTAAGAACGGTTGGATGTCCACCGACTGGCACAAACCGACCACAGACCTGACCGCCCTCATGGATGCTATCATTGAATACATCCCCGAGCCCGAAGTACTGGATGGTACGCCGCAGATGCTGATTACCAGTTTAGACTACAACCCTTATGTGGGGCGTATTGCTGTAGGTCGTGTGCACCGTGGCACGCTCAAAGACGGACAGGCAGTCATGCTTGCCAAGAAAGACGGTACGATGGTTAAGACCAAGATAAAAGAGTTGCACACTTTTAGCGGTATGGGACATGCCAAGACCGACCAAATGAGTTCGGGCGATATATGCGCGTTGATAGGAATAGACGGCTTTGAGATAGGCGACACGATATGCGATATTGAGCACCCCGAACCGCTGAAGCCGATTGCCATTGACGAGCCCACTATGTCGATGACTTTTACCATTAACGACAGTCCTTTCTTTGGTCAGGACGGTAAATTCGTTACGAGTCGCCATATTCAAGACCGTTTGATGAAGGAATTGGAGAAGAACCTTGCCTTGCGTGTCGAACCCAGCCAGACCGACTCCAGTTGGCATGTGTTTGGACGCGGAGTGTTGCATTTGAGTGTACTGATTGAGACTATGCGCCGCGAGGGTTACGAACTGCAAGTTGGACAGCCCCAGGTTATTATCAAAGACATTGACGGCGTTAAATGCGAACCGATAGAGCAACTGACCGTGAACACACCGGAGGAATGCTCGGGTAAAATAATTGAATATGTCACTGTCCGCAAGGGTGAGATGAAAAAAATGGAGATGGTAAACGACCGTGTGCAATTAGAGTTTGAGATTCCCAGTCGCGGCATCATCGGTATGCGTACTTTCGTCATGAATGTGAGCGCGGGCGAAGCCATTATGGCGCACCGTTTTCTTGATTTCCAGCCCTATAAAGGCGAGATAGAAAAGCGTGTCAATGGTAGTTTGATTGCGATGGAAACAGGCACGGCCTCGGCATACGCGCTGGACAAACTGCAAGATCGCGGTCGGTTCTTTATTGATCCGCAAGAGGAAGTATATGCCGGTCAGGTGGTCGGTGAGAACGCCAAAGAAGGTGATATTGTTATCAATGTGGTCAAAGCCAAGAACTTGACCAATATGCGAAGTAAATCCGCCGATGATAAAGCCGTATTGCCACCGGCAATCAAATTCAGTTTGGAGGAGGCATTGGAATATATCAAGGAGGATGAATATGTGGAGGTAACCCCCAAAAGTATGCGCTTGAGAAAGATTATTTTGGACGAACTTGAGCGTAAGCGTGCCAATAGATAAGGACATACCGACAAAACGGATGTCTGCAAACTTTGACGATAATTAGAGGGCGAACTGGTAGTGTGATTTTGAACTATATCTGGATAGGACTAGTGTTGGTTGCCGTAGTGTTGGGCTGCGTGCAATGCTTTTGTTTTGGTAATACGGATGTTTTTTCCGCTATTCTGAACGCCACCTTCGACAACGCGAAAACGGGTTTTGAGATTTCGCTTGGCTTGACAGGTGTGTTGTCGTTATGGATGGGAATCATGAAAATAGGTGAGAAAGGTGGCGTAGTGGGGCAGATGTCACGCGTGGTCAGTCCGTTCTTTACACGCATATTTCCCGATTTGCCCAAAGGACACCCCGCCTTCGGCAGTATGCTGATGAACATCAGTGCCACGATGCTCGGTATTGACAATGCCGCCACGCCGATGGGCTTGCAAGCCATGCGGGAGATGCAGGAGAGCAATCCCGACAAGAACAAAGCCAGCAATCCGATGATTATGTTCCTCGTGCTGGTAACCAGCGGGTTGACATTGGTGCCGGTCAGTATCATGACTTACCGCGCTCAAATGGGTGCCGCCAATCCGGCAGATGTATTTCTGCCTATATTATTAGCCACATACTTTGCTGCCATGGCGGGAATGATAAGCGTTGCCGTAGCCCAAAAAATCAACCTGATGAACGGGGTGGTATTGGGTACCTTAGGTGGCATGACGGCATTGGTGGGACTCGTTATTTGGGCAGCGATGCACTTCCCGCAAGAGACGGTAAGCAAATGGAGTGCCGTAGTGGCAGCGGTGGCGCTGTTGGGCGTGATGGTATGGTTCATTGTGGCGGGCGCCGTAAAGAAAATAAATGTATACGACGCCTTTATAGAAGGAGCCAAAGGGGGATTTCAAACCGCAATAGGTATTATCCCGTACTTAATCGCCATACTGGTGGCAGTAGGTATGTTCCGCGCCTGCGGGGGAATGGACCTGCTGGTACGCGCCTTGGGGTGGGGCTTCGCCGCACTGGGACTGAACACCGATTTCGTGCCGGCATTACCTACCGCACTGATGCGTCCGCTCAGTGGAGCCGGAGCACGGGGGTTGATGGTAGATGCCATGGCGCAATACGGAGCGGATAGTTTCGTAGGACGGCTGGTGAGCATCGTACAAGGTAGTACGGACACCACTTTTTATATCCTCGCGGTCTATTTCGGCAGCGTGAATATCAAAGATACCCGCTATGCTGTGGTGTGCGGACTGATAGCCGATTTTTGCGGTATATTGGCGGCCATACTGTTGGCATATCTGTTCTTTCATTGAGTTACTAACTAAAACAATATAACTATGGCAGAAGAAAGAAAAATGCCGTCGGCAGAGAAACTGAAAGCCCTGCAAAATGCGATGGCAAAGATTGACAAGGATTTTGGTAAGGGTGCAATTATGCGTCTTGGAGAAGACAAAATCGAGGATATACCTGTTATCTCGACCGGCAGTGTGGGTCTGAATCTTGCATTGGGGGTAGGCGGCTACCCGCGAGGACGCGTGATTGAAATATACGGTCCCGAATCCAGCGGTAAGACGACCCTGGCTATCCACGCCATGGCAGAGGTGCAAAGGCAAGGCGGTATAGCCGCTATCATTGATGCGGAGCACGCTTTTGACCGTTTCTATGCCGAGAAACTGGGTGTTGATGTGGAAAACCTGCTCATCGCCCAACCCGACTGTGGCGAACAGGCATTGGAGATAGCCGACGAGTTGATACGCTCCAGCGCGGTTGATCTGGTGGTGGTTGATTCAGTTGCCGCCCTGACTCCAAAAGCCGAGATAGAAGGCGATATGGGCGACAATAAAGTGGGTCTGCAAGCCCGCTTGATGAGCCAAGCGTTGCGCAAACTGACTGCCACAATTAACAAAACCAATACAACCTGCATTTTTATCAACCAGTTGCGTGAAAAGATAGGTATTATGTTCGGCAACCCCGAAACGACCACCGGCGGTAACGCCTTGAAGTTCTACGCCAGCGTGCGGCTCGATATTCGCAAAGCCAATGCTATCAAGGACGGCGACGAGGTAATCGGTAACCAAGTGCGCGTTAAAGTGGTGAAGAATAAAGTGGCACCCCCGTTCCGTAAAGCTGAATTTGACCTTATGTTTAACGAAGGTATCTCCAAAGTGGGCGAATTAGTTGATTTGGGCGTTGACACGGGCGTGCTGACCAAGAGTGGTTCATTCTATAGCTACGAAGGCAATAAATTGGCTCAGGGACGCGATGCTTGCAAGAATGTGTTACGCGACAATCCTGACTTGGCAGACGAAATAGAAGCCAAAATTATGGCTGCATTGAAGAAATAGTGCAGAGCGTAGGGGGAAAGTTAGAGAGAGAGTCCTTGACCGAGCAGGTTGAGGACTTTTTCGTTGTGCAGGATATACACATGCCCGTTCCGTAGCACTTTGCGGGCAGGAACATAATAGTTGTGGTTGACTTGCGGTAGTGCAGTAGGCGTGATTTGATACGCTTCCCAAGCATCGGGTATGCCATATCCCATTTGATTATTGGGGTCGTAAGACGGGTAGCGATGTGCCGATTCGATGATACGGGTGCGAATCTCCTGTGCCGTGGCATCAGGCATAGCCGACCAAAGACACGCCGCCAAACCTGCTATCAAAGGACATGCAAAACTGGTACCATTGCCGGAAGCGGCTTTGCCGGTGGAAGGGTTGACATACGTAGCACTTACGCCGACGGCACACACTTCGGGTTTAACTCGTCCGTCGGCGGAGGGACCGTAACTGGAGAATATACCCATAACAGAATCTTTGCCCACTGCCCCGACGGTCAGGATACTGTCTGCATCGGCAGGAACGCTTATCTTGTGCCATGATTTATGTCCGTCATTTCCTGCCGAGCAACATAGCAACATACCTTTCCTTGCTGCAATGGCGGCAGCCCGACTGACACGAGTGGCCTTGCCGTCCAAATCGGCGTGTGTGAGATCAAAAGCGGAATTATCAAAAGTACGATAACCCAAACTGCAAGAGACGATATTCACCCCCAGACTATCGCATAATTCGAGTGCTGCCACCAGATTATCCATCTCTTTTGGACTTTCTGTAGCGCATTCTTCTGTGCGGATAAGCACATATTCGGCACTCGTAGCGGCACCATGGTAAGTGCCTGTTTGTGCGGCAATAAAACTTAAACAAGCAGCGCCGTGCGCCCCGTCGCTACCATATATGTCCGTTTGGTCGGTAGAGTAGTCATAAGTGCCGACGAGTCGATTGCGTGCATTGGCAAAGCAGGATGCCGTATTGACTTTATAAAAACCGCCGTCTATAACCGCGATACATATATCTTGCCCCTCGTAACCGAGATTGTGCAAGGGCAATAAATTATACCGTTTTAATTCCCATTCATTATCGGAGTTGGCTTGGGTATTTTCTGCCATTATTTGCATCTTGCGGGGTGAAATGGCAGATGGCGGAGTGGTATTGTCGCGCGTCAGTTCAACCGATGCTACATAAGGTAGAGCTTGCACACTGAGCATAGTGGCGCTGTCGGCTTCCATGGTTAAACCATTCATCCAACGGCTGACATGGCACACGCGCGCACCGCAGGCGCGTACGCCCTGTATATAGGCGTCATTGATAGCATAGTCCAGCGAATCGGTCGGGATTGACCATAATAAACGGTTCCCGGCAGCACGCTCCGAGAATTGGATGGGCGTGCTACCGAGTTTATCCGTGAACTGCACAAACCAAAAGAGTGCAAGCAAAAGCATCTTACTCCTCCTCGTTTTGGCTGGCTGCGTATTCTTTAATCAGTTTGTCTTGAACATCTGCCGGCACCAGTTCGTAACTCTTGAACTTCATGGTGAAGGTGGCGCGACCGCCGGTGAGCGAACTGAGTGTGGTCGAATAGGACGACATTTCTTTCAAAGGTACAAGCGCATGCAGGCGTTGGAAGTTCTTCTCGGCTTCCATACCTAATACCATACCGCGACGGCCGTTGAGGTCAGACATAACATCACCCATCAACTCGCCGGGTACCAATACTTCCACTTCATAGATGGGCTCCAAAATCTTCGGGGATGCCTCTTTGAACGCTTGTGCGAAAGCGTTACGACCTGCCAAACGGAAGGAGATTTCGTTACTGTCAACCGGGTGCATTTTACCATCGTAGATGATAACGCGTACATCGCGGGCATATGAGCCGGTCAGAGGACCTTGCTCAATACGATCCATGATACCTTTAAGAATAGCAGGTATAAAGCGTGCATCGATAGCACCGCCCACGATAGAGTTAATCAGTACCAACTTACCGCCCCACTCCAGAGGTATTTCCTGTGTGTCCTTGACGGAGATACGGTATTCTTGGTTGCCGAATTTATATACTTCTTTCACAGGTGCACCTTCCTCGTAGGGTTCTACAATCAGGTGTACTTCACCGAACTGACCCGAACCGCCGGATTGTTTCTTGTGACGGTAATCGGCGCGTGCAGATTTGGTGATGGTTTCACGATAAGGAATCTTGGGCTCGTCAAACTCAACCATCATCTTATCATTGTTCTCCAAACGCCATTTCAAAGTACGAAGGTGGAATTCGCCCTGACCGCTGACGATTTGCTGTTTGAGTTCTTTGGACTGCTCAACAATCCATGTCGGGTCTTCCTCGTGCATGCGGGTCAGCAAGGCACTCAGTTTCTCGGCATCGGCTTCGTTTTGCGGGCGGATAGCGCGACGGTACTTGGGATCGGGATAAGCGATAGCGGGATATTGCAAATCGCAATCCTTGGCATTCAGCGTATTGCCTGTGCGGGTATCTTTCAGTTTAACGGTAGCGGCAATATCTCCGGCAGCCACTTCATCTGCAGGAACGCGGATAGAACCGGCTACGGTGTATAATTGTGAGATACGCTCCTTGCTGCCGCGGTCCATATTTTGCATATCGTCTGCACTGCGTACCGTGCCTTGCATTACTTTGAAGTAGTTAACCTCACCGATGTGGGGTTCAACGCTGGTTTTGAAAATGAACAGCGAAGCGGGTTTGCCGGCTTCGGGAGCCACTGCATTGCCGTCTGCTGCAACGGGTTTGGGAGCATCGGCTACACTGGGAGCCATGTCGCCCAAGAACTCCATGAAACGGCGTGCGCCCATATCTCTGCCGCCGCAAGCGCACAAAACGGGATATACACCGCCTTCGGCAAATACGGCTTTCAAACCGTTCACCATTTCTTGCTCGCTTAAGGTACCTTCGGCGAAATATTTTTCCATCAGTGCCTCATCGGCTTCTGCCGCCATCTCGCACAGAGCGCCGCGCAACTTTTCCACTTTGCCGGCTTCTTCGGCAGGGATGTCTTTGTATTCAGGTGCGCCCCCTTCGGCTTTCCAAACTAACATTTTGTTTTTCAGCACATCAACTACGCTGTTGAATGCTGCACCGGGGTTAACGGGATATTGCACCAAGACAACCTTGTTACCGAAATTTTCTTTCAGCGACTCGGCTGCACGCTCAAAATTGGCATTCTCGTGGTCGCATTTATTGATAACAAACGCAATCGGTTTCTTTGCGTTTTCGGCAAGGCGGAAATTGTTTTGTGTTCCTACCTCTACGCCACCATTGGCGGTCAGAAGGATAACGGCAGTATCTACTACATGTAATGCCGTTACTGTGCCTCCACAGAAGTCGTCACTGCCGGCACAGTCGATAATATTCAGTTTCTTGCCGCCGAATTCGATGTTACAAACTGTGGAGAAAACGGAATAACCGTACTCTTTTTCTACAGGGAAATAGTCGCATACGGTCGATTGGGCTTCAATCGTGCCGCGGCGTTTAATAATTCCGGCTTCGAACAGCAGGGACTCCATAAGGGTCGTTTTTCCACTGCCGCTACCGCCCATTAGGGCGATGTTTTTGATTTCGTTTGCCTGATAAATTTTTGCCATAAAAGTGTTGGTATTAAATTAGTAATTCAATTAATTTGCCAAATAGCGTACAAAGGTACGACAATTTTTTGAGATTTGCAATACTTATCCTTATTTCAGGATATTTTTATCAATCCAGTACGATGGGTTTATGCTTCGGTACTAAACTCTTCATAATGCTCCACGCAATGACGTATGCCACGCCGCAGAAGCAGAACATGATGAAATAACCTGCCGGCTTACCCGAGAAACCGAGGAAGCGGAATGCCTCGCCTGCTTGTTCGGCATAGGTGAACAGACCGCCCGCACATTTTTGGATAATCAGTGAGCCGACACCGCCCGCCATAGCACCGATGCCGGTGATGGTAGCAATAGTGCTCTTCGGGAACATATCACCCACGGTGGAGAACAGGTTGGCGCTCCAGGCCTGATGCCCGGCACCTGCCATACCAATCAGAATGGCTGGCCACCACGCGCTGTCAAAACGGATACCTAACGGTTGTGCCAACAATGCGCAAACGGGGAAGAATGCGAACAGTAACATGGCACGCATGCGCCCTGCGTAGGGCTCCATTCCGCGTTTCTCTACAAATATCTTAGGCAGATAACCGCCAAATATGGATATCACCGTTACAATGGCGTACAGCGTGAAAATAAGAGCCATACCTGTGCCGGACGATGCTTTGTAACCGAATTGGTTTTGGAAATAGGACGGTGCCCAGAACAGGAAGAACCACCACACGCCGTCGGTAAAGAACTTACCGGCGATAAATGACCATGTCTGTTTATACGATAATGCTTTCCAAATAGATATAGATTGCTCTTTATCGTCCGGCTCCTCTGCGGGAGCGTCGATATCGTCCTGGTGGATATATTGTAATTCGGCTTCGTTCACATGTTTGCTGCGCTCGGGTTTGTCATACATGAAATACCAGAAGAACATCCATATAAAGCCCAGCGCACCGATGATGATAAATGCCATCTCCCAACCGTAGGCCTTAGCCAAAGGCGGAATGCACAACGGTGCTGCCAAAGCGCCTACTGAGGCACCGGCGTTGAACAGACTGGTGGCGAAAGCACGGTCTTTCTTGGGGAAATACTCCGCCGTTACTTTGATGGCGGCGGGGAAGTTACCCGCTTCACCGAGAGCCAATATACCGCGGCACAGCAGGAAGAGCCACACTCCGGTGGCTGCAATGCCCGAAATGGCGGTTGCTGCGGTCTCCAAGCGCATAGCGTCCAATGTGGCGTAACCCTCTAACGACATGGTTACCACGCCGCATAAGGCATGCAAACATGCACCCAACGACCATACAAAGATGGCAATCAGGTAGCCCTTTTTGGTCCCCATCCAATCGACGAACTTACCCGCAAACAGGCAAGCAATAGCGTAGAAAATGGAGAAGAAACCGGTTATATTGCCATAATCGGCATCTGTCCAGTGGAAAGTGGGTTTGATAAACTCCTCGTATGTGAGCGACAGCACTTGTCTGTCCAAATAATTGACTGTTGTGGCGACAAAAAGCAGTGAGCAGAGCCACCAGCGCCAGTTGGTCATCAGTTTTTGTTGTGTATTCATATTCGACGGGTAGGATTAAATAGCACGGATAATATCAAAACATTCTTTACATTTGGCGGTTACATACGCCCAGTCCTGTGCGGCAAGCACCTCTTTCGGGAAGAGTTTGGAACCCATGCCCACACATAGAGCACCGGCTTTGAACCATTTCTCAAGGTTTTCTTTCTCGGGGGCAACGCCACCGGTAACCATAATCTTGGACCATGGCATGGGAGCCATCAAGTCCTTGACCATATTCGGTCCATACACATCGCCAGGGAACAGTTTGGTCACTTCGCAACCTGCTTCTTGGGCGTTGAAAATCTCTGTAACCGTACCGCAACCGGGGATATAAGGTATATGCATTTGCTTGCACACTTCCAGTACGGGTTGCGAGAAACACGGTCCCACAATGAAAGCGGCACCCGCTTCGATAAAGCGTTTGGCATCGGCTCCGCGTACCACCGAACCCACACCAATCTGCATATCAGGCATTTGTGCCTTAGCCAAGACCTGCATCTTCACAAAATTGTCGTAAGCGGCAGCACCGCGATTGGTGAACTCAAACATACGCACGCCACCTGCATAGCACGCTTTTAACACATTCTCGCAGATAGCATAATCTGCATGATAGAACACGGGCACCATCTGCCCCTTACATTTATCGCTGAACTCGACCATTTGCGTTTCCTCCTGCTAATGCTTCTACCTCTTCCGCTGAAACGAGGTTGAAGTCTCCGTTAATAGTATGTTTAAGTGCGCTGGCTGCCACGGCAAATTCCAACGCCTCGCCTTGTGTTTTCTTGGTCAACAGACCGTGAATCAGTCCGCCCGAGAACGAGTCGCCGCCGCCTACGCGGTCAATGATGGGATTGATCTCATAACGCTTGGACTGATAGAACTCCTTGCCGTCGTAAATCATGGCTTTCCAGCCGTTGAAGGTCGCGCTGTACGACTCACGCAGGGTGGAAACGACATATTTGAAACCGAACTCTTTCATCATCTGCTCAAAGATACCTTTGTAGCCCTCGGCATCGGTTTGTCCGCCTTCCACATCGGCATCGGGCTTGAAGCCCAGACATAGTTCGGCGTCCTCTTCGTTGCCGATACATACATCCACATATTTCATCAGCGGGCGCATCACGGAGATGGCTTTCTCGCTGGTCCACAGTTTCTTGCGGAAATTGAGGTCCACGGATACCGTCACGCCGTTGCGTTTGGCTGCTTCGCAAGCAAGGCGGGTCAGTTCGGCGGCTTTGTCCGAGATGGCGGGAGTGATGCCTGACCAGTGGAACCACTGTGCGCCTTTCATAATGGCGTCAAAGTCAAAATCTTTCGCATCGGCTTCGGCGATGGCACTGTGAGCGCGGTCGTAAATAACTTTGGACGGACGCATCGAGGCACCCGTCTCGGCATAATACAACCCTACGCGTTCTCCGCCGCGGGCAATGAAATCGGTGTTCACACCATAGCGGCGCATGGCATTCACGGCGATTTGCCCTATTTCGTGCTTGGGAAGTTTACTTACAAAATACGCATTGTGTCCGTAATTGGCGCAGGATATTGCTACATTGGCTTCACCGCCGCCGGGGATAATACGGAACATCTCTGTCTGAATAAAACGGTCGTTGCCGTTGGGGGAGAGGCGAAGCATCAATTCGCCTAAAGTTACAATTTTAGCCATATCTTAAAAATTGAAATAATTATTTGCATTGTTGTAGCATATATCCTCCACCATCTGTTGCATGCGCTGTTTCTCGTAGCCGGTGTAAGGAATCATGCCGTTTTCGATATCGTTGCCGAGTATATTGCACAGCGTGCGGCGGAAATACTCGTGGCGGGGATAACTCAGGAAAGAGCGGCTGTCGGTCAGCATACCTACAAAACGGGACAGCAGTCCGAGGTTGCTCAGCGCCATCATCTGTTTCTCCATGCCGTCTTTCTGGTCCAGGAACCACCAGCCCGAACCGAACTGTATCTTGCCGGCTACACTGCCGTCTTGGAAATTGCCCAACATGGTGGCAATCACTTCGTTGGCGGAGGGATTGAGACAGTACAGAATGGTCTTTGCCAGACTATCCTGCATGTTCAACTCGTCCAGGAAACGGCTCATGGCTTTGGCGGTCGTAAATTCACCGATTGAGTCAAAGCCCGTGTCTGCTCCCAACAGGTTGAACATCTTCGTATTGTTGTTGCGGATAGCGCCGTAGTGGTACTGTTGCGTCCAACCGGCGGCGTAGTCCATCTTGGCTTGCGAGAAGAGGTAGGCGTGCTTGAATTGGCGGATTTCAAGTATCGACAACTTCTTGCCGGCGAGGGCTTTACGCATGATGTCGTTCACTTCGGCATCCGTGTAGGGCTCGTCGTAGAACTCCTCAATACCGTGGTCACTCAGTTTGCAGCCCATCGTGGCGAAGAAATCGTGCCGTTTCTGCAAGGCATCGTTCAATGTCTTGAAATCGACAATCTCTACACCGCTTATCTTCTCCAGTTTTTCAATGTACCCCTTCCACGAAGCCGCATCTATATTCATGGCAGCGTCAGGACGCCAAGCCGGAATCATACGGGTCTTGCAACCCTTGTCGGCTGCCACCGCCTTATGCCATTCCAGCGTGTCGGCGGGGTCGTCCGTCGTGCAAACGACTTGCACGTTATAGTGCGCCATCATGCCTTGCGGGCAGAACTTGGGGTCGTTGGCTATCTGACGGTTGCACTCGTCGTATATCTCCTTGGCGGTCTCGGGGTTGAGGCGTTTGTCTATGCCGAAAGCCGTTTTCAATTCAAGGTGCGTCCAGTGGTACAACGGGTTGCGGAAGGTATAAGGCACCGTCTCCGCCCATTTCTCAAATTTCTCCCAGTCTGTCGTGTCTTTGCCCGTGCAGAAACGCTCTGCCACACCGTTGCTGCGCATAGCACGCCACTTGTAATGGTCACCCATCAGCCATATCTGCGCAATGGAGTCGAAGCGCTTGTTCTCCGCCACCATCTGAGGAATCAAATGGCAGTGATAGTCAATAATCGGCATCTTGGCGGCATGCTCGTGATACAACTCCTTCGCCGTTTCGGTTTGAAGAAGGAAATCTTGGTCTAAAAAATCTTTCATATCGTTTGTTGTTTGGTTGCCGTTTTTTATTTCGAGCGCAAAGGTACAAAAAAAAGGGGATAAAGATGTGTAAAAATTGACACAATTTGCACACATCAAAAAAAAAGTGTATCTTTGCACCCGATTTCTCAAATCAACCCTTATATGTATAGCGAAGCCGACATATTGCGTCCCGTCAGTCAGGAGTTCCTGCTTTTCTCCCGTGGCTTTGAAAAGGCGTTGGAGAGTGACCAACCCTTGCTCAAGGAGGTCTTGCAGTATCTCCTGCTCAAACGCGGCAAACAGCTGCGACCCCAACTCGTCCTGTTGGCGGCGCAGATGTGCAGAAATGTGACGGACAAAACAATCGACACGGCGGTGGCGCTGGAGATGCTCCACACGGCGTCGCTCATTCATGACGATGTGGTCGATTCAAGTGCCATGCGGCGCGGCAGCGAAGCCATCCATGTGCGCTGGAGCAATAAAGTGGCGGTGCTGACCGGCGATTTTATTCTGGCAAGAGTCCTGCAAATCATCGCGCAGATACGCAACGCGCGTATTCTAAATATTGTGGCAGAAATGAGTGCCGACTTGTCCTCGGGCGAGTTGCTGCAACTCCACTCCAATGCTACCATGTGGATTAACGAAGAACAGTATTTCCGCGTGATTCGCCAGAAAACGGCACGACTCTTTTCCGCCTGTGTGGAAGCGGGAGGCGAGTCGTCCGGCGCCACGATGCGTCAGGTGTCCGCACTGCGCGATTTCGGTATGTGTCTCGGAATATGCTTCCAGATGAAGGACGATATACTCGATTTCTCCGATTCGGACACAATAGGCAAACCCACAATGGGCGATATACGCGACGGTAAAGCCACCCTGCCGCTGCTCATCGCACTCCGGCGTGCTACCAAGGACGAAGCGGCACATATTCGCCAACTGGCGGAGGACTTGGCGCGCCTCCCGCTCACAACCAATGGCGCTTTAAATGAGGCGGAGGAAGAAATACGCAGTTTCGTCATGCGCTACGACGGTATCGGCTATTGCTACAAACTGATGCTGCGTTATAAAGAACAGGCCGTCGAGGCACTGTCCGTCTTCCGCGACTCCCCTGCCAAACAGAGCATGCTCGCCCTCCTGGACTATTCCATCAACCGCCTGCACTAACTGTGCATTGTGCATTGTCCACCGTCAACCGACTAAGTCAATCGTCCATTCGCACAAATCTTCCGTCTTTGTCAAATTCCAGTTCCAGTCCGTTGCTTAGTTCAACGGTTTGTTTCTTGTTGTCAGGGTCGTATTCCACGATTCCTGCATTAGGGAACATCGTGCGAACATGGGCGATGATGTTGTCGGGAACGATTCCGTCAGGCAGGTTTTGCGATTTCGTTTCCACTTTGTCAAGCGAACCGTCGGCGTTAAAACTGATTTCGCTGCCGTCCTGCAGTCGCAGGTCGTATTCGGTGCTGAATAAGTCTTTTTCCATCGTGACGAACATCACATCCGCCTCGTTAAAGTGGTCGCGGACAAAGGTTTGCGCCTGGCTCGGCAGGGCGGAGAAGGTGATAATTTGTGTGTTTTCGGCGCATGCGTTTAGGGTTAACGCAACCGCGATGAATAAGAAAATGCGTTTCATAATGGATAGTTGTTTGGTTATATACCCTCGTTTCATACTTCGGGTGTTATTATCTTTACCACAAATACCGTGCCGTGCAAACGAATGACGGAATACATACCGACCGCCCCTTCCGCCTTACCGCCCTTCAACACCTGTTCGTATCGGGTGATTAACGGGTGATTAACGGGTGATTAATGGGTCGTTAATAGGTGATTAATGGGTGATTTTACTATCGTTATACTATTCTCATGTGTACTGTAGCCATTTTTTATCACCGTTAAACCTGTTCAACCCGATTTTTGCAAAAACATTTGCACATATCAAAAAAAAGTTGTACCTTTGCACCGGAAGTTTAATTTATATGCTCGGAGGGTGCCGAAAATCCGATAAAGAGTAGGCGATTAAAATTTACACAAATGAAAAAACTTAACTTATTGACCGCAGCAATGCTGATGGTGTTCGCTATGGCATCAACTTCTTGCAAACATCTTTATTACCAGGTGTATAACACGAAACCGGCAGATGAAAATCAGTTAACCAACTCGGAGAACTACACTTACGAAACGGCTGATTATGTTATCAAATATGCCTTATGGGGAAAAAACGGAAATCCCGGCTTTGAAATCATCAATAAATCGGATGAGTTTGTGTATATTAATTTGAACAAATCGTTCTTTATCCGCAACGGCTTTGCCTATGATTATGCAGTGGAAAACAATGGACTATACAATGTGGCAACCGAATGTAAGGTGACAATGACTATTCCTCCTCATTCCGAAAAAGTATTTACGCGTTTTGAAATTAACAAGGAAATCTTCCAGGACTGTGATTTGGAGATTAAACCCCGTAAATCCGAATCAGTGGCTTACACACAAGAGAATTCACCGCTTACATTTGGCAATGTGATCTCCGTACAAGTCGGTGCCAATGCCCCGGAAATTATCACACATAAATTCTATGTGAACCGTATCACGAACTATAAAGATAAATATTTCAACCTGATTCCTTCTTCCTCTTTGCCTTCCGCCAAAGGTGGAATGGGAGGACTTAATATGTTAGATGTTGATTTCTTCAAGAAGGTCTGCAAGGGCGGTGCCAAGTCTAAGTCCGCCAGTGGGGCTGCGTCCGTTTCTGTACCCGCTTCGTGCTTCTACACTACCTATTTCTTGTAAAATATTGTTCTATGAGATTCCGTACATACATCTATACCGGTCTGTTGCTGGTATCAGCGTCTTTGAATGCCGCATCTAAATATGATGCACGGATAGACGGCATTTACTATACTTTTCAAGATAAAAACGCCATTGTCGTTGCAGGTGATGACAAATATGTCGGAGAGGTAACCATTCCGGACCGGTTGGAAAGTGTCGCGGGAGTCTTCTCCGTCACTGCCATCGCAGAAAAAGCGTTTGCAGACAGTAAGGAAATGACCAAAATCAATTATCCTGCCAGCATTACATCTATCGGTGCCAACGCGTTCAGAAATTGTTCCGGTCTTACCGCTTTTGATATATTGCCAACCGTTACATTCATTGCTAATAATGCCTTCTACGGTTGTGGCGCAATTCAAACAATGACCATTCCTTCCACCGTTACGAATATCGGCGATAATGTCTTCCAGAACTGCAAAGGGTTGCAGTCGGTTGCCATCGAGAACGCAATGATAGGGGAGTCTCAGTTTGCTAATTGCACCTCGCTGCAGACAATAACAATAAGCAGTTATGTTAAACACATTAAAACAAAAGCGTTTGCAGGATGTATCGCATTGGAAAGTATTACGATTCCGGACAATGTGGTTACTATGGCAGAAAGCGTTTTCGATATGTGTTCCGGCTTGGTTTCGGCGGACATACAAAATGCAGAAATTGCCGCAACTCAATTCCATGGATGTACGAAATTGTCGTCCGTGAACATCGGACAATCGGTACGCAAAATCGGACGGAAGGCATTTGCGGGTTGTTCGGCATTGAACGAGATGGTACTGCCCGAAACGCTGACGGATTTGGATACGGATATTTTCTATGAATGTGCCGGTCTAAAGAAGGCAATCATCAACAATGCCCTCATTGCTAAAAACCAATTTGCCAAATGTAGCGGATTGGAGGAAATTGTATTGAGCGACAATTTACGGTCTATCGGGCAGACGGCATTTCAGCATTGTTCGGCTTTGCGTGAGGTTACCATTCCTCAAAATGTAACAACCGTTGAGCCCAACGCTTTTGCTCAATGTACTGCGCTGCAAGAAGTAATATTGAACAATACTGTACTCGGTGAAAACCAATTTAACGGTTGCTCTTCTTTACAAACTATCCACTTCAACGGGAATATAACTGCAATGGCAAAAAATAGTTTTGCTAACTGCTCAGGGCTAAAAACAGTTGCCATTCCGGAAGGAGTGGTGACGATTGATGCGGGAGCGTTTGCCAATTGCAAAGGATTGGTCGAATTAACGATTCCTTCCTCTGTTGCAACCATTGCCGCACGCGCATTTGTCGGCTGCCCATTATTGGAAAAAGTTACTATCAACGCAGCCCAAATGCCCACATTGGCAAAAGGTGCGTTCTCCGGTGCTTCCAAAACATTGGTTGTTTATGTCCCTGCCGTTTCGGTAGCTGCTTATCAGCAAACGGATAGCTGGAAAGATCTGGTTAATTTTCAACCAATTCAATAATAACCGGTTGTTGCCGGTCCGCAAGTAGTTTAAGTAAACCCAAATCGGACATCGGGCGCAAGGTCTAATATATCTTGCATAAATGCTTGAACGAGCATTTGTTGAGCGGTGGCGCGGCTTATGCCGCGCTGCTGCATATAAAAGAGTGCCGATTCGTCCAACTGACCCGTTGTCGCACCGTGCGACGCCTGTACATCGTCGGCATAGATAAGCAACTGCGGTCGAGTACGCATCACCGCCTCGGGTGAGAGAAGCAGATTGCGGTTGGTTTGTGTGGCGTTAACTTGCTTGGCGTTGGTCGGAATAAGCATCTCACCATAGAAATCCCCCCTTGCGTTATCCGCCAAAATGAACTTGACCAATTGGTGACTCTCCCCTCCGCCCACTGTGTGAATGACCTTTGTGTGGGTTTGTACCTGTTGAGCGCCCTTTGCATAGGCGAGGGCGTAAATATCGGTGCGGCATCCTGTACCTGCTTGTTCGATTTGAATCTTGTTCACCGTCTCGTGTACCGGCATATCGAAGTTAATCACTACGATTCGCAGGGAGGAATTCTCCTCTTGGACAACCTGCAAATCAAGAGCAGGTTCATTCACGAAAACCAATTCCTTATGTTCGCCTTTATTCAAATTCAGCATAGCCCTTCTGCTCCAGTTCGAGTGCTAAGTTTTTGTCGCCTGTTTGGACGATACGCCCTGCGGCAAGTACATGTACATAATCCGGCACGATATAATCCAAAAGGCGTTGATAGTGTGTAATAACCAGCGATGCGTTATCTTTTGTCTTGAGGCGGTTAACACCGTCTGCAACGATGCGTAGTGCATCTATGTCCAGCCCCGAGTCGGTTTCGTCCAATATACTCAGGCACGGCTCCAACATCGCCATTTGAAAAATCTCGTTTTTCTTTTTCTCGCCGCCCGAGAACCCCTCGTTCACACTGCGGTTATTCAGTTTATCCGCCATTTCAAGCAATTGGCGTTTCTCACGCATGAGTCGCAGAAACGCTGTGGCTGATAGTGGTTCGCGCCCCTCGTACTTGCGTTTCTCATTAACGGCGGTGCGCATAAAATTAACCATACTCACACCCGGTATTTCAACAGGATACTGAAAACTGAGGAACACGCCCTCTCTCGCCCGTTGTTCAGGCGGCATCTCCAATAAGTTCTTGCCTTTAAGCCACACTTCGCCTTGGGTAACCGTATATTGGGGGTTGCCTGTCAAAACGGCACTGAGGGTTGATTTACCGGCACCGTTGGGGCCCATAATAGCATGTACTTCGCCGGTATGTACGGTCAGGTTGACCCCGCGAAGAATTTCCTTGCCTTGAATAGAGGCGTGTAGGTTATTGATAACTAATAATTCAGACATGACAAAACTGTTTCCCCCACTGCGCGGAGGGTATTTTTATCGATAATGAGCATATTATCCTGTGTGGTGTGCCACCAGAATGGGAAACCCGTGTTGGCGGCGGCATCATAATGAATAACATCCACACAAGGTATGCCGGCAATCGTGTTGATGTAATAATGATCATCCATGATGGGATAGGCGGTGGAGGAAGAAAAATAATGTCTGTATCCCAACCGGGCTGCCTGTCGCCATATTTTCTCCACATAGTCGCCTGCTGCCTGCATAGAGTAATACTCTTTCGGGAAAGTGGCATCGGGAGCACCTACCATATCAAGCAGAATACCATATTCATATTGTTCCGACACGGGTTGGGTGCTGCTGTAAGCGAATTCGTCCGCCCATAATTGGGAACCGAGACACCAAGTGTTCTCGCGTTGCAAACCGGTATAAAAAGATGGGGTACCCATATCTTCACAATCAAACAAGATAATATCGACCGGCGTGGGAACTGCCCCTGCCGAGTCTTTATGCAAGCCGATTTGGCGTGCTATCTCAAGTAATACGCCTACTCCGCTGGCACCGTCATTGGCTCCCAATACGGGTTGAAAACGGTTATCGTACTCCTCTTCCTCGTCGCACCACGGACGCGAATCGAAATGGGCACATAGCAAGACGGGGTCTGTATGGCCTTTGCCTGCAAAATGAGCGATGATATTATAGACGGGCTGCGGCTCACCGGCATAGTTGGTGCGTTGCCCTTGTTGGACCGATACTTCGGCTCCAAAATCGCGCATTTTCTGCATTAGATAGACTCCGCACAACCGGTGGGCTGCCGAACCCGGCACCCTTGCCCCGAATTGTACTTGCTCCTCTACATAACGGTACGCCGAGTCCGCGTCAAAATCGGGGTGATGCACTTCATTCGTCCTGGTCTGCTTGCTGCATGCTGCCAAAGCCAATGCTGCTGCAAAGAGATAAAGAATACGATATTTCATATTTAGCGGATATTCAGTTCACTGACGCTGCGATGCTCCTGAATGGCCAGAATAGTTTCCGCAACCGGTTGGGAGATGCTGACTACTTTGACTTTTGTGCAGCGCGATGTGTCAAAAGGAATAGTGTCGGTAAATACCAATTCTTCCAGTTCGCTATTCATGATATTGTCGCACGCTTTTCCGGACATAATGCCGTGTGCTACAACGGCGCGAACCGAGCGGGCGCCGTTCTCTTTCATCACTTGAGCGGCTTTGCATAATGTACCTGCGGTATCCGCCATATCATCTACTATGACGACATCTTTGTCTTTTACATCACCCAATACGCGCATTTCACTCACTTGGTTGAATTCTTGCCGGTGCTTATAGCAGATGACCATCGGCACTTCCTGCTCGGTCAAATCGCGCATTTTCTGGCAGAAAGCGGCTGCACGCTTACTTCCTCCCACATCAGGCGAAGCTACAATGAGGTTTTTGAGTTTGAGAGAGTGGACATATGATGCCAAGACATTGGCACCATACAAGTGATCCACGGGAATATCAAAGAAGCCCTGAATCTGGTCGGCGTGTAAATCGACAGTGATAACACGGTCGGCTCCTGCCGTTTGCAACATATTGGCTACCAATTTGGCACCGATAGATACACGCGGTTTGTCTTTTCTGTCCTGACGCGCCCAACCAAAGTAAGGCACGACGGCTATTACTTTGTACGCACTGGCACGCTTGGCGGCATCAATCATGAGTAATAACTCCATCAAATTGTCGCTGTTGGGGCAGGTCGTTTGTACCAGATACACGGATTGCCCGCGCACTGACTCTTCAAAATAAACGGCGAATTCACCGTCTGAAAAACGGTCCACTTTGACATGGCCTAACTGGCAGCCCAGATGGTCGCAGATGCGTTGGGCAATCTCAGTACCCTTGTTTCCTGCAAAAACTTTGTAGGGATTGGTTTCTGTAATCATAACACGAGTTTTTATTTATAGTTGTACCTTAAATTATGTATCAAGCGGATATTTGCACATCAAATCCTTCTGCCACTAACGGGGCGGCAATTTGTTCCATTTCTGTTCGGGTCAATTTGACTAAATCGGAAACCGGTGTGGCACGGTCAATGACATACATCATGATTTGTTGAGGCGATAAGTCGCGCACAATATGATACCATGCCTGCCGTTCCTCATCGGTGGTGTTGTCCAAAATGTGCCCTCGCCATTGACCGCGCAGAAAACAGGTCTGTAAGATAAAATTACCCTTAAACAGCCGTAACTGGTCTACTATTTGTTGTACAGTCAGGTCTTTATTGACAGGTTGATCAATGAGACGCATTGTGCGGTCGATTGCCGAATCAAGTTTTAGAATGCGATTGTCGCACAAGAGCAGCGCTTGTCGCACATCCGATCGTCCGAGTTGAGTCGAGTTACTGAGAACACTCACTTTAGCATCGGGGCAGTAACGGTCGCGCAAGGCACAGGTGGCTTGCATAATCCGTAAAAATTCGGGATGCAAGGTGGGTTCTCCGTTTCCGGAGAAGGTAAGTACATCGGGCGCTTCGGTCATATCTTGTAACGCGTTTTCCAATGCTGCTGTATATTCTTCACAGGTGGGTAGATGGGGTTTTGAGCAGGGCGTATTGAAACCGCATTCGCAATACACACAATCAAAGGTGCAAACTTTGCAGTCAGTCGGCATTAAATTAATGCCCAACGACACGCCCAAACGGCGCGAACGGATAGGACCATATATGATAGCGTCAAATAACATTATCTATATTGTAATAACCCTCTCTCCTAAAATCTTGCAGATAGTAGTGCGGATTTGTAACAGTAGGGGTTGGTCTTGCAGCAGGCGGGTGGTCTGTTCCCAATCGCCGTCTTTTTGTGCTTGTTCCAATTGTTGTTGCAAATCGTTGATGCGGTCGTTAACCACAGTATATTTCAATTCCAAAAGCAATCGTTCTACCAAATTGGGTAGGAGGTCAGTGTCAGTAGCGGAAAACAGTTGGTAGGGATCTGCTACTAAATCTACCGCCAAACGGCTAATGTCGTTGTTTTCATGGTGGAGAAAAAATGGTTCGGCTTTGTAATCTGCTTCTTTGTGATGGGCGGTGTATTCGTCTGCCACGGCTTGGTATAAGGCCGAAGAAAAACCAATACCGTCGTTTTGCATTTCCCGAAGGATATATTCTCCGACCTGTATTGTTTGTCCGTCCTCATCCGTGTATAGGGCTTGCTCTCCACTATGGACAATGACCTGCAACAGGTTGCGTATATTGGCATCTATTTGGGACTTACTTTTTATATTTGCTTGCACGACCGGTTGTTCTGCTATAGGTGTCGGCTCAATCGGTTGTTCGTTCTGTTCGATGAGGGCTTTCTCGGCACGGGGGGCAAAATATTTCTCCTTTCTCAGTTTGCTCACTTCGCGCATCAGGATTTGTTCCTGTATCGCCAACTGGGACGCGCAATCTTTTAGATACACTTGCCGGGTTATAGCATCGGGAATAACGGATATACTCTGTACTACCGATCGAATCAACTCACTGCGTTTGAGCGGGTCTTGTCCTGCCTCTTCGCTGAGCAAGCGCGTCTTGAAGCGAATGAAATCTGTCTTGTTGGCATTGATATACGCCAGCAGTTCGTCTGCTGTGTGAGTGCGGGCAAACGAATCGGGATCCTCGCTGTCAGGCAGCAGCAGAACGGTTACGTTGATACCTTCTTCTAAAATCATATCAATACCCCTTAGAGCGGCTTTGATGCCGGCTTTATCGCCGTCGTATAGCACCGTTATATTACTTGTGAAGCGGTGTAATAATTTGATTTGTGGAGTGGTCAGTGAGGTGCCTCCGCTGGCAACGACATTTTCAATACCGGCTTGGTGCATAGAGATAACATCCATTTGTCCTTCCACCAAATAGCAGTGGTCTAAACGCACAATGGCTTGCTTGGCTTGAAAAAGTCCGTATAAGCAGTCGTGTTTTTCAAACAGCGGTGAGGTAGGCGAATTGACATACTTGCCCACTTTGTCATTTTGCTTGAGCAACCGCCCTGCAAAACCGATAACCTTACCCGAAGGACTGAAGAAGGGGAATATAACCCGCGAGTGAAAACGGTCGTACAACCGCCCGTCTTCACTTTTTAGACACACACCGGTGCCAATATAGGGGGCATTCTGCGAATCGTTGAGCAGATATTTCTCCTCAAACCCTTCTTTTGTGGCGGCTGCGCTCAACATACTTTTGTCGGGCGAGTAACCAATCTGAAACTTATGGATAATGTCGTCTCTTACGCCCCGCTCTCGCAAGTATGAGAGTCCGACTGCTCTGCCTTCGTCAGTGTCCCATAATTGCTGTTGGAACCATTTATTGCTCCATTCATTTACAACAAACATGGATTCGCGGTCGTCCTTACGCTGCTGCTCTTCCTGGGTCAGTTCGCGTTCCTCAATTTGAATCCCGTACCGTTTGCCTAACATACGCAATGCCTCCACATAGGAACATTGCTCTATCTCCATCAAAAAGCCCGCTACGTGCCCCGATTTCCCGCAACCGAAACATTTATAGATGCCTTTACTTGGTGACACGGTAAAAGACCCCGTTTTTTCGTCATGGAACGGACATAAGCCAATCAGGTTGGCTCCGCGCTTTTTCAGCGATACATAATCGCCCACCACCTCTTCAATCTTGGCGGCGGAGAAAATACGGTCTATGGTGTCGCGTGGTATCATGTTCAGTTATCACTATCCCAGAGGAAAATACCTAATTTAACACACCAGTTATCAAACCGACCTCGTGTTATCCGGTCGTCCAACTCATGGCTTCCGACGGCTTCAAAACCCGCTGCACCGAAGGTCTGTATCTTATATGGATTGACTAAACCGAAATTATAACCGCCGCGGATAAAATAGCGTTTATATTGGAATCCTGCACCGATGCCCCAGGTGATATTCCACCGTTTATACCATTGTGCCATATCTTCGGCGTTATAACCGAATACATGAACAGGCATTGTTTGTTCTTCCTCGCTGCCTTTGAGACGGAAGAAGTCTTTGGCTTCGTATTTGGCAATGCCTTGGAAGGACGGGCCGGTGTGGAAAATGAGGTAAGTATTGCCGGCTATTTCCCATTTGTACTCTGCTTCCAAATTGAGTTCCAATGTGTGAGCTTCCGATTTGGCAGAGTACTCAAACAATTTGTATGGCGTCGGTTCCCCGGCAGGCGTGTAGGCGTATTCTTCCCAAGGACGGCGGTGTCCGGTAAAGGAGTAATTGATTGCGGTAAAAATGCCCACTCCACACTCCCATGCCGTTTCGTATACGAAGCCGATTTTAGCACCATTCAATTGGGTGATGTCAAGCTTTGTCTTGTCTTCTTCAAAACGGCTTGGCGCGTTTAAACGGTATAACTGGCGGTCAAAGCCCAATTGTAAACCGACTGAATGTGTTGCTTCGGCATGCACTGCTGCGGCACATGCCAAACAGCCCAAAATAATCCCAATGCGATGTTTCATATCTATAATCTGTGTTTATTGCGTTTTTCCCGTTTCGGAGTTTCCGGTTCTTCCTCTTCTTCCTCTGTGGCAGAAATGGCTTTCTGTACAGGGCGTGCTGTGCGTTGTGGTATAGCAAAGATATCAAAAGGTCCTGTCGGACGCTCTTGTGTTGCCCAAAAGAAACCGACTAATCGGGTGTCCTTCTGCTCGATTTGGTCCAAAGGATATAATGTGCCGGTCGTCTCTGTGGTAAAAAGAATATGGTGTATCTTGTTATGCTCAATGAACATATTAACAAAACTGCTTTGGGATTTATTCACCCCCACGTATGTGCTGTCATCATCGCGTGGATAGAAAACCGTCTCGGCGTTTCCGCTTACTTGTACCTCTTTTAGTTCGCCGTCACGGATGAATGCTTTCATCTCATTACCGGATAATTGGTCAAACTCCTCTGCGCCTTCCTGCTTAATACCGAATGCGGCACCAACGCCGTGTGCATAATCAATCGTGCCGTTTTTGAGATAGATAAAGATGGTATCTGCCGATATCTGGTGTTGTTGGCTCCAACAGACCGGCTCGTGATACATAATTGCCATGGAGTCTTTCCCGTAATAGACCATTGAGTCGCACACAAATTGGTAGTCATCGCTGTATGCCCTGACATGGAAGAACGCCCGCACTTTGCGGTAAGTGGAATCGCGATAGATGGTATCGGGAGTCAAGAGTATAGCGGTAAAAGGTTCCTCTTCGGTAAAAATGGTATCGGCATGAATATAGGTTTTATTTGTCTGCGACCAATCCAATAGATAGGCGCTGTCCGTTGCAAAGCCCGATTTGGTTTTTTCATACATAATACCGTAATTGCCATAAAGACTTACTTTTTGTATTGTATCGGTCATTTCCATATGCCCGAATACATTGCCTTGCCCTTTCTTTTTGTCGTAATAAATGGTGTCGCCCGTCAGTTGCTTATGCTTGTCATTGATAATTCGGCTGCGGGACAGGAGCATAGAGCGTTCGGTAGAAGTGTTGTACCAGCCGTCGGAAGATAATATAACGGTATTGTCATCATACACAATCGTAGTGGGACATACTAGTGTTGCTACATTGCTCTCCGTATTATATAATAGGGTGTCGGCGTCCAGTGTGGCAGATTCGCCGTGCAGATGTACTTGATTGCGGAAAACGGCTTGCTCGGTGGAGGGACAATAAGATCCCCACATAGATGACAATGTATTAGGAGTATCTTCTATTGTTCCGCCTGTAAAATAATATGCTATATCTGTCCGCCGGTCGTAATTCATACTATCGGTGGTGAGGATAGTGGTAAAATGTATCAGTTTAACATGATGCCGCAAGCGTGCCAGTTTAGTATTTCCGTCGTAAAACAATACATCACCAAAGCCCTCCAATGTGTCACCTTGTACAAAGCGCACATGTCCGAAGGCATCGAAGGAGTTGGTCTTTTCATAGAAATACGCTGAGTCGCAGAACATGAGTGCATCTTCATGCCGAAAGCGCACATCGCCTTTTAATAGTTGGGCGTCAGGTAGGCGTTTCTGGTCAAAACTCAAGGTTTCACAATGCTCCAGATACACCATGTTCTGTGCCTGCATGGCTACCCACGCGGCACAAACACTCACTAATATAACTATAAATCTTTTCAAACTCTAAACTCTAACCTACTCATGTATCCAACCCGGGTATTGAAAATCACACCCGCGCCACTGGTCGTCAATATGAATATAAGTCTCTTTTTGCTTCTTGCGAATCCAATTTTCCACAAAGTCATGACTCAGTTTATTCTCCAACATCTGGCGGATAATCTGAAAGTCTTCCACCAAATTGGCTTTGTGTATATCGTTCTTTGCCTTAAGGCGGACAATGGCGCATACCTCTTTATTTTTCATCTCGTCCATCATAACAAACGGCTCCGATATATCGCCCGGTTTCATGCTATAAATCTGCTTGGCGACTTCGGTGGGCAAGTCTTGATATTCAAACTTACTGGAACCGGTGTTGGGGTTCATCATTACGCCCGCGTTCATTGCTGTTTCTTTGTCTTTGGAGAACAGAATAACGGCTTGTTCAAAAGTGGCGTTGGCACTATCGCGAATAATAGTGCGGATTGAGTCCAGTTTCTCCAACGCATTTATCTTGTCGGTTGCCGTAACGCGAGGGCGCATCAAAATATGGCGGCAGTTTATGCGCTCGCCTTTCTTCTCTATCAGTTGAATAATATGATAGCCGTATTCTGTTTCTACAATGCGGCTTACTTTTTTGGGGTCAGTCAGGTTGAATGCCACATCCGCAAATTCTGTTACTAACTGCCCGCGTCCTACAAAACCCAATTCACCACCGCGTTTGGCAGATTCGGTATCCTCTGAATACAACCGCGCCAACATGGAGAAATCGGCTTGCCCGTTTTGGACACGCTCCGTGAAATCACGCAGGCGGGATTTAATGCGCTCGGTTTCTTCTCTCGGCACCTCTGGTTCAAAACTTAATATCTGTACTTCCACCTGGGCGGGAATAGTGGGGATAGAATCTTCCGGTAAGGTGCTGTAAAAACGGCGTATTTCAGCAGGAGTGGGTTTAATATGTGATGTCAGTTGTTGCTGCATTTGTTGAATAATCATCTGATTGCGGATGGTTGTCATCAACTCCTCGCGTATCTCACTCTGTGACTTACGGAAATATTCCTCCATCTTTTCCTTTGAGCCGATTTGGTTGATGTAGTAGTTTAGACGCACATCTACTTGGTGACTCACGGTCGATTCATTGGCTTCCACCGAGTCCAATTCGGCTTGGTGCAAAAAAAGTTTTTGAATGGCCATCTGCTCAGGAATAACGCAGTATGGATCGCCGTCTATTTGTTGCCCCTCATATTGGGCGCGCAAGCGCTCTTCTTCCACTTCGCTTCGCAAAATGGCTTCATCACCAACTACCCATATCACTTCATCTATGATATTGTCTGCTGCTATAGTCATTGCAAATAGGGGCGCAAAAAGTAGGCAAATCAATATATGTGTGTTAATTTTCATATCGTTTCAATTTATTGAAGCGTACGGCTTCGTTATATAGATTGGCTTTTTTCTGTTTCATAAAATCCACTTGCCAGCGGTTGAGCAGTATTTGCTCTATTTGCTCTTTGGCGTAATCCATGGGCATTATATCTCCGCTCATGCGTTTGTCCGTCAATTGCAGGATATATACCGATGCTGAGTCCTCCACAATAATTTGGTTGCGTTTGGCAATATGCTGATTGAGAATATCCGTTTCGGTAGGTATTTGCATCAATATTTGGTTGGCAGAACGCCATTCATCGGCAAAGAACTCATATCCGGTTGCGTATTGCAGGGCGTATTTGTCAATCTTGTCTATATTGTCTTCGGTGAGGGTAGAGAGCCATTTCTTCACTTTTTCCTGCTTGGGTGTTTTTTGAGGAACAATAACTAAGACACCTTTCACAATAGTTTGGTGTAGCCGCAGGCGGTTTTTGTTGTTTGCATATACGGTACGGACTACCGAGTCTTGCCAGTGGTGCGGGCGATAGCGGGCGACAAGGCGTTGCTCGTATTCATGGATATAGAGCGAGCGGCGATAATCTTCCACTAGTTTTTCTACCTCCGCAGACGGACGGTCTTTGGCTTCGTCATATAGCAAGATATCTTCTGCCCATTGGCGAATATACTGTTCGGCAATGGCAGCACTATCCGCCTTGTCGGCTGCACTTGTTATTTGGTCCAGTTCGATGCGTGTCAGTTGGTGTCCCTTCAGTTCCGCAACCACGCCTGCCGCTTGTTTTTTCTCAAATAAGGAACACGAAGCCAATGCGATAGTCAGTATTAAGAGAAAGGTGTTCTTGTTATTCATGTTGAGTGATGGTGTATAAACAATGTCCGTTTATTTTGTTTGTGGGTTCTAGGGGCAGTTGTACGCGGGGGGCGGGAACGCCCTCTGTGCCCAACGCTTTGTCACTTATTTCAATATGTATTTCGTCCCATATACCGCTGTCTGTAATGTGGCGTAACACTTCTGCCCCTCCTTCCACCATTACAGAGTGGATACCTCTCTTTGCCAAGTCATTCAGCACAAACTCCCAATCAGTTCTGCCCCTATATACGATGGTTTCCGCTTCGTTGGAGAAAATACGGTAGTCTTTCGGCACTCGTCCTCGGCGGTCTAATAACACCCGAATCGGATTGCGCCCCGCCCAACGGGTGACTGTCAGTTTTGGGTTATCTTTTAATGCCGTACCGCTACCGACCAATATAGCCATATTTTCCGCCCGCATTTGATGTACCAATTGTTTGGTCAGCGGGGTAGATATTGTAAGCGTCTGTCGGTCTAACCCATCCAGATAACCATCGCGTGTCTGTGCCCATTTCAGGATGACATAAGGACGATGCCGTTCGTGTAAGCAAATAAAACGCTTGTTTAACTCGCGACATTCGTCTTCCAATACACCTATTTTTGTTTCTATACCCGCTTCGTGCAGTATTCGTATGCCTTTGCCTGCTACTAACGGATTGGGATCGACCAGTCCTATTACGACTCGCTTGATGCCTTTTTCGGCAAGCATCTTTGCGCAGGGTGGAGTCTTGCCGTAATGACTGCAAGGTTCTAAATTGACATATAGTGTACAATGGCCGTAATCTATGGTCGGACAATTGTGCTCCGCATTGTTCAGGCAATTCACCTCGGCGTGGAGTCCTCCGAACTGCTGATGCCACCCTTCGCCTATTATCCGCCCCTCGTCATCTGTCAACACCGCGCCTACCATAGGATTGGGTGCTACATAATATTCCCCTAATCTTGCCAGCTGCAAGCATCGCGCCATATATTGTTCTGCTTTCGTCATTTGACCTTTTTGTTATTATTTTCCCTAAATATTTGGCAATTTAAGGAAAAAGCAGTACCTTTGCATTGTGATTGCTGTTTTTAACGATATTGTGCGCGATCTCTGCGCCTTTCTTCCCCTGCCTGAAGCAAGGGAAACTGCGTATTGGATTATAGAGGAAACTACCGGCTTGACACGCACCCAATTGCTTACGGGTGGCAAAATTACAAAAAAAATTCCGAATTACAAAGTAATTCTTGAAAGAATTGCAAAAAAAGAGCCGATTCA
>JAZUGJ010000177.1:0-14540 GCA_045641145.1 Paludibacteraceae bacterium
AAAAATTTGGTTAATTGAAAAAAAAGTCGTACCTTTGCACCCGCTTTCGATAAAAAAGCCTCGGGATGTGGCGCAGTCCGGTAGCGCAACGGTCTGGGGGACCGGAGGTCGCAAGTTCAAATCTTGTCATCCCGACAAGTCTATATCGCGGAGTAGAGCAGTGGTAGCTCGTCAGGCTCATAACCTGAAAGTCGGTGGTTCGATCCCATCCTCCGCAACCAAAAAAGAAAAGACGCCGTCAAGCGTCTTTTTTTTATGCGAAAAGTATGGGCTAATTTTTTACCCTACCGCACCCTCCAAACTGACTTGCAGAAGTTTCTGTGCTTCGACGGCAAATTCCATTGGCAGTTTGTCCATCACTTCTTTGGCATAGCCGTTCACAATAAGTCCGACAGCATCTTCAATGTTTATCCCTCGCTGTTGACAATAAAAAAGTTGATCCTCGCTTATTTTGCCTGTAGTAGCTTCATGTTCAACGATGGCTGTCGGATTGGCTATCTGCATATCAGGGAACGTGTGCGCTCCGCATTGATCACCCAATAGCAATGAATCACACTGACTATAATTGCGGGCACTGTCAGCGCCGCTGACGATTTTGACCAACCCACGATAACTATTCTGACTATGCCCTGCCGATATACCTTTACTAATAATGCGCGAGCGCGTGTTACGCCCGAGGTGAATCATTTTGGTTCCCGTATCTGCTTGTTGGTAATTATTGGTAACTGCCACGGAGTAAAACTCTGCACTCGAATTATCGCCTTTGAGAATACAACTCGGATATTTCCAGGTAATGGCAGAGCCCGTCTCAACCTGCGTCCAACTGAGACGAGCGTTTTCGTAGGTAATTCCCCGTTTGGTAACAAAATTGTAAATACCGCCTTTCCCGTCTTGGTCTCCAGGATACCAATTCTGTACCGTTGAATACTTGACTTCAGCGTTCTTATGTACCACAATCTCCACAATCGCAGCGTGCAATTGATTCTCATCCCTCATCGGTGCCGTGCAGCCCTCCAAATAACTGAGATAAGCCCCCTCGTCCGCCACAAGTAGTGTGCGTTCAAATTGCCCCGTATTACCCGCGTTTATACGGAAATAAGTACTGAGTTCCATCGGGCATCGTATACCTTTGGGGATATAAACAAACGATCCGTCCGAGAATACAGCCGAATTGAGAGCAGCATAAAAATTATCGCTATATGGTACAACCGAGCCGAGATATTGCTTTACCAAATCAGGATATTCCCGCACGGCTTCTGAGATGGAACAGAAAATAATGCCCTGCTTGGCAAGCGTTTCACGGAAAGTAGTTTTAACACTTACCGAATCCATGACAGCATCCACTGCCATATTGCCTGCCAATGCAGCACGCTCCTCCAAAGGAATACCCAATTTATCAAAGGTCTTTTCTATCTCAGGGTCTATCTGCCGATTGGGAGTAGTTGTGGAATTTTTGGGTGCCGCATAATAGGATATGGCTTGAAAATCTATCTCCGGTATAGTTAAATGCGCCCATTTGGGGATAGGCATTGTTAGCCATTTACGGTACGCCTTAAGACGAAAATCAAGCAACCATTGCGGTTCATTTTTCTTGCGAGAGATAAGACGGATAACATCTTCGTTCAACCCACGGGGAATAATATCGGTCTCCACCTCAGTAGTGAAACCGTATTTATACTCCTGCTTGGCAATATCTTCTATAATGGCATCCATTGAACGAAAAAGCCGCCTTTTTGGGCGGCATTTTTTGAGGTCGGTAGCAGATTCGAACCGCTGTCCCCGGTTTTGCAGACCGGTCCCTAACCACTCGGGCAACCGACCAAATCAGTGCACTTTCTTTTGAAAAGCAACTGCAAAGGTACAACAAATATTTGGAATATGCAAACTTTTTAGATAAAAAAGTAAGTTTTCTGCCTAAAAGTTTACAGATTTTAATAACGGTGCGAGCGAAATAATCCAAGCGATGTGTAAGTGCCCATTGATGTATCAATCATCAATACGCCGTTTTGCATCATTTTGCGGCATTTTATTGGACTATTTCGCATACATCGGACCAACGATGTAGATACCGATTCAAAAAGGATTCGTCCTTGCGTAGTACGATACTCATCCGGGATAACGCCACCAAGCGTATCGGTAATGTAACCACAAAAGCACTCCATATCAGTCATGACCATGTCCTTCAAAATGATAGCGGGGCACAGGGCCTTCGTTTCGCCCTTGTACACACAGAACAGCGAACTTCCCAAAGTGTACAAAGCCCTTGCATCAATTGGTTGCCATTGACCGTCCTTGTATATTTCCACATGATGAACGCGCCGTTCCCCCACAACCGTCAGGATATTGTCGTCCGAGAATTGTAACTCGTTATGAATCGTAGTGTCTATTTTACAACGCAATCCGCTAATTTGTGCAAATGCGCCCAACTCTTTCGGGCAGGAATGATAACACTCTTCCAAAGCATCTAACACTTGCCGTCCTGTAACATGAGCGATACACATAAAATTGCTGAACGGCGTTACATTTACCAAATCGCCATAAGTAATTGATCCTGCGGGGATAGATGCTCGCACGCCGCCACCGTTGCTCCAGCCAATATCGGTTTTCAACATTACGCGATAAGCATCTGCTACCAAATCGCCCATATTGGTTTCCTGAATGCGGACAGCACGCTTGCCGGTGGAGTCATTGATTGTCAAATCAAAACCTGTGTATCCGACTTGTTTTCCTAAGATGGGCTTGGCGCAATTCAAAACACTATCATACACGGCAGCCACTGCAGCATTAGAGGGCAACGTTTTTGTATCCAACAACTCGGAAACGGGTGCCTGCCCTCTTTCCAAAGTCATAACACCTACATTGGAGAAATTGCTGCCTGTTTCGGTAAGAAGGACATATGTTCCTTCCTTATCGGGGTGCTGTTCCCCCTTAATAATTGAATGACAGTGTCCGTCTATCACGGCATCTACGCCGGATAAATTGGCTATCAAATCGACCGAAGTGGGATCCTCTTCCTGAGGTATGGTTCCGAGGTGAGACAGAACAATGACAAAATCGGGATGGCACCTCCGTGCCTCATCCACTGCTCTTTGCATAACCTCATACAAAGAGTCTTTACACAGCGAATAAATACGGTTACCTTTGTCGTCAAAAAAAGCATACGCTTCCAATCTTTCCGCTGCTGTGGTCAGCACGCCGACAAACGCCACCTTATAACCACCTGCTTCACAAATGACATAACTATCCAAGCAGCGTTGATTGAGCGAGTCGTACAAATTGGCACACACCATACGGGTATGGGAGTTCAAAGTATCTTTCAACTCCATTAACCGGCTTCCTTGAAAATCAAGGTCATGGTTTCCTATTGCAACCACATCATAAGGCAACGTGTTCATCATGTCAATGCAAAAACGCCCACGCGACATAGACCCGTATGCGGAGCCCTGTAAAAAGTCACCAGCGGAAACCGTCAATACCGGTGCACCGTCGTTCATTAAGGAATCACGCAAACCGGCTATTTTAGCATAACCTTCCAGCGAACCATGTACGTCATTGTCGTATACAATCTTAAGCGGAGTCGATGTTTGTGCACACATCGCACCGCATAAGACCGAGAACAAGAAAATCGCTATTTTTTTCATATAAATCCTGTAATAATTATTCTATTCATTCAAAGCGGGTGCAAAGTTACAAAATAAAAATCATATATACAAGCAGAAATAAAAAAAACAGGTCGATTCTCACGAACCAACCTGCACAAAAAAACTATTGAGAAAATTTATTCTGACCTTTTTAAGCCATGCTTGGGGCTATCAAATCCGGCAGTTGATTCGCACAACACACAGCATAGGAACTGCCGCTATAATTTGACGATGCAAAATTACAAATTAAAACGCAAATAAAATTATCCAAATCGAGAAAATTTGGACAATCGGACATTTTTTCAATATCAATTCGTCAATTTTTGGACAAAGGAGCAAAATCTACTGATTTCAGCCACGCTTTTGGAGTAATTCCTTCTACTTGCTTAAATACCTTATTAAAAGCAGGTGCTCCCGAATAGCCAACCTTTTCCGCCACCTCGTCCATACTCATGGCCGGAAATTTCCGCATCCATTCTTTGGCCTTGTGGATGCGAATTCGTCGTACCCAACTCACATAATCAGTCTGATAAATTTCTTTCAGCATATAACGCAGATAGGGGTAACTAATACCTAATGCATCTGTTATATCTTCCTGCTTCAAATCTGATTTATAACACCAACCTTCCAAAATCATCAGGCGTTCAAACTGTTCTTTCAAGGAAAACACTTGAGACGGAGTGGCGTGCGTTTCGGCAATACGTTCTTCTCGGTTACCCATCAGTAACAATGCGTACCACGCAATAAAAATACACACCGCCACACACAAACTAAGAACGGAAGTAATAAAGGGATGTTCAATCATCCATACATGTCCCACGCACACCCGTATGAGCGCGATAATCAAAAGGACAAGTATTGCCAGCACAGAATACAGCACTTTATTCTCATACGAGTTGCGCTCCTTAAGACGCAACAACAGAACGGCATCACGAACAAAGCAACCGATAGCAACCGTTATTTCCACTCCAATCATAATCATAAATGCCGTATAATTGACTTCGTAACTCCATTTCATAGAGGCCATGTCCTCTTCAAATACAGGATGAGCGTTCAAATATACCACATCTAACATACGCTCAAAATTCTCACCACTTACGACCAGGCACATAATCAAGGAAGATGCCAAGAAAAAGGCAGTCGGCAGAGCCATGAATACATATTCATACCAACGGAAAGAGCGAAAACCCATTTGAACATGCTGCCACATAATCAAACAGGGAGGAAGACTCAATGCCGTAACGGTACCTATGATGGCAATTGCCAAAAACGATGACGGATTCGTCAACGGATTGACATAGTTAACATCTACCGCCCAATATATGGCTGCTATCGCCAACGCAACCGCCAATTCCTTTGTGGCTATCCTATCGTACCGGCGCAACAACACAAGCGCCATACCTATCAGGCACATGGCACACGGCAAAAATTGCAACAATAAACGCTCGTACATATCCGATACCGCTTTTTTACCTTGCAAAGATACTGCTTTTTTTGCATTTTTGCAAATGTCTTGTAATTTTTACTACCATTTAGTATGGGATGAGTATAAGATTGTACCACTTTAAGCCAAAATCAGGCGCAAATAAGTTCATTTTTATTTGCTATTTTCAAAATTTCTTTGTAATTTTGCAGCGCAAAATAGCATATACTCTCAAAACGATAAACAAAATGAAAAAAGAACTCTTTATTCTGGCGGCGATGCCGTTGCTGTTCAGCAGTTGCCTGACACACATCGTAACCGTAGCGCCGACTCCAATTAAAGTCACCTCATCTGTTATTCCCGTAACAACCTACACGACAACGGTTACAACGCCAAAAGTCAAAACCGTTACCACAACCCGCGTGACGCCTATTGGAGAAGATATTTCCCTTTATCTGGATCTGCAAGCCGTGGCTGCAGCATTTGCACAATCGGCTACCGTTCAAGAGTTTGAACAGTTGCTCAACAATTCATCTTATATGCTGTCCAATCTTGATTTGAACGGTGACGGTTATGTGGATTACCTCCGTGTGGTAGAGACATTGAGCGGATATAACCATATATTCCTCATTCAAGCCGTTTTGGCTGCCAATATTTATCAAGATGTTGCCACTTTGGTTGCCGAAGTACCCAGCGTAACGAAGGCATACGTGCAGGTAATAGGTGCGCCATATATATATGGTCCAAACTACATTATTCAGCCGACATACATCGCAACACCCCTTATTTTTACCCATTTGAGAATATACAATTATCGTCCGTGGGTTTCACCGTGGTATTGGGGACACTTCCCGACCGTTTATCGCCATCCGGCTCCCATCTATTTAAGTCACTATCAGGCGTATGTAACCACTTATATGTCTAATCATCACTACTGCAAAGTGGTGACCTACCCTACGGTATGTCATTATCCCGATTACGCCCGTATTTCTCAACCCATGCAGCGTAACGACTATGGTGCACAGCACCCCGAGCGTTCTTTTACCTCGCGTAATGCCAATGCCGCAACCTCACCGCGGCAAACGACGCCCGCAGCATCCACTACCCGCACGGCGGCAACAATCTCGTCTGCTGCTCCTGCCCGTGCCGCCAATGCCAGTGATGTACGCGCTCGTCAAGCCGAGAATGTAACCTCAACTTCCACACCGACCAGGACCGCAACGAGTGCTTCTGCTTCTACAACACGCAGTTCGTCTGCATCTACCAGCACTTCTCGCACGGCCGGATCTTCATCGTCAGCCACCGCTCGAACATCTATTGCCAATACAACTACGGTAACCAGTAAAGTACGTACCAGCGGTGTTGCCACTACGCGCACTACGCCAGCCCCTGCACAAAGCAGTTCTTCTGCTCGCAGTGCTGCCACAAGCACTTCTACTCCCCGTAGCACCTCCACGAACACTACTCCCCGCAGTTCATCCACGAGCCAATCTACTCCCCGTAGTACCGGCACAAGTACTTCTACTCGCAATGCTGCCACAAGCAGTTCTGCACGCCGATAAAAAATGAATAATAAAAAAACAACAAATATGCGTAAAAGTTTATTTTTGCTCAGCATCATTGCTGTAAGCGTATTTATGACTTCCTGCCAAGGCAGGGATGGTCGAGACGGACGCGATGTATCATATCAAATCGTCCAAATAACCGTTCCACAACGCAGTTGGAATTATAGTTGGCAAGGTATTGACAATTATTTCTATGCATCCATTGATATGCCCGAAATAACCGAGGCAGTGTTTGACGGTGGCATTATCAAGATGTACCGCACTTTCGACTATGAAACGATGGACGCCTATCAGATTGAGATGCCGTATATTCGTCCGCACGAATATGAATACACCGAGAATCAATGGGGATTCTACACCGAAACAGTGGATTACGATTTCGGTATCGGAAATATGTACATCTACTACCGTGTTAGCGATTTTGATTACGAATTGGACGAAAGTTTTGTTCCCGAGGCCATGACTTTCCGCTGTGTTATTGCGTATTAACGGAGGATAATGGAAAGAGTAACCAGAGAGAAAATTATTGTTACTGCTTGGGCGTGTGGTTTCCTCGCGTTCCTAATTGACTGTATCGTTCCTCATCATTCTTCCGTCAATGCGAAAAGTCCTGCGGTAATCGAGCGGGACACAACGGTGTGCGTACAAGAAGAGCAACCTGCGCCATGTTGTAAAGAAGTGCGTAATGTATCCACAAGTACCCCCAAACAGCAGACGCCGAAATTACATTTGGTCAGTTATAACGGACGATATTTTCGCTATTCATCGGCATTTTCCGACCGTAACGACTTACATTTATCCGCCGCACAACACATCGGTTTGAAATGCGGACCGGAAAACCGTACTGCCGCCGCCAAGATGAAAGATAAATTGCGTGAGGTGCAAACCAACGATTGGTATGTGGTGGAAGAACTGACTCATTCCGTTCCCTATCTGGTGCCTATCGCCGCAAACCGTTTGGACTCCATTGGAGCGGAATTTGCAGACATTTTGAAACGAAACGGTTTACCGCATTACCGCTTCCGGGTAACATCCGTTTTGCGCTCGCAAGAAGATATACGCCGGTTGCAACGCAGCGGAAATCACAACTCTATCAGTAATTCGGCACATAACTACGGTACTACATTCGATATCGGCTATTGGCATTATGATAAAGTGACACAAACATGTGATTCCATGACGGATGACAATCTCAAATTGGTGTTGGCACAAACCTTGCTCAATCAGCAACGGGCAGGGCATATATATGTCAAATACGAGTGCAAACAAAGTTGTTTTCACATCACTGCAAGAAACTAACAAAGTCATGACTCTACTAACTATAGAAACAGGGACGCAAGTATGCTCTGCCGCTTGGTGTATAGACGGACAGTGTGTAGCGGAGCGTATCAGCAAGAGCGGAAGCAACCACTCGGCTGTATTACCGGTTTTTGTAGAAGAGTTGTTGGCAGAGGCCCGCGACAAAGATTGGAAAGCCGATGCGGTTGCCGTGAGCGAAGGTCCGGGCAGTTATACCGGCTTACGAATCGGGCTAAGTACCGCCAAAGGATTATGCTACGGGTGGAATGTGCCACTTATTCCTCTGTCCACACTAGATATTCTATGTTTCGCTGCACGAAAGCATATTACTGACGAATCGGCCGTACTGATTCCCATGTTGGATGCCCGACGGATGGAAGTATATACCCGCCAATATCGAATGTGCAACGGAAAGATAGAACCACTGACAGAAACCGAGGCAAAAATAATCACCGATAACCGGTGGATTTTATCCGATGAAAAGGCATATTTCTTCGGCGACGGCGCAGCCAAATGCAAGGACCTGTTAGAAAATACGAACTGCCGTTTTATAGAAAATATTGTTCCATGTGCAGAGGTAATGGGCAACTTGGCAGAAACTTGTCAACAGAAAGCAATCGGTGAAAAAGAATTGGCATACTATACACCTTTCTACCTGAAAGACTTTATTGCAGCCCCCAGTCACATCAAGGGGCTTGTATAAATACCGTCCAAGTTGAAAAAGATTTATTCCATATTATTCGGCTGTTGCCTAACGATAGGCATCATTTCCTGTTCCACGCAAAAGAACACGGGTGCTTCCCGTGCTTGGCATGAACTGAAAGTTATTCACAATATCCAATTCAACGGTGAACAGTCGTACAAGGAAGGTATTGAAGCCATCAATCAGGCGCACGAAGACAATTTTGCGCTGACCTTACCCCTATATCCTGTCAGTGACCACAGAGCCGCCGAATCGGCGGCATCTTCGATGGACAAAGCCATCGATAAATGTCGTAAGTCCATTAAGTTGCATTCCATTAAGTCACGCCCTAAAATCAATCCCAAGAAACGAAATGATGCCAAATACCAAAACTGGTTAAAAAGCAAAGAGTTTAACAGTCAGATGTACCGAGCATGGTTGATGCTCGGTCAAAGCGAATTCCACAAAGGCGATTTTTTAGGTGCTGTCGGCACATTTCGCTATATAGAGAAAATGTATGAAGACGACCCCAACCTATCCGCTTTAAGTCAGTTATGGGTGGCGCGTTCTTACGGAGAACTGGGTTGGATATACGAAGCGGAAGATGTGCTCTCCAAAGTCAAAGTGGAAAACCTGAAACGCAAAAACGAGCCCTTTTATTCGGCAGTTTCGGCAGACATACTCCTAAAAGGCGACCACCACAAAGATGCCATTCCGTTTGTCAAAGCCGCCAAAGCCAATGAGAAGCGAAAAGAGTACTTGCCACGCTTTGAATATGTATTGGGGCAGTTATATCAGGAGAACAAACAGAATGCGGAGGCACGCAACGCCTACAAACGAGTGTTCCGCCTACACCCCAAAGATGTCAAAATGGAGTTCAATGCAAGACTACATTATGCCGAACTGAAGGGAGACACGCTAAAAACGATGAAACAACTGCGCCAGTTGGCACGCCTGTATAAGTACCGCGATGATTTGGATTTACTATACGGTACCATGGGTAATATCTACCTCGCCAACGGAGATACTGCGCGGGCATTAGAGCATTACGAAAAAGGAATCGAGTTGTCCACAAAGGCAGCAGATGCCAAAGCGCGTATACTTATTGTTGCCGGCGATTTATACTATGACCGCCACAATTATAGTAACGCTTCTCCGTGTTACAAGGAGGCATCACAAATCATCATTTCCGACCACCCCGATTACAAACGCGTACAACACAGGAGTGAAGTATTGGACGAGGTAGTTGTAGAGACCGAAACAATTGCTTTACAAGACTCACTGCAGCACCTCGGCACATTGAGTGAGGAGGAGCAATTGGCAGTAGTGGAAAAACTAATTGCCGATCTCAAAGAGAAAGAGCTGCAAGACTCTATCCGCCAAGCGGAGGAGGAACGCCAAGCTGAATTGGACGCCGAGAGCGGCGGTTTACAAAGTGTAAACACATCGATGATGTTGGGCAGCCGCATGGGTGAAAACGCCAATTGGTATTTCTATAACCCCCAACTGATGCGAAGCGGCAAACAGGAATTTATGCGGAAGTGGGGCAAGCGTGTATTGGAGGATAACTGGCGGCGACTGAGTAAGGCGACCATGTCTAACGCATCGTTTGATACTTCTTCCGATGAAATGGAGGAAAATATGCCGTTGGACAGTGTCGCACTATCCGCAGATTCCACTTTAGAGGAAGAGGTACCGGTTGTTACCGACATATATAGTCCCGAATACTATTTGCAGCAGATTCCCAAGACGGAAGAAGACTATGCCGCCAGCAATGCCCAAATAGCCGATGCGTTATATAACTTAGTGTTTATCTACCGCGACAAAGTAGGAGACACAGACATGAGTTATCAATCGTGGCAGGAGTTCTGCCGCCGTTTCCCGAATGATGAACGGATGGTGGACTTGTACTACGACCAATACCTGAATGCCCTGCGCACAAATGACACCACTTCGGCCATGTATTGTCGCGGGCAAATATTATCGCTCTACCCGACTTCGGCGCAAGCCAAAATAGTAAGCGACCCCGCCTATTTCGAGTCACTCAAACGGATGGCCATAGAACAAGACTCGTTGTATGCAGCCACCTATGATGCCTATACGCACAACCGTTTCGCGGAAGTCAAAGCCAATAAAATATATGCCGAGAGCAATTATCCGCTAACACCTCTTATGCCGCACCTATGTTTCCTTAATTCCATTGCCGTTGCCAAAACAGACGGGCAAGTGGCATTTATCGGTTGCTTGCAGGACATGGTGGAACGCTATCCGGAGCACGAATTGAGTGCTATGGCAAAAGATATGTTAGCCATGATGGGACAGGGAATGGAAAGCAAAAAAGGCGGTACCACATCTACGCTGACCGACCAACGGCAAACGCAAAACGATATTGAGGATAATGCGGATAAATCCGCCTCTTTATCCACAGAACGCCGCGAAGCAAGTACGGTGTATATTGTTATTGCCAACGATGAAACGCAGTTGAATAACCTGTTATATGAAGTGGCGGTGTATAATTTCAGCCAGTTCCTTATCAAGGACTTCGATTTAAAGAAGATAGCCGCCTATACGCTATCCAATAGCGCTTTGGAAATAGCCGGATTTGATTCTATGGACGAGGCAGAGTGGTATATCTCTCTCCTGCAGGAGAACACAGGGTTGAGCATCCTGTTCAAGGAGTTGAATGCCCTCATCTTCCCTGTTACGGAAACCAATGCCCCCATGTTGAACAAATCATTCACTTTGGACGAATATATACTTTTTTACCAACAACATTCCCGTTAATTTGTGTCCGGTTTGATAGAGGTCATATTACCACTGGCTATTCGGGACACCTATACCTATAGTGTGCCGGACAGTATGCCTTGTCCCGCTGCCGGAATGCGGGTATTGGTACCTTTGGGTCGCCAAGTAGTGGTGGGTGTAGTCGGCAGCCGACATAGCGACAATGCCATTCCGCAAGGCGTACAAATCAAGGATGTTATTGAGATTTTAGACTCCTACCCGATTATTTCGGAGCAGCAACTGCAATTGTGGCGATGGATAGTCGATTATTACCTCTGCCCGATAGGTGACGTTATGGCTGCTGCCTTACCCGCCAAAGCGTTAGATCATCACTATACGATGGCGGACTCGCCCAAACGGCGCGTTAAGTTAGACACTTTTACCGATGAAATCGAAGAAAAAAAGCCGCTAACCATTGCCCAGCAGCAAGCCAAAGAGGCGATTTGCCAACAATGGGAAAATAAAGATATTGTCTTGCTGCAAGGCGTTACCTCGTCCGGCAAGACCGAAGTCTATATTCATCTCATTGCCGAGCAATTGGCGGCAGGCAAACAGGTGCTGTATTTGGTGCCCGAAATAGCACTGACCACTCAATTAACCGACCGCCTGCAACGCGTTTTCGGCAATCAGTTGCGTGTGTACCACTCGCGCGTTTCCGATGCCAAGCGAATGGAGATATACCGGCAACAGCGATTGGATGCCGAACCGCGACTGATTGTAGGGGCCCGCTCGGCAGTCTTATTGCCGTTCTCCAACCTCGGACTGGTCATATTGGACGAGGAGCACGAACCCAGTTACAAGCAACAGGACCCTGCACCGCGATATCACGCCCGTTCTGTAGCCATCATGAGTGCCCAATCTTTCGGTGCCAAAGTGCTGCTTGGATCAGCGACGCCATCCGTTGAAAGCCGCTATAACGCCGAAAAAGGGAAATACGGATTTGTGACACTATCTGAACGGTATCAGGGTTTGCAACTTCCCGCCATTACGCTTATTGATTTGCAGCGGCAGTACCGCCGCAAAGAGATGTACGGACATTTTTCCGACCCGTTGGTGGCGCGTATTAAGGAAGAACTGCAGAAAAACAAGCAGATTATCCTCTTCCAAAACAGACGCGGCTATGCTCCATATATGCAGTGTATTTCTTGCGGTGCGGTTCCCAAATGCGAAGATTGCGATGTCAGTATGACCTTGCACAAGAACGCTCATCGCCTGACTTGCCATTATTGCGGTCAATCTGTCCCTATGCCGACTATCTGTCCCCGGTGCGGAGGAGAAATGAAGATTCATGGTTTTGGTACAGAGCGGTTGGAGGACGAAGTGTCAGAACTCTTTCCTGAAGCGCGGGTGGCGCGAATGGACTTGGATACCACCCGTAAAAAGAATGATTACGAGGACCTTATCACCTCTTTTTCAAACCATGAAGTAGATATTTTAATCGGTACTCAGATGGTGACCAAAGGATTGCACTTTGACGATGTGAGTTTGGTAGCCGTACTGAATGCCGATCCGCTATTTGCGCAACCCGATTTCCGTAGTTTTGAGCGGGCTTATCAGTTATTGGAGCAAGTGAGCGGTCGAGCCGGGCGCACCGGCGCGCAAGGTGAGGTGATTATACAGACTTTTGACCCGTCCAATCCCATTTTTGAGTATGTGCAGCATCACGCCACCGAGCAGATGTATCAAGCGCAGATAGCCGAGCGCGAGGCATTCCGTTTTCCGCCTTTTCATCGGCAAATCACCATCACTCTGCGCCATAGTGACGAGGTGCGGCTCACTACGGCAACGGCTTTTCTGCACACTCGTTTGCAACAGGTTTTCGGTCACCGCATCACGGATGTGGTCACGCCCTTCGTATCACGGGTACAAAAACAGCATATACGCCGGATGAATTTGCGGATAGAGGGGAAAGCCAATATCGGAAAAGCCAAGCAGTTGCTGATTGAGCAGATAGGTGCCATTCAGACCTTACCGTCGTGCAAATATGTACAGGTAGTGGTGGATGTAGATCCGATGTAATGGCTAAATTTCTCTCACAAATCTACACTTTGCCCCAGCATCGTATATATTTTGCCGCCGGGGAGACAGATAACAAAGTGAAATGCGCACCTATTAGGGCACAAGACTTGCGTCTTTCATTGTCCGTTTTTAGATAGTTCTTTATGTGCAAGCCCCTACGAACTACCTAAAATCGTATAATTATAGATTAAGAATCTATTTTGTGCCCTAATTATTTGCGTATTCCAAATTTTCGTTGTATATTTGTAGCCGAATTTGGAAAAAAGTATTATTATGGAGACGACTACTTTATCTTATAACCCGCGTAGTGCAGTGGCTTTGAGTATGTTGGCCGCCATACGTGCATCACATGCTTTTATAGAAGAACCTAATAGTGCCACTATTGCTGCTATACAAGAGTTAGAGGCAGGGCGTGGTACACGTGCAAAAGACTCCAATGATTTATTCAAGCAAATTTTAGGTTAGTATGTACGAACTTGAATATTCCGGTCAGTTTAAGAAGGATTTAAAGCGTTGTATTTCGCGAGGTTGTAATCAAGCATCTTTACAAGTTGTTTTAGATTTGCTCCAAGCCAATGGTGAACTGCCTCAAAACTACCGTCCTCATCGTTTGAGTGGGAAGTTCGCTCATTATTGGGAGTGCCATATTGAACCGGATTGGCTATTGATATATGATGTTAAGAACACAATAAAGTTAGTTTCACTGGCTCGTACCGGCACACACTCTGATTTATTCAAATAACCGCCGACTACCTATTATATTACGCGTAATAACAGATAGACTTTGCCTATCCATCTTATCCGAGGGTAGGCATTGACTTATATATTAACGATATTTATTAACTAAAAACAAACATTTATTAAATATGAAAAAACTATTTTTATTTATCGCAGCCCTGATGCTGTGTGGGCAACAGATGTTTGCCGATGAGCTTTCAACTCTTACCGTTCTGTCTTCGGATTCGACGATGGGTATCGGTTATGGTAGCGGAAGATGGGACGAAGTAATGGCATGGACCGATATCTATGCTATTCCTCAAAAGGGATATTATTTTGCAGGTTGGGATGATGGTAACGAGGACAACCCGCGTCATATCTGTGTAGAAAGTCGGAAGGCCAAGCGGTCT